>CAYWFP010000017.1:0-51218 GCA_964457365.1 uncultured Planctomycetaceae bacterium
GCATCACCCGCGCGCGGCGCAGCGAGAGCGGCAACGAGGCGCTGCATCGCTTCCAGGGCGTGATCTATCTCAACCGCCTGGCCAAGGTGATCAAGGACACCAGCCTCTGCGGCCTCGGGCAGACCGCGCCGAACCCGGTGCTGAGCACGCTGCGCTTTTTCCGCGACGAATACGAGGCGCACATCTACGAGCGCCGCTGCCCGGCTGGCGCCTGCCGCGAGTTGCTGCACTACAGCATCTCGCACGACAAATGCCGCGGCTGCACGCTCTGCGCCCGCGTCTGCCCGGCGGATGCCATCGTCGGCACGCCCAAGAGCCCGCACCACATCATCGCCGAGCGTTGTATCGGGTGCGGAAGCTGCGTGAGCGCATGCAAGTTCGACGCCGTAATCATGGAGTAAACCTCCAGGAGGAAACGATGATCAACATCACCGTGAACAACCGCCCCATCGAGGCCCGCGAAGGCGAGATGCTGTTGGAGACGCTTCGCCGCGAGGGCATCGAGGTGCCGACGCTCTGTCACATCGAGAACCTCTTCCCCAGCGGCGCCTGCCGCCTGTGCGTGGTGGAGGTTGAAGGCGCACCGGGGCTGGTCCCGAGTTGCGCCTATCCCGTACGCGATGGCATGGTCGTGCAGACGCACAGCCCGCGCGCCATCCAGGCGCGCAAGACCATCATCGAGTTGCTGCTGACCGACCACCCCGACGACTGCCTCTACTGCATCCGTAACGGCCACTGCGAATTGCAGACGCTGGCGGAGAAGATGGGCGTGCGCCAGCGTCGCTACGGCGGGGCCAAGACGCATTACGAACCCGACATCAGCGGCCCCTCGATCATCCGCGACCCGGACAAGTGCATCCTCTGCGGCAAGTGCGTGCGCGTCTGCGAAGAGATCCAGTCGGTCGCAGCCATCGATTTCATCAACCGCGGCAGTTCCGCCACCGTCGGCACCGCCTTCAACCAGGGGATAAACGTCTCGAACTGCATCAACTGCGGTCAGTGCGTCACCATCTGCCCCACCGGTGCGCTGCGCGAACGCAGCCATCTCAAGGAGGTGATGGACGCCCTGCACGACCCGGAGAAGCTCGTCGTCGTCCAGCACGCGCCGGCCGTCTCGGTCACCCTCGGCGAGTTCTTCGGCGTCAAGCCCGGCACCGACGTCCTCGGCGCGATGAGCACGGCGTTGCGACGACTCGGATTCGACCGCGTCTTCGACACCAGCTTCACGGCCGATCTGACCATCATGGAGGAAGCGTCGGAGCTGGCCCACCGGGTCAAGACCGGCGGCGTGCTCCCGATGCTCACCAGTTGCTCGCCGGGGTGGGTGCGCTTCGTCGAAACGCAGTATCCCGAGTTCATCCCCAACATCTCCAGCTGCAAGAGCCCGCAGCAGATGATGGGCGCGCTGATCAAGAGCTTCTTCGCCGAGCGCGAGGGGATCGACCCGGCGAAGATATTCAGCGTCTCGGTCATGCCCTGCACGGCGAAGAAGGCCGAGGCCGGACGGCCGGAGATGGCCCATCACAAGCTGCACGATATCGACGCGGTGCTTACCACGCGCGAACTGGCCCGCGCCATCGAGATCTACGGCCTGGATCTCAACGGGCTGGAGCCGAGCTCGAACGATACGCCCTTCGGCGAACGCAGCACCGCCGGCAAGCTCTTCGGTGCCAGCGGGGGCGTGATGGAGGCGGCTGTCCGCACGGCCCATTACCTGTTGACCGACAGGGAACTCGAGGAACTGAAGGTACAGGCCGTCCGCGGCCTCGACGGGATCAAAGAGGCCAAAGTCGATGTCGACGGACTCGAAGTCGGCGTGGCGGCAGCCAGTGGACTCGGCAACGCCAGGACGCTGCTGGAACAGATCCGCGCCGGTCGCAAGGATCTGCATTTCATCGAGGTAATGACCTGCCCGGGCGGATGCATCAACGGTGGCGGACAGCCATTGGGCACCGATCTCAAAGCGGTCAAGACGCGCATGCAGGCGCTTTACGGGATCGACCGCGACGGCGCCGTGCGCGTCTCGCACCAGAACAAATCGATCCTGCGGCTCTACGAGGAGTACCTCGGCGAGCCGTTGGGTGAAAAGAGCCATCATCTGCTGCACACGCATTACCAGCCGCACGAAGTGATGTGCTGATGCGAGTGCGGCCCGGAGAACGCGATGCCAGTCGCCGATAGAGGCACCATCGTCACCGTCAAGGATCGCTGCCGCGTCTGTTTCACCTGCGTGCGCATGTGTCCGGCCAAAGCCATCCGCATCGAGGAGGGGCAGGCGGAAGTTATGGTCGAGCGCTGCATCGGCTGCGGCAACTGCGTCAAGGTCTGCTCCCAGGGCGCCAAACAGATCATCGGCACGGTCGAGCGCGCGCGCAAGCTGCTCGCGGGCGAGCGGAAAGTCGCTGCCGTCGTCGCGCCGAGCTTTCCGGCTGAGTTCGAGGACTGCGACCACCGCACCTTCGTCGGCATGATTCGCAAACTCGGCTTCCACCGCGTCAACGAGGTCGCTTTCGGCGCCGACCTGGTGGCCGCGGAGTACACCAAGCTGCTCTCGCTGGACGACCGCAAGCGCTACATCGCCACGAGTTGTCCGGCGGTGGTGCTCTTCGTCGAAAAGTACTACCCCCAGGCGGTCTCCCACCTCGCGCCGATCGTCTCGCCGATGGTGGCCATGGCCCGCGCACTACGCCAACTCCACGGCAACGACATCCGCATCATCTTCATCGGCCCCTGCAGCGCCAAGAAATGCGAAAGCGTAGACGAGAATCTCAAGGGCGATACCGACGCGGTGCTGACGTTCGATGAACTCCGCCGCATGTTCGACGAAGACGACATCACGGCCGACGACGTGAAGCCCTCCGAATTCGATCCGCCGCACGCGGGCGACGGCCAGCTCTTCCCGATCAGCCGCGGCATGCTGCAGGCGGCGGACCTGCGCGAGGACCTGCTGGACGAAACCATCGTCGCCGCCGACGGTTCTCGCGAGTTCATCGAGGCATTGCGCGAATTCGTCAACGGCGACCTGGATGCACGCCTGCTGGAAGTGCTCGCCTGCAACGGCTGCATCATGGGCGCGGGAATGCGCACCACCGCCCCGCTCTTCAACCGCCGCTCGCGCGTCAGCCGCTACGTTCAGGCCCGTATGCGGGAGATGGATCGGCGAACCTGGAAACAGGAGATGCAGCACTTCCGCTACCTCGACCTGACCCGTGACTACACGGCCAAGGACCAGCGCGTGCAGCTGCCGGAGAAGGAGGTGATTCGCGAGATCCTCGCGCGCATGGGCAAGGAGAAACCCGAGGACGAACTCAACTGCGGCGCCTGCGGCTACGACACGTGCGTCGACCACGCCATCGCCATCCACAAGGGACTCGCCGAGAGCGAGATGTGCCTGCCCTACACCATCCAACAGCTCCAGAACAGTCTGCGGAAATTGAAGAGCTCGCACGAGGAGCTGGCTTCCACGCGCCAGGCGCTGGTGCAGTCGGAGAAACTGGCGAGCATGGGACAACTCGCCGCCGGCATCGCTCACGAAGTGAACAACCCCCTGGGCGTGGTCTTGATGTACGCGCATCTTCTGCTGGACGAATGCCCGGAGGAGTCGCTGCGCAAGGACCTGGGAATGATCGCCGAGCAAGCCGACCGGTGTAAAAAGATCGTCTCGGGATTACTGCATTTCGCGCGCCAGGACAAGGTCGTGCGCACGCCCACGGACGTGACCAAACTGATCGAGCAGTGCCTGCAATCGGCGCCCAAACACGAGAATGTCGTCCTCACGGTCGAGAACAACATGGGCGATCCCGTCGCCGAGATCGATCACGACCAGATCCTGCAGGTTCTGGTCAATCTCGTCGGTAACGCCTACCAGGCCATGCCCGAGGGCGGCGAACTCTCACTCAGCACGCGCGAGGACGAGGAGCACTTCACCATCCGCATCCGCGATACCGGCACCGGCATCCCGGAAGAAAACCTGAACAAGATCTTCGAGCCGTTCTTCACGACCAAGCAGATCGGAAAAGGTACGGGATTGGGGCTTGCGGTCACGTACGGAATCGTGAAAATGCATCGCGGCAATATTCGCGTCGAGTCCAACGCCGATCCTGCGGTTGGACCGACCGGCACGACGTTTATCCTGACTCTGCCGCGCACAGGAGGTGAAAAACTGACATGAGCGAGACCAAGACCATCCTGCTGGTCGACGACGACCCGGACGTGCTCTTCCAGCAGCAGGCCATGGTGAAGGCGGCCGGCTACGAAACCCTGACCGCCGCCAGCGGCGAGGAGGCGGAAGCGTTGCTGAAGGAGAAACGTCCGGATCTGGCCATCGTCGATCTGATGATGGAACAACCCGACGCGGGCTTCACCCTCTGCTATCACCTCAAGAAACTCTCACCGCCGGTGCCGGTGATCGTGGTCACCAGCGTCGCCCGCGAGGCCGGCATCGAGTTCGACGTCGCCACCGAAGAGGAGCGCTCCTGGATCAAGGCCGACGCGTTCCTCGACAAGCCCGTCCGTAGCGAGCAACTGCAGCAAGAGATCGAGCGCCTGCTCGAGGAGTGACCATGGAGCCCCTGCATATCCTCATCGTCGACGACGAAGCCGGCATGCGCATGGGCGCCGCCCGCGCCCTGCGCGGGTACGAGATCCACGTCGCCGAGATCGACGAGGACGTCGGCTTCGAGGTCGACCAGGCCGAAAGCGGCGAGGAAGCACTCAAGAAAGTCGCCGTGCGCCAGCCGGACATATTGCTCCTGGACCAGAAAATGGGCGGCATGAGCGGACTGGAAGTGCTCGAGAAGCTCCAGCCGGAACTCGAGGACATCCTCGTCATCATGATCACCGCCTACGCCTCCATCGAGACGGCGGTCACCGCGATGCGCCACGGCGCCTACGACTTTCTGCCCAAACCGTTTACCCCCGCTGAGTTGAAGAACACGGTGCGCAAAGCCGCCACGCGCCTGATTCTCTCGCGCCAGACGCGGAAACTCGCCGAGGAGAAACGGCAGGTGCGCTTCCAGTTCATCCGTGTCCTCGGCCACGAGTTGAAAGCCCCGCTCAACGCCGTCGAGGGCTACCTCAACATCATGACCGACCGCGTCTGCGGCAACGACATCGCCGCCTACGAGGAGACGCTCGGCCGCTGCGCGCACCGGATCAACCTCATGCGCAAACTGATCCTGGAGCTCCTGGACCTGACCAGCATCGAGTCGGGGCAGAAGCAGCGCGACCTGCAGAAGGTGGACCTGGCCCACGTGGCGGACCTGGCCATCGAGACCGTCCAGGCCGGCGCGCGCGAACGACAGATCGCGGTGAACCTGCACGCGCCGAAGCCGCTGCCCATGACGGCCGATCCGGGGGAGGTGGAGATCATCCTCAACAACCTGGTCTCCAACGCAGTCAAGTACAACCGCGACGGCGGGCGGGTGGACGTGACGCTGGAGAAGGAGGGCGAGAAGATCACTCTCACGGTCGCCGACACCGGCATCGGCCTCAAGCCCGAGGAGGCGCAGAAGCTCTTCCATGATTTCGTCCGCATCCGCAACGAGAAGACCGCCAGGATCCTCGGCACGGGGCTCGGACTCTCGATCGCGAAAAAGCTCGCGCAGCTTTACGACGGCGATGCGGTCGTGGAGAGCACACCCGATGTGGGCAGCACATTCACCGTCACGCTCTTCGACCGCCCGTCCGAAGCCGCGAATGCCGCCGCCACATCCGCCGCCGTGGATAACGAAACGCCTGCCTGAACCGCTTCAGCGATCCGCGTAACGCATGTACTGGATGGCGTGACGGTGAAGGTCGCGACTGGTAGCGAGGCCGAACTTCTCCTTGAGGCGGGAGCAGTAGGTCTCGATGGTCTTGGGACTCAGAAACAGCTTCTTGGCGATCTCGCCGCTGGAATACCCCTGCCCCATCAACTGGTACACCTCCAGTTCCCGATCGCTCAGGCTCTTCAGTTTCGTCCGCGCCCCTTCGCCATCGTCGTTCTGATCGACCACTTGCCGCACCCGGCGACTCAGGTAGGTCGCGCCCTTGAGCACCGCGCGCACCCCCTCGATCACCTCGTCCAGGACATCCTGCTTGGTGATATAGCCCCGGGCGCCCGCGCGCAGGGCGCGCTCGATGTGAAGCATGTCCTCGTGCATGGAGAAGACCAGGACCGGCAACTCCGCACACTCGCTGTGCAGCGCCTCGATCAGCACCGTGCCGTCGCCGTCGGCGAGGGAGAGGTCCAGCAGCACCACATCCGGCCGCGCCGCCAGTACCGGCGCCGCACCGACATCGACTCTCTCGGCTTCCCCGCAGATCAGGCAGTGCTGCTGCGCCAATAACTCGCGTAACCCCCGGCGCATCACCGGATGATCCTCGAAGAGAAAGACTCGGGGGGCCTGGACGACAGGCGCGGTTTGGGGATGCCTCATGACTCCTCCTGGCAGCAGACAATCTCCGTACGAGACGGCACGAGACATTCGACGACCGTACCACCGGTCACGCCGGGCGCCACCGTTACCGTCCCGCCCATCAGACCGGCACGATACTCCATGGTCTTCAATCCCAGGCCTTGCTGGCCGGATTGCCGGTCGGCGGTTTGATCGGCGGTCAGGTCGGGACCGACAGCCGCGGCGGCTCCGATTCCACAACCGTCGTCGACGATACGCAGGCAGAAGGTTTCGCCCTGCGGTTGCAGTTCCATCTCGACGGATTCGGCATCGGCGTGTTGGAGCGCGTTGTGCACCGCCTCCTGGGCGATACGGTAAAGATGCAATGCCCAACTGGGATTCTCGATAAGCACCTTGCCCGCATACCGAACTCGACAGCCGACCCCGAACGTTCGGCGCATCCTACCGGCCAACTCCTCGAGCGTGGGCACGAATGCCTCCGGGGAGAGCGAAAGCGGGCTCAAACCGCGCGAAAGATCGTGCGCCTGTTCGAGCGTCTCGCCGAGGTAATCGATGATCTCGCGCAGATCGCCCGTGCCTACGGTCTCTCCGTTTTCCAATCGCTTGTCCGCGGCGCGGCAGAGACAGAGCACGCCGGCGAGTTGCTGGCAGAGGCCGTCGTGGATCTCCTGCCCGATGAGCCGTTTCTCCCGCTCGCTGATCTCCAGCAGAGCCGATTCCAGTTCGCGACGGCGGCTGATATCGCGCACTACGCTCACCCAGCCGATACGCCCGCCGGCTTCGCCCAATAGCGGCGTGACGATATGTTCGGTCGGAAAGACGGTGCCGTCGCGGCGTTTCATGTGAAACTCGGGCAGATACAAATAACCTTCGCTCGCGACGGCGGCGAAGAGCCGTTCACGAAAACCGGCGAGCGAAAGATCGTCGACGTGCAACACCGCGGTCAGCTCGTCAATCAGTTCCGCTTCGGAGTAGCCGAAGATGCGCTCGACTGCGGGATTGCATTGCAGAATCCGGGCGGATTTATCGTCGATGATGAAAACCGCGTCGCGCAGGCTGTTGAGCGTCTTTTCCAACAACTCCATGCTGTTGCGCAATTCGAGCGTCCGCCGCCGCACACGCTCCTCCAACTTCTCGCGCGCCTGCTGCAACTCCAATTCGGCACGCTTGCGCGTGGTGATATCGCGGCCAACGGCCTGAAATCCTTCGATCCGACCGTCCTTCCCGAAGAGTGCGCGGTTGGCCCACTGTTGCCAGCGCACCGCTCCGTCGGCCGCGATAGCCTGATGTTCGTGGCTCGTCACGGGGTTCTCGCGCGTCAGCGAGGCGAAGAAACGCCGGACCGCATCACGTTCCTCTTGTGGAATCAGCGTGAGAAACGACGAACCGATCAACTCCTCGCGCTTTTTGCCGAAGAAGCGGCAGTAGGCCGGATTGACAAAACTGAGGCGGAAATCTGGAGTGAACCGGCAGAGCATCTCGGTCTGATCCTCGATCACCGTACGATACCGCCGCTCGCTGAGACGCAACGCCTCCTCGGCTTTGATGCGCGAGATGGCTCCGCCTACCTCGGCGCTGATCGCCTTGACCGCGGCCACCGACATAACCGGGAACTCATCGCGGCTACGCGTACCGATGACCAGGGCCGCGATCGTCTGGCCCTCGTACCGGATCGGCAGACACCCGCCGCAGTGGACCACACCGCTCTCGATGGCCTGCTGCAAGACCGGGGCCTCCTCGGGAGAGAGCGGGATCATTTCCCCGCCGCGCATGGCGATGTGATACTCGAGATCCTCGGAGCCGAAGCGATACAACTTCTCGAGGATAGTCTCGGACATGCCGTAGTGATGGATCAGGACCAGTTCGTCCGTCGCTTCTTCATAAAGGTAAATGCCGGCGGTGTCGATGTAGTCGATGCGCAAGACGCTCTCGATCAGAATCGCCAGCGCTTCCTTCAACTCGCTGGCCGCGCCGAGCGCCAGAGCCAGATCGTTGCGCAGATGCAACATCGCTTCGG
This sequence comes from uncultured Planctomycetaceae bacterium, assembly GCA_964457365.1. Classification (GTDB taxonomy): domain Bacteria; phylum Planctomycetota; class SZUA-567; order SZUA-567; family SZUA-567; genus CAYWFP01. The sequence goes on from CAYWFP010000017.1 coordinate 8,416, forward strand.
ATTGCGTGAACCGCCGCTTCTGCTCCTCCAATTCCTTCTCGAGCCGGGCGCAACGAGAACGCAACGCCTCTTCACCCGTTGCGGAGATTGTGGATTCTGTAACATGGTGGTCGCTCATGCAATATATACCCGATACAGCGCCAGGATAAGTCGGATGCATGCTACGAAAGGCCTGCACGCATGCGATTGTATTCGTCCTTCTACAGCCTGTCTGTAAGGGTAATGCCTGAAGACCGATTGGCGAATTCTTTCTTTTCCGAATCAGTGCGGAATCACTATCAAGTTAACGCTGGCAAACTCCGTGTAGACATATCCAACACCACAAGCACCCGGAACCTCTGCCCCTTCACCCATAAACCTATATATAAAAATATGTTGCAGAATATCTGTGCCTTCAGTACCGCTAGCATCCCTTTTGTCTGTCTTCTTGCGATACTGTTGCGTCAACAGGATGTAGATTGATTCGGCATGAATAGGAGGAGTTACGATGATACGGCTGCTGGGCGTTCTATTTGGGGCGGTCCTGTTGGCGTTACCCGCGCGCGCGGCACAGGATTGCGGACTTGACGAGGATTTGATTCGCAAGAGCCGGGAAGTGCACGAGTTGTTTCGGGAAATATCCATGCTCAATCTGATCAACGCGTTGAATCTGACGCCGGAGCAGATGGAGGCGCTGCTGCCGCGTCGCGCGCCAGACGTACCAGAACCTCTGCGGCTACGTCTATGCCGAAATCGGCCTGTTGGGCGGGTTGTTCATGGCCGGGCTGGCACTGGGCGCGACATGGACGGATCGCTTCCACGAGAATCCAAGTCGGCGCCTGCTGACGCTTCTTCTCGATCTGTCGCTGCTGGCGTTTATGACGCCGTGGCTGCTCGCGCTGGCGTCGAATGGGATCTCGCTCTGGCCGGGGCGGCGGCTGGTCGCGGGGCTGATCTTCCTCGCCGGAGTCGGCGACGGCGCGTCATTTCCGCTTCTGCCTCTCCTGCATCCGACCTGGCGTAACGCCGGCGGTTGGCTCTATGCGGCCGATCTTCTCGGCGCCTGTCTGGCGGGCTTCCTTACCAGCTCGGCGTTGCTGCCCGCAACCGGCCTGAATGCCACGATGCTGGCCGCGGGCATGATTGTGCTTGCGGCGCTGGCGCTGCTTCCCCGCCGAATCACCTGAGCGCGTCGCGAAAAGCCGCAATATGCTCGGGGCTCGTGCCGCAGCACCCGCCGATGACGGTGGCGCCGGCCGCCATAAGCGCGGGGATCTTGTCCGCCATCTGCGCCGGCGTCTCCTTGAAGACCGTCTGCCCGTTTTCGACCACCGGCATCCCGGCATTGGGCATGGCCATCAGCGGCGCCTCCGGCGCGGCCGCGCGCAAAGCTTTGATCACCTCGAGCATGTGATCGGGGCCGACGCCGCAGTTGGAGCCCAGCACGTCTGCACCGGCGGCGAGCATCTCCTCCGCGAAGCGATCCGGGCGCACGCCCATCATGGTGGCGTAGCCGCCACCGGGTTGCGGATCGAAGGTGAAGCTGGCGATGACGGCCATGCCGGTATGCTCCTTGGCAGCCTTGACCGCGAGCACCGCCTCCTCCACCGCAGTCATGGTCTCGACGATGACCACGTCGGCACCGCCGGCCTCGAGCGCGACGACCTGTTCGCGAAAAGCTTCGTACATCTCCGGCTCGGTCTCCTCCCCGAGCGGCTCCAGAAACTCGCCGGTGGGCCCGACACTGGCCAGAACGTGTTGCGTCTCGCCGGCGACCTCACGTCCCAGCGCGGCGGCGGCCCGGTTGATCTCGGCCACACGGTCTGCGAGACCGTAGTGGTCCAGTTTGTAACGCGAGCCCCCGAACGAGTTGGTCTCGACCATGTCGCTGCCGGCCTCGCGGTACTGTCGGTGGATGTCCTTGACGTCGTCGGGACGGTCGATGCACCAGAGTTCCGGGCAGGTTCCCGGAGCCAATCCCTTGGCCTGCAGAAACGTCCCCATCGCCCCGTCGCAGATCAGCGTCTCGCTCGCGCCCAACCGCTCCAGAAATGACTGCATACGTCGACTCCTTCCGGCCGCCTGTTCTCGCGTAAAGCTCCTACCTTGCAGCAAATCCCGCGAGCGCGCAACGGAAAAGTTCTTGTCCGACCGGACGTTCTCGCACCGCGCGGAAATGCCGAAAACCAGATGCAATGCCCAGCCGGATATGGTATGCTTGCGCTGTTCCGTTGCGGAGGGACTCCGGCGTGACCGAGGACACCACATACATTCCCGAGGACAAGAAAGCCGAATCGGCGGCGTATCTGCGCATCTTCGGACCGCGCGAGGGCTGCCGCGAGGTGGACTTGCCCGACGATCGCACCGTCATCGGCCGCGGCGAGGAATCCACCATCCGCCTCAACGACCCGGGCGTCTCGCGACGGCACGCGGTCATCTTCACCGAAGGGGCCGACCATTATCTCGAAGACTGCGGTTCGCGCTCGGGGACGATCGTCAACGGCCGACATATACGCCGCTTACCGCTGCGTCACGGCGACACCATTCTCATCGCCCAATTCGTATTGCAGTACCGGACCGACGAGCGCTCCGAGGAAGAGAAGCAGATCTCGCGAACATTCCGCGGCCATTTCAGCCATCTGCCATCGAGTATCCGCGTGCGCTATCGGCTCGTCCATCATTCACCGCACCGCGCCTTTCAGAAAGGCGACACCCTCCCGGTCGGCGAGGGCGGAATCCTGCTGAACATGCAGGCGCCGCCGCCACCGAACATCTGCATCCAGATCGAGTTGACCTGGCCGGACGAGACGCAGCGAATGTTTATGGGCGAACCGCTGGGAGCCATGCCCAACCGCGAACGCGTCATCTGCCTCAAACTCCACCGCATGAGCGACGACAAGTTCCAACGCATCGTCGAGCGCGCGCAACTGAGCAACTGGATCAGCGAATAGCCTCGCGCCCCGGCGGTTGCATTCCCCCCACCCCTCCCGTACGATAAGGCTGTCTGCGCGACGCCCCGCGCGTGTCGCGACCGTAACCGAAGGACGTCGTATGGCGATCAAGCTCAATCACGACACACTGCCGCGCTCACCCTATGTGGCTTACCTGCAGGAGAGCCGCAAGCCGGTCGTCTGTCTGGCCTTCACCCTCCCCTTCTTCCTGCTCTATCACGTCGGCGTCTGGGCCTTCTCGCGCAGCAGCGACCGCATCCTGAAGAACGGCGCCGACGTCATCCTCGACAAGGCATTCAACTTCATCGGCGTCGGCACGCCTCTGATCAGCCTGATCTTCGTGATCATGGTCTTTCTATTGCTGCAGCAGGCCCAGGGTAGTTCGTGGAAGGTCCGCCCGCGGATCATCTTCATGATGCTGATCGAGAGCGTGATCGTAGCGCTGCCGCCGTTCGTCCTGGGCAAGGTGCTGCACTACCTGCTGCAACCATCGGTCGCGACGCCGCCGGCGATGATGATGTCCACCACCCAGAACGGCATCACCAACTGGGCGCAACAGATCATCCTCTCGATGGGCGCGGGCGTCTACGAGGAATTTCTCTTCCGCATGCTGCTGATGGGTGCGCTCTTCTGGGTGGGCAAGAACGTTCTGGGGATAAAAGGAAGCGCTCTCTATGCCGGGGCAATGCTGATCCAGGCGCTGCTCTTCGCGGGCTTCCATCACCTGCCCGGATCGGGCGAACCGTTGCGCTTCGAACTCTTCGCCTTCCGCACCGTCGCCGGCGTCTACTTCGCCTATCTGTACCAGGAACGCGGCTTCGGCATCGCCGGCGGCAGCCATGCATGCTACGACGTCATCGCCGTCACACTCAACGCGTTACGATAGGATCGCATGGGCGAATTGAGCGAACGTGTTGCCGAACTCGAAGCCATATATGACCGCGTACCGGCTATGGACTGCCGTCACTGCGGCACCTGTTGCGTCAGCCCGATGGTCACGCTGATCGAGTACACCTGCGTCCTCGGCGGCATGCTCGCAACGTTCGACCGCGAAGACTGGGCCGAATGGCTCGAGACGCCTCCCGAACCGACGCGGCCGTACGACGGCAATATTCTCTGCCATCTCCGCAACGACACGGCCGCCCGCTGCCAAATTTATCCCTACCGCCCCTTGGGCTGCCGACTCGAGGGGTTTCCGGTCATGGACGAACTATGCGCGCGCGAGGAGCCGCAATGCCCGCACTGCTCCGAGACAAATCCGTCGAATCAGCCGACGACCGAAGAGATCGACCGTTTGATCCAGGATGTCTATGCTCTCAGCGAACCGCTGCATCCGTTTTTGGAAGAACCTTATTTTCTGGACGCGTTGAACATCCCCTGTTGGTTCGCGGTCTTGCTGGATCCGCGGATCGACCAGCCTCTCTTCGTTTCGCTGCGGAAGCGCTTAGGGCGCGAATTTGAGATTGAGTTCCTCCAACCGCTTTACCGGGATCACACCCGTTTCGCCGACAAATTACGCTGCATCGAGACATTCTTCGAACGCGCCGGCCGACAGGATACCACGGGGGCGTCTACAGCATTGCAGCGCGCCCTGTACGATTTCCCGCGGACAGGATGTTATTTCTATCATCAGGGCTCGCAGTTCCTGGAACTGATCGGGAACCTGTCGGTACAGCAGGAAGGACGAAACTGATGGCCAAGCCGCGGTTGGTGGTTACACTGGGCGACCCGGGGGGGATCGGTCCGGAGGTCGTGGCCAAAGCGCTGACCGCCCCGCACGTCCGGCGCGCCGCCGATATCCTCCTCCTGGGCGACATGCGGCTTTTGCACCGCGCCACCCGCAAACGCGATTCCGTCTCCGCGCTCGATCTGATCCGGGTCGACGAACCGGTCTTCGTCAAGGGCATTGCCGTCTACAACCCCGTGCCCTACCGCGGCCGCCTGCCCAAACCGGGCAAATGGACCAGAACCACCGGCCGGCTCAGCCTCGCCTGGGTGGAAGAGGGAATTCGCCTCTGTCGGGAAGGCCTTGCCGATGCGCTGGTCACCGGGCCTGTCTGCAAGGCTGCGTGGAAAGCCGCAGGCAGTCGCTATCCGGGGCACACCGAGTTGCTGGCCGCGCGCTGCCGGACCAAACGCGCGGTGATGATGCTCACGGGCGGAGGCTTGCGCGTGGCGCTGACGACCGTCCATATCCCGCTGCGCCAGGTCGTCCGCAAATTGACCTGCGAGCGATTGGTGGAAACGGGAGCGATTCTGGATGCGGATTTGCGCCGGCATTTCCGCCTCGACGAGCCTCGTATCGCCGTCCTGGGTTTGAATCCGCATGCCGGCGAAGAAGGCAATATCGGCACGGAAGAAGCGCGGCTTGTCGCCCCCGCGATCCAACGTCTTCGCCGGCGGAAGATCGACGCGGTCGGACCGGTCCCCGCGGATACGGCTTTTCATCAGGCGCGGCAAGGCCGGTACGACGCGGTGCTGGCCATGTACCACGACCAGGGATTGGCGCCGCTGAAGACACTCGCCTTCGACACCGGCGTCAACGTGACGCTGGGATTGCCGATCATCCGCACCTCGGTCGACCACGGCACCGCCTTCGATCTTGTCGGCAGCGGGCGCGCCAACGAGGCTTCCTGCGTGGCGGCGTTGGAACTGGCGATCGACATGGTCCGTAGCGAGAAAGCCGCTTCACGATGAGCAAGAAACGCAGACTCACCCGCGGCGAAGGCTGGTCGCTCGAAAGCGACGCGGAAACGGCGCCGATTCCGGCACCCAGCCTTCCACCGGAAAAACAGCGGTTGCGGCTGCGCGTGGAGAAACGCACCAAAGGCAAGACGGTTACCGTGATCGACGGTTTCGAACTCGCCCCGTCGGACCTGAACAGACTCCTGAAAGAATTGAAAAACCTCTGCGCTGGCGGGGGAAAAGCCTTAAAGGGAACAATCGAATTGCAGGGGGAGCATATCGAGGCCGCGCGCGCGGCGCTCACAGAGAAAGGATTCGTCCTCTGACAAGCGTTATTTCTTCTGCAGCGGCATGTCGGCGCAGACCTCCCAGAGCGCCGGGTTATCGCGCTCGGTCAGGCAGAGAATGAACTGACGATACGCCGTACCGCCGCTGTCTGCAAGAGCGATCACCACGTGCGCCAGCCAGAGCGTGTCCTGCTTCTCGCTACCGGGAATGATATGACACGAGACCACAGCCGGTTCGCCCCAGCGGGGAATGCGCTCATGCCAGTGGCCGAGCGTGTCGTCGGGCGACCGGCCACGGCGGCTCTCGGCGTGGATGAAACGCGGGTGCAGACGCTCGATAAAGGTTCGGCGGTCCCGCGCCTCCGTCGCCCAGCGCAGGTCTTCGACCGCGTCCCCCGGATGCTCCACCGTGCCGGCCCGGATCTGATCGAGCAGATTGAGATAATCGCGCACGGCCTTCGCCTCGGCATCCTTGACCGGGACGAGGTCCAAGAAGCGCCGGTAATACCCTATCGCGAGGTCGGGTTTCAAATACCGGCGATCCAGGATGCGCGCCAACTGCAGGTTGGCCTTGGGATGATACGGATTCTGGCCCAACGCGTACACGAGTCGTTCGCGCGCGGTCTCGATGTCGTTGTCATGCAACGCCGCCAGGGCGTCACGATAAGCGTTGTCCGCGGCCTGCTTCCAGTTGAGGTCGACATCGCATCCGCATACGCCCAGAAGCAACCCGATAACGAGCACAATCCGGCGTCCCGGATGGCGGTATGCCACCCGACTGCCTCGCCCTTCACCGGAACGCGCGTGCACTTATTCCTCTCCGACCTCGTTATCCCCGATATAGACCCAGTTGCCGGCAGACTCGCGGCGCAGGGTTCGTTCCTTGCGGTTGCGGCAGGCGACACATTCGGTGGCATAGGGCACGAACTTCAGCCGCTTGGGCGAGAGGGGCACCCCGCACGCCTCGCAGAGGCCGTAGGTGCTGTCGTTGATCTTCTCCAGCGCGTGTTCGATGGCCTCGAGCTCCTCGCTGCAGGTCGCGGCGATCTCGAAGGAGACGTCGTCCTCGGATGAATCCGCGGCCTGATCGACCTCGTCGGCCGACATCTCGCCCGAACGGGTGCGCGAATCGGCCAGTTCCTTGCGGATCCCCAACAACAGCTCTTCGCGCTTGTCCCGCAACTGCTGTTCAATATCGCGCAACTCCTTCTTCGTCAGCTTGCGGTGGCGGATCGTGCCGTCCACATCGGCGACAGGTGCGAGGTTGTTGTCGTCGCCGGTAATGAGCACGCCGGGCGCCAGGGACAACGCCGGCTTGCGCGGTGCGATGGTCGGCGGCACCGCCTCCCTTTTCTTGCCCGCCTTCTGGGCGCTTTTCTTGCGGGACTTGGACGTTTTTGTGGAATCGGACTTGGCGGCCTCCTTCCTCGTCTCCTTGGCCGCGGGTTTGGCATTCTTGGATGTGGCTGCTTTTTTCACCGTCTTGGTTGTCTTCTTCGTCGCCTTTTTCCCCGTCTTCTTGGCAGCGCTTTTACCGGCACTCTTCTTGGTTGCCTTCTTCACGTCAGCCTTCTTCTTGGTTGTAGTCTTTTTCGCGGTCGTTTTCTTGCTCTTCTTGGCGGCGCTTTTGGTCGTTTTCTTCGCTTGTTTGGAAGCCTTTTTCGTCGCCTTCGCGGTCTTCTTCTTGGTCGCTTTCTTGGCGGCGGTTTTCGAGCTCTTTTTCTTGGCCGTTTTCTTGGCGGTCTTCTTCTTGGCCATGACGATCCTTTCGCCCAAACGCGGGCGCCCGGCCGCGCCATCGCGACCGACGCCGAATCGATACTGCCCGGTTATGAAAACAATCGCACTAGCGGTAGTCGCATTCCAGCATCCGAACCAACGTCTCGGACAGGAGGAAGACCGGCCCCTCGCCCCGTTTGCGGGCGCAGTACAGCCGGACTCTGCCCTCGCCTGGAACCGGCACCTCGACGCTGTTGCCGATGACGAGATCCAACACGACCTTCTTCCCGGCTTCATGCGCCGATTTCGTCATAAGTATCACGCGCATCTGAGGATGGTCAAGGCCAAATTTAGAAAGATTTTCCGGCTTCTCGACGAGATAACGTTCGCAGCGGAGAGCGGAGAGCTTCTGCACGAGCTTGAGGAAGTCGAAATTCGGCTTCTCCGCGAGCGGGCGGGTCTCCGGTTCGACCATCTGGTAATGCACGCCCGTATTGTGCTTGTATTCCCGACGAAAACCGGCGCCGACGATGCGAATGATTTTCACGGTACGGAAATCGATGTCGGCGATCCGGCGCGTGCGGTAAGCGATAAAGGGCTGGGCCAGTTCGACACCTGTCGCAGGGTGCGGGACGAAGATCTGCGGCCGCCCTTCCAACGTCGCATACAGCGGTCCGCCCTCGACCGGCTGCCCCAGGCGGATGCGCGCGAACGCCTGACCGCCGGCGTCCACCGCCGCCACCTCCAGCCGAGGCGAATGCAGACCGTAGCGAGTCATCTGGTCGGACGACTCGCTGACGAATTGCTGGATGCCGACCTGCCGCAGGGTCGCGATCAAACGGTCCACGGCCTCGGGCTCCACCTCAAACGTCCGGGCGCCCTCGGCATGCCAGATCCCGCCGACGCGGACCAGACGCAGTCGCTCGCCGTGCCGGTCGATCTCCAGCGCCGCCGGCTCCCGCGGCAGCAGTGAGAGCACTCGCCGGCGATAACGATCGAGTTGCAGCGGCACGAGTTCCCGATAAAGCGTGTCGTCTACGATATAGAGCGCGTTTCGGCCCACCCGCACGGCCACCACGGCATCGTTCTCGCGAACGCGGCCGAACCGAACCGCCTGTTCCTCCTGTCCGGCGCGGATGCGGATCGCCGGTGCGTCCTCGGCGACCAGTCCGCCGTGCGACTGGATCCGCTTGGCGCGCAACCCGGCACAGAGGCGGAGCAACCGATCCACCGCCTGCGGTTCGGCAGGCCAGCGGACCGGCCGGACGATTACCCAACCCGCGTCCGTCCGCTCCATGACCACGTGATCGCTCTTGTCGCCGCCGGCGGACAGGAGTTCGATCCTCTCTGCGCCGAAGGACCCGAGCTCGAAGAGATCCAGCGAGCGAAATTCTTCGGCCTTGCGATCGAAGACACTGGTCAATTCCGCGTGGATTCCGTGGACGGTACGGGGATCGGTATCGAAGACCACGTATCGCCATTTACCGTCTTCGGAATAGTCGCCGACGAAAAAACTCGGATTGCTCTCCTCGGCCTTGACCTCGAACTGGATCCCCGGATCGCGCAGGTCGATGCCGGCTTCCTCGGGCGTCACCTCCAGCGGATTGCCCAGGCAACGGCGGACGAAGGCGAGAAGTTCCTCCAACACCCGTGCGTCGGGCACGTCGTCCTTCAGCGCCAGCGGCGGCACGTCCAGCCGCCAATCGCCTTTCCGGTTGCGCACCTCGGCAAAAAGTTCCAACCCATGGTAGATGCGGAGCGCCTCGATACTCTTCAGCGGCACCTGGATCGCGCCGGGCCGGGGCGTGGACGTGGCCTCCATCGTCGCCGCCAACACGACGCTCAGCACGGTCAGGACGACGGTCACTCCCAGCATCACCAGGCTCGCGTTTTTACGCATTCCCTTCTCCTAATGGAACGGCAATCGCCCTCGCAACCTCGCTACGCGCGAATCGGGAATCCGCGTCCTCCGGCGACGACACCATGCCGCCTACTCCTGGCGCAGCCACCAGACCAATGCCGCCAGCAGGAACCAGGCCTCGGGCAGCCCCACCACCGTCGTCCACCAGATCGCGGTCAAGCCGCCGCCGGCAAGGCGAAGCGCCCGGTCGGCATCATCGCGAGGCTCGATTTCCACACCATACTGACGACCGGCCAGCCAGTGGATCGCACTGATGGTGAAGGCTCTGTTGTAAACCTTGTCGTAGAAGAGATTCGAAATCACCCGGTCGGAACCGACGACGAGCACCCGTCCCTCGGGCACCAACCAGCCATCGGTCGTCCGCGTCCGCTGCCGGCCGGCCGTATAGGCCACCGTATGCGGCCCCTCGCGTCCGCCTTCACGCTCGCGGCCCTTGACGAAGCGCAGACTGGGCTTGAGGCTGCGCATCAGCAATTGCGGCTGCCACCCGTGCTTTTTCAGATTCTTCTCGCGCATGTAGAAGGTACGCGAAACCGGCACTGCGCAGACCATCTGCTCCACCTCGCGCGCGATACCGTGAGTCGAACTGACCAGGGCCAGAATGTTATCGGGATTGGCCTGATTGAGACAATTCTTCGTATCACGGACGAAGTCGCGACGCGGTCGGCCGCCCCATTCGTCGAGCAAAACCTTCAGCGGATCGCCGAGTTCTCCGCGCGGATCGCGCACCGTCGGCAGGAAGACCATGATCCGGCCGCCGCCGTTGGCGTACTCGCGGATCTGGTCAACCTCTTCGGCGGTGAACGGTCGCTGCGGTCCGGCCAGGACCAATACGTCGCAGTCGTGCGGCACCGGCTGCTCCTTGGTCAACTCGGCGGTCTTGACGTCAAAGGCTTCGTGCATCAGGGCCGTGGCGAAGAAGCCGGCCGCGCGCAGTTCACGCCGCTGGTCATGCATGTCCATTTCGCCGTGGCCGGCGCTGAAATAGACCCGCGTCGTCCGCGTATCCATCAGCCGGCGAATCGAGATGGCCAGCGGTTCCTCGGCGGCGAAGGAAGGGGTGGTGACGTTGTGCAACTTGTCCTTCCACGTCGGTTCCCGCACCATCGCCGGCGCCGGCAATACCAGCAGCCGCCCGCGATACTGAAGCGCCAGCAGTTGCGAGATCTCCACCGTCGGCAGGCCCATCTCCCCGGCCAGACGGTTGGCTTCCCCGGCCTCGCGCACCGCGTCGACGTAGCGCACCCGCACCTTGGGCGAAAAACTGGTGAACTCCGTCAGCAACTCCCGCGTGCGCTCCAAAAGGCGCACGCCCTGATAATCGATCTCGCCGCTGAAAAAGACGGTGATATGCAACGACTCCTCGAGCCTGGACAACGTCGTGCGCGTACTCGGACTAAGTGTATGAATCTGCCTTTCGGTCAGATCCCAGCGTTTGTATAACCGCGAGGCCAGATAGTTGACGTTGATCAGCAGCAGCACCCCGCAGACGGCCGCCAGAATCGTCGGCCACGCCCGCGCCAGCCACGGATCATGCTTCTCACGCACCAGGCAAAGCCCCACTGCAGCGAACAAAAAGAGCAGAAAGAGAACCAGGCATACCAATCGCGCCGTCCCACTGGTCGACACGGCCATCTCCACCAGACTCGCGAGCGCCATCAACAGAACCACTGTCTGGACAATCTTGAACTTGATGGACACGTTCTGGTACTGCGGCAACTCCAGCCCTGAACCCTTCCCTCGCTTCGAAATCCACTGCGCGCCCAAAGCCCCCCCCAGCAACACCAAGGCCAGCGGCACGGCGTATACCTCGCCGAGCAAGCCCAGGAGGCTGCTCTCCTGCCAAAGCTTGGCCACCTCGCGCATACTCCCGCGGCCGATGACGTCCAGTCGCGCCCACCCCAGAAAGAGCAGGACATTGAACGCCGTCAATGCCAGTACCGCCGCCATTAGTTGCCAACCGCGATGGGTCTTTTCTCTGGCCCGGGAAAGGGTTCCGCGCGACTTGACAATCAGCCAAGTCAGGAAGATCATGGCCGCCGGGAACGTGAGCAGGAAGATCAGCGAGCGGGTGTCCAGCAGCCCGCGCATCAACACCTCCTTGAAATGCGACCAATAGGAGGCGTATGCCGGCAAACTGTAGACACTCGCGCCCTGCTCCACCGGCAGCGAGAGCATCAGCAGCACCATGATCCCCACCACGCCCACCACCGCCGCGACGATCAGGTTGTCCGTCAACGCCGATGCCAGCAAACCGAGCGCGATGAAGACCAGTCCCAGAAGCACCAGCCCCAGCAGCGTACAGAGTATTTTGCCGTCGTCGATATTCCCGTAGCGTGCCAGCAGCCCGATATAGACCGCGCATGGCAGCAGCGTCACCAGATAATAACTCAGGCAACCGAAAAACTTGCTCAGCACCACCTCCAGTGGTCCCACCGGCGCGGTGAGCAGAAGTTCGATCGTGCCGTCGGCCGTCTCGCCGGCGAAGACGCGCATGGTGATCAGGGGCACCAGGAAGACCGCGAGAAAGCCGACCATCAGCGCCACCGGCTCGAATGCCGCTTGCTTGGTCTCCAGCAGCGCCTCGTAATAAGCCTTGGAACAGAGGATGGTCATCACCCCCACCGCCGCGTAAAGCGAGGGCCGCCAGAGCAGACCGCCGATCTCGCGCCGGGTTAACGCGTAGAGATTACGCATTCGCCTCCTCCTTCGGCGCAGTCAATTGTGCGAAGATCTGCTCCAACCGCACCGGTTCGAGACGCATCTCCTGCAGCAGCCACCCTTTCTCGGCCACCAGCCGCGCGATGGCGTGGCGCGGGTCGCTTCGCGGCGCACACGTCAACGTCATACTCCGCACCCCTTCGTCCGAACGGCCGTGGTCTTCCACCGCGACGACCCCATCGAGGGCGGACAATTGCGGCACAGGATCCGGAGCGGTCAATTGCACACTCAACATCCGCGGGCCTTCGTAACGACTGCAGAGATCCTCGCTGCTCCCTTCGGCCACGATGCGCCCTTGGTCGATAATGATGACCCGCCGACAGATCAACTCCACCTCGTGCAGGATATGCGTGGAGAGAAATACCGTGCGCTCGGCGCCGAGTTCTTTGATAAAGCTGCGGGTCTGCTGCACCTGGTTCGGATCCAGCCCCACCGTCGGCTCGTCCAGGATCAGAAGCGGGGGCTTGCCCAGAAGGCAGTCGGCCAGGCCGACGCGCTGGCGGTAGCCTTTGGAGAGATGCCCGATCAAACGACCGGCCATGTCCTCGAGCCAGCAAGCATTCAATACCTCGGCCATGGCCCGACGACGCTCCGGACGCGAACCGATCCCTTTGATCCGGGCGCGATAGTCGAGAAACTCCCCTACGCGCATATCGTGATACAAGGGCGTGTTCTCGGGAAAATACCCCAGTTGCCGCCGCGCTTTCAACGGATCGAGTTGAACATCGTAACCGCCAATGCTGGCCGTGCCCGCCGTGGGAGTCAGAAAACCGGTCAGCATTCGCATCGTCGTGGATTTCCCGGCGCCGTTGACGCCGAGAAAACCGACCGTCTCGTTAGCCTCGACGGTAAAGGAGACCTCCTCTACCGCCGCGCAGGCGCCAAAGAATTTGGTCAGGCACTGTGCCTGGATCATGTTTTTCTCCTGTCTTGCAAGTCTTGAGATTGTATGGAATTAGAAGGGCGAATCAACTAAAATCGGATGCCCTGCTCCGGGTTGAACCACAGGATGGGACAGCAAGAGTCAATCTTGCCGTCGGCAAATGTCGATAATTGTTATACAGGAATCGAGTAAGGAGAATCCGATGAAACGGTGGCACTTGAGTATTCTCGTTTCGCTGGCGATACTGACCGGCATCCTGCCCGGTTGCGGCAGCAAGGAGAGTGCGGAAAATTTCCAGATGCGCCCCAGTCGCAATCCTTTCACCATCTTGAGCCGCAAATGGGCCAACTACCAGGAAGAGAAGGAAGAACAGCGCCGGAGAGAAGACGGGCCGGAGATGGTGATCGACTTCTTCGGCGAAGCCGGCGTGGATTGAGTTCAGCCCGAGCGAATCACATCCCCGCGCGCCTGCAGAACTTCTTCGATCTGGCGCCCCTGCCGATCGTTGACGCGACAGAGTTGCATTACCTCCAGAACCCGAGCGGCCGTCTCGCGCCCCTCATGCCGTAGAACCCGTAACAGAAACGCGAAGGCGTCATCGCTGCGCAGCAGCGCCAGCGGCATCAGCAAGGCCGCGCGCTTCTCCTCCGTAATGCCGTTCTCCCACGCCGACTGCAGCCAGGCGAAGGCGTCGGGAAGACGAGACTCGCCAACCGCCAGCGCCACCTGCTCGACCAGTTCCTCCTCGCCGCGGGCGAGCAACTCCTGCACCAGTTCCGCCGAGGCTTCGGGCGCAATCGCCAGCAAGCCGCCGATACATTCGCCGATCACCACGGCCGCTTCGTCGCCGGCGCGGCACTTCGCCCGGAGCAGCGCCTCGGCCGCCTCCCCTCCGGCGGCGCTCGCCGCACGCGCGCCACCGATCCGTGCATCGGACCACGCGTCGAAGAGAAGATCCGCGCAGACGCGGTAGCGCTCCGGATGATCCCGCCGGGCCAGCGCCAGCGCGCAGATCGTCCGCAGCGGCGCGGCCGTGTCGACGGGTTCGCCCCAGGACGCTTCCATCTGCACCGACCGCGCGCCGTCCAGGAAGACCGCCGGATCGCCGTCGAGCTTGTCGAGTGCCTCGGCAATGGCGATCTTGGCCTTGCACTGCTTGTCGTTCTTCTCGGGTTTGATCCGGAAACGCGAGAACGCCGCATCCAGCAGGGGAATCAGCGCGACCAATCCCGCCTCGCCGGCGATCTTCGCCGCGCGCGCGGCGGGCAGGCTGCGCTTTCCACGGAGCGCTTTCTCCAGCAGCGCACGCGCCTCATCTCCGTGCGGATCCGCCGCCACCCGTCCGAGCTCGTCGAGCATTTCCCTGTCCGGATCGCGCCTGGGCATGAAGAATCAGTCCTCGCCGACACCGCAGATCTCGGTGCGGGTGCAGTTGGCTTCACTTGCCGGCAGCAGGCGACCGGAGCGGATCGCCTCCACCACTTCGAGCAGCGTGCTTTTTCGCGGCAGATAAACCGCGCTCCGCGCCTCGCTCAGGATCCGATACGCCGGCGGCATCAGGCAGCGCACCGCACAGGCCTCGACCGCGAGAGCAGCAAGGAACTTCGCCGTCGGTCCGCCCGGTCGGTCCAGACCCTCCCGCAGCGCCGGATTCTCCACGCTTCGCCAACGATCACGCGCGGTATCGTAGCACGAAGTGGCGCGCCTTGCCCAAACCGAAGCCGATCTTCGCCTCCATCTCCGGTGCGGCGCACGCCAACGCGATATGCATTTCACTGGTCCCCGAATTCGGGAAAGGATGAATTCGCGCCATCCCCGGCGCTCTCAGAAAACCGCCTCCTCCTCCACGACCGGGGCGTCCTTCTCCTCCGCTTTCGGCTCCTCCTTGCGCGGCTGCGCTTCTTCTTTCCGTGCGGCTTCGCGTTCGCGACGGCGTTCTTCTTCGCGCTTCTGCCGTTCCATCTCCATCTCGTCGCGGAGCATGCCCCGCCACACATCGAGTTCGGCTTCTTTCTTGAGCAATGCCTGGTAATCCTCGTTCTCGGCCAAGAGCTTCTCGCTCGTCTCGCGCAGCTTCAACCAGGCCGCCTGCCGCGCCTCGCGCAGTGTCTTCAACTGCGGGTCGTTCATCGCCAGTTCTCCGCGCATGAAACGCAATTCCCGCAAACGCTGGTGCATTTCGCGCATCCCGCCCCACGCCTCGCGACGGTCTTCGCGCTCCCCCAGTCCGCCGCGCATAAGCGCTTCCAACTCGTCGTTGAGATGTTTCTCTTCGGCTACGAGCACCTGGTAATCCTTGTGCGCCCGCAACGCTTCGGCGAAAGCGCGCGTGGCGTCCTCGGCCGCGTTCAGTTCCGCCACGACGGTTTCGTTCTCGATCAACGACTCCTCGAATTCCATGCGCCGGCGGCGATAATGGTCGCCGAGTCGATCCAGCGTCGCGAGTTCCTGCTGCAGCGGCGTATCCCCCCCCTCTCCGCGCATCGCCCGTCGCATCATCTCCTGCATCTCCCGGACGAGGCGAAGGCGGCCCGGACCGCCTTCGCCGGCAACGACGGTACCGCCAATCAGAAACGTGCACACCATGGCCAGTCCGATTCCACGCCTCATACCATCTCCTCGTATAAACAGTTCCCAAGGCCTTGATCACAAGGCACTTCTGAATGTGCTTTTTGGAGAACTTCTCCAAAGCAGTTGGATCTTCTTGCTTGCATTTACTTTTCGGGAAAAATATTTCCGGGTTTCCGTTGACAAAACGGGAATGGGCGGGCATGGGCGGCAAACGGGTGTGGCGTTCGCCTCGCGATGCAACGTGCAAGGGGCACGATGCCGGTGCGGGCGCATTGAAGAAAAAAAGGAGTCATGCCATGCCCACCAAGAAAGCCTTGCCCGTGCTGGTGCCGGACCGGGTGCGCAACCCGCCGCGATCCTTCGCCTGGCTCGATCACCGCCTGCGGTCCTCCGGATTGCTTGCTCTGCTGGAGCCGCCCGAAATCGGCCTGTATTTTTTTCTGGACAATTCCAGTTCCGGGGACCCAGTTCCGGGGGACACCCAGTTCCGGGGGCCCAGTTCCGGGGACCCAGTTCCGGGGACAGTTTACTTAATTCGACCCAGTTCCGGGGACAGTTTACTTAATTCGGACCCCCCAGTTCCACCCCAGTTCCGGGGACAGTTTACTTAATTCGGAGGAATCTACAAAAGGAGCAGGCGCGTACTCAGTCGACATATTCCACCGAGTAGGTGAAGACGTTGAGGCGCTGGACCGACTGATCCTTGCGTACGCGGAAGACGGCGTTGCAGGAGGCGCATTGGTACTCGCCTGGCGGCGGCGAAATCTTCTCTTTGCCGCAGCAGGGGCAGCGAACCGTGCCGTACTTGACCAGCAATACGTCGTAATCGACGAATTGAAGTACGAAGTAAAGGGTAAAAAGCAGGATCGAGGCCAGCAACGGGCCGTTGAGGAAGTAATTGGCAATTGCCAAAAAGACGAAGAGAAACAGCACCACCGAGATGATCCAGGGATGTTCGCGAACTGTCTTCACGACAGAATTCCCACACAACAAGGGCCTCGGATCGTGGCGTACTATAATTACTTCTTCGACATCCGGCGGAGAGGGGCGCAGCAAAGGTTGCTAAAAAGGCGTAACTTCCTCTGTCGCCGGCGGTTGCCGTCAAGACACGAGCCAATCATCATAATAACACAAACATAGCAGTATGCTAGCAATATTATAACAACCCATCCGGCTTGCGTTGATTTTTCTTGTAACCTCTTCAGTATGAGAACCATGGGGGCTTGCGGAAAACGTATAGACGAGCTGTTTCGTCGATTTTCTCTACGCGGATCGGTCGCCGTCAGCGTTGTCGCGTACGACCCGGCGCGAGAGTCCGTAGCCAAGGAAGTACAGTGCGACCATACAACTGCCCAGAACGAGCTGGGTGAACAGATCCGGCGGCGTGGCGATGGCGGCGACGACGAAGATACCCAGAACCACGTGGCGCCAGTACTGGAGAATCGCCGGCGGGTTGAGAATGCCCGCTCGTGTCAGCGCCATCATGACCAGCGGCGTCTCGAAACAGATGCCGAAGCCGAAGCAGACCATGAAGACGAAGGCGTAATAATACTCCGGCGACCAGCGTTCCTGCACGCCCGGCAGTGTAGAGTCGAAACCGACGCAGAAGACCAGGCCCAGCGGTGCGGCGAAGAAGAACGCCACCGCCACGCCGAGGATGAACATGAACGAGCCGAAAAGGAAGATCGGCACCACGGCCGCGCGTTCGCGTCGGTTAAGTCCGGGACGGACAAATCCCCAGAGCTCGTATAAACAGTACGGACTGGCGAAGAGCAGCGCCGCGCGCGTGATCAGGCCGAGCACGGTCAGGAAGCCTTCCATCGGTTTGCGCAGCCAGAAGGTCACCATGTTTTCGGGCGGCACAGCGAGCAGCCGCGCGGCTTCGTGCAGCGGCAACTGCGTCCAGACGAAGAGTTGGCGGTAGAAGATCCACCCCAGGACGAAGAGCAGCCCCGCCGCCAGCAGGCAACGGATCAACCGGCGTCGAAGTTCCTCGATATGATCGCCCAGACTCATACGCGCGCCGTCGGGGTCATCCTCGTCGGGAACACAACTCGTAACCGGAATCACCGGTGCCGGTTTCTCGTTCATTGCTTCTTCTTCGCCAGCGTCTCGTTCATACTGCCGCTGCGGTAGCCTTCCAGATCCAGCGCGACATAGCGGAAACCGGCCGGCCGCACGGCTTCTACGACCGCCGCGCGCAATTCGCCGGCCGCGCGGAGAATATCGCCGGGTTCGAGTTCCACCCGCGCTACCTCGCCATGGAAGCGAACGCGGAGAGTATGCAAGCCCAAAGCGCGCAGTCCTTTCTCCGCCGTCTCGATTTGCCGCAGTTTCGTCTCGGAAAACGCTTCGCCGTAGGGCAAGCGGCTGACCAGGCAGGCGTTGGAGGCTTTCACCGCCGTGGGCAGGCCGAAGAAGCGCGACAACTGCCGCACCTCGCTCTTGGTCAAGGCACAATCCAGCAGCGGCGAGAGCACGCAGGCTTCCCGAACGGCGCGGTAGCCCGGCCGGTGGTCGTCCAGATCGTCCGCGGTCGTCCCCTCGGCCAGCGCGGCAATCCCGTGCGCGGCGGCGAAATCCTTCAACCAGGCCATCAACGAACGCTTGCAGGCATAACAGCGGTCGGGGCCGCTTTGCTGAAACTCCGCGTCTTGCGGCACCGGCACGTCGAGGAGGTGATGATTCAGTTGCAGGCATTCCGCCAACCGCGCGGCCTCATCGGTCTCCGCCGGCGAAAACTGGATGCCGCGCAGCGTGACCGCGCAGGTTTTTTCGCCCAGTTCCTCGCGCGCGAGCACGGCCAGCAGCGTGCTGTCCACACCGCCGCTGAACGCTACCGCAAGCGAGTCGCAGGCGCGGATCACCGCGCGCAATGCCTCGAGCTTCTTCGCCAGTTCGGCCTGCATGCCGTATGCTCCGGAAAGACCGTTCCAGTATACGGCGCGGTGGCTATGAGGACAAGGCGGGTCAGGTTCGCCGGCCGACGCTGCCGGGCTCTCCTGCAGGCCAGATATACTTGTGAAGCTGGAGCTGCAGACGCGCGCGCAGATCGTCCCAGAGCATCCACTCGGCCAAATGCGCCGGCTCGAGTTGGTCCAGCACCGGGCTGAGCAGGATCTGGCAGCGCTCGTCGATGCGGTGCTTCTCGACGATCTCGCGGGCGTACTCGTAGTCCTCGCGCACGGCGATGACGAATTTGACCTCGTCGGTCGGACGGAGGTGCTGGAGGTTGTACCAGTTGGTATGGCGACTCATTCCCGAGGAGGGGCATTTCACGTCGACGATGCGGACGATCGGCTCCTTCAGCGGCGCGATGTCGTGCACGCCGTTGGTTTCGACGAGCGTGGTATATCCGGCGGCGCAGAAGTAGGCCGCCAGCCGCGGCGCGTTCTGCTGCAGCATTGGTTCCCCGCCGGTGAGGCAGACCAGGTGCGGCCCCAGCTCCGCCGCGGTCTCTCCGATCTCGGTGATGGTCATGATTGTTCCCGGCGTATCGCCGGCGGCGTACTGGGTATCGCACCAGGCGCAGCGCAGATCGCACCCCGAGAGGCGCACGATCACGCACGGCAGGCCCGCGCGGGTGGTCTCCCCCTGGATCGTCCGGTAGATTTCGTGGACGTTCAGCGTATGTTCGTCGTCCGGAAGCATGCGGATCCTGTCGGTATAAACGGAATAGACGGACTATCCTCAACTATATCGGCTTGTCGCGGCCGAGGGCTGAGCCTTTGTCCGACTCAGCCGGTGTGGCGACTGAAGAACTTGCCCGGATGCTGGCGCACCAGGCGCCTGAGCTCGAGGATCATCAGCGTGGCCGAGATCTCGTGTACCGGCAGATCGGTGCGCACGCAAAGTTCGTCGATATGCACCGGTTCGCCGTCGAGCGCACCGTAGATGAGATGTTCCTTTTCGTTCAGGTTCGTTTCGGGATTCGCCGGCGGGGGAGACTCCGCCGCGGCGGCTGGTCGGAACGGCAGCGTCGCCTGCGTCTGCGGCTGGCGCAATTCCTCGAGGATATCTCCCGCCCCTCGAATCAACAGAGCGCCCTCGCGAATCAATTGGTGGCATCCTTCGGCCTGGTCCACGTCGATCCGCCCGGGCATGACGAAGACCTCGCGTCCCATCTCCGTGGCCTGTCGCGCGGTGATGAGCGCCCCCGAGCGCGAAGGCGCCTCGACGACCAGCACGCCGAGACTCAAGCCGGCGATGATCCGGTTGCGCTGCGGGAAGTATTCGCGCCGCGGCGATTCCTCGAGCATGAATTCGCTCAAGACCGCGCCGCGGTTGACGATCTCGGCGGCGAGGTCGCGGTTCTCGGGCGGGTAGACCTTGCCCAGGCCGCAGCCGAGTACCGCCAGGGTCCGGCCCCGCGCGGCCAGCGCGCCGCGGTGGGCGGAGGAATCGATGCCGCGCGCGAGGCCACTGATCACCGTCATTCCGGCCCGGCCCAGGTCGGCGGCGATGCGTTGGGCTTGATCCAAACCGTAACGGCTGGCCCGGCGCGTGCCGACCATGCCGACGGCGCGGCTGTCGGCGGGTTTGATCTCACCCTTGACATATAGCAGAAAAGGCGGATCGAAGGTCTGTTTCAATGCCTGCGGATAAGCCGGATCGTCTATGGCGAGCAGCGTCACGCCGGCCTCGGCGGCGCGTTCGAGCTCCGGGCGCGGATCCATCTCCGGCACCCGCCTCAATGCCTGCAAGCGCGTCGCGTTCATGCCCGAGACCGAGGCCAGCTCCTTCTCCGATGCGCCGAAGATCGTCTCGACGCTGCCGAACGTATCGAGCAGGCGCCGGGCCAGGGTGTTGCCGATGCCGCCGGCCAATTTCAGCCGCAGCAAATTCTCGATTCGCTCCATCGCGTTATCGCCTCAGCAGGCCAAGACCGCATCGTATACATGACAGGGCGGATTGTAAAGTGCTATTCCGGGCGCGGAGGGAAGCGGATTTCGAACGCGATAACGTGCTTCTTCCGCACTTGCGCGCGAACCTCGCCGACGGCGTCGGGCCTTGTCGCGTCGGGAGTATAGCGATAGATGAAGATCCTCTCTCCGTCCCCGGCGACGGTTTCGTCTGGCGGACCGAAGTACGTACGGAGCTGCTTTTCGGTCATCCGCCCCTTGCCTTCGCGCCACCACTGCTCGATCTCCACGGCGAAGCGGTGGAAGAATTTTCCGCGCCGGCTCTCCCCTTCCTGCTCATGGTAATTCTTCAGCGCCCGCTGCACTTCGTTGGCGCGTTCGTACTGCGGGTAGAGACCGGAATAGAGATACTGCAACAGGAAATAGAGCCCCACCAGCACGGCGAAGGCCAGCAGCCACATTCGGACCGAGCAATTGCACCCGCCGGGGCGCATCATCGCGTCACCCGGCCGCGGGCCGAGTTTCATCCCCTGCCGGTGTTCTGCTTCGGGATCTTCGGGGCGGAAATAGTCCACGGCGAATCCAACGGGAAGGGGGAAAACATGCCGGACTAACGGGGGAAGACGCCTCGGCGGTTCAGAGTTTTTCTTCCTCGTCTTCCATGTTGTAGAGGTCGATCAGGCCGGTTTCGAATTCTTCGAGCTTCGGGCCGACATTGGGCTGTGCCAACGGCGAGAAAGGACTGAGGCCTTCGATCAGGTTCTCCTCGCTCTCGCTACTCTTCGTTTTGCCTGAAGAGGCTCCGTTCTTCGCGGCTTTCGCCGGTGCCGCCTGCGCCGCTCTCTCGTCCGCGTTCCGGCTGCACAAACCCACCGTGACGTTGACGGTCAAAGGCTTGCCGCAGTGGGGGCAGAAGACGTTGACCGTGGTACCCTGCCTGGGACCGCCCGCCGCGGGTTCCTTCTCGGGCAGAAACGTCTCCAACGGCTGACCGTGAATCTTCGGCGCCACCGGCCAGGAAATCGCCGCGAGTTTGCGCGCACCGACGCGTTCGATCTGAACTTTCGCGCCCTTGAGCGTCAGCGGCGTGAACTCCTTGCCCAGGCGCATGGCCTGTTCGTGCTGCAACTTGTCCAGCACCGTGATGGGCGCGGCTTTGACGATCTTCCCGGCCATGACCTGCGCCAGCCCGAACATCGCCACCAGCCCGTGTGCCACGTCGGCTTCCTGTGCCTCGGGCACGGATTCGAGCACGATGCGATAACGGGAATTCTCGGTCATGGCAATAGTCCGTATGTCTGCACACGCCCACCAAAATGCCGATTCATCATGACCTATGCATCGGTTTCGCGCAAGGTTCTGTGTCGATTTCTCCCCGGCTTTTCGTATTTGTTTCCGGTTCCGGATGATAAATCCCGCCCTTCGCGCCGCATCAAGGGTTGTCAAATCCGGCGAAGTCTTTACACTGGTTGGGCTTTGGTCGTAGAAGACAATCCCTTCGGAGAGAGCATGAAGCGTACGCGTATCGTCATGACCGGTGTCGGCTTGACTTCGCCCCTGGGCAATGATCTGACGACGTTTCGCCGGAATTTACTGGCGGGAACACCCGGGGTGCGCTGGTTCGAGACCCGGCACATGGGGCGGGTCCCCGCCGGTGTCTGCGACTACGAGGTTACGCGCTACCAGAAGCGCAAGGACGCCCGCCGCGGCACGCGCGCGGGGTCGATCGCCATCTACTGCGCGCGCGAGGCGCTGACCCGAGCGAACCGCGAACCCGGCACGTACGACCCGACACGCTGCGGCGTCTACGTCGGCATTACCGAACACGGCAACGTGGAGACGGAGAACGAGATCGCCTCGTTGCGGGAGTTCGACGACGATATCAAGTACTGGACCCACCATCACAATCCGCGCACCGTGGCCAACAACCCCGCGGGAGAGGTTTGTCTCAACGCCGGCATCACCGGGCCGCACTGCTGCCTCGGCGCGGCCTGCGCGGCGGGCAACTACGGCATCATCCACGCCGCGCAGCAGCTCATGCTCGACGAAGTGGACCTGGCTGTCGGCGGCGGCGTGAGCGAGAGCATTCATGCGTTCGGCATCTTCGCCGGCTTCAAGAGCCAGAACGCCCTGGCCATGCACGAAACGGCCGAAAAGGCGAGCCGCCCTTTCGACGCGCAGCGCAACGGCATCGTCGTCTCCGAAGGCGGTTGCCTCTACGTGCTCGAGCGGCTCGAAGACGCGCAGCAACGCGGGGCGCCGATTCTGGCCGAGATCGCCGGTTACGCGATCAACACCGACGCCACCGACTTCGTTCTGCCGAATTCGGAGCGTCAGGAAGAGTGCATGCGCAAGGCGCTCGCCGACGCGGGCATCGAAGCGGAAGCGATCGACCTGATCAGTACCCACGCCACCGGCACGCCCGAGGGCGACCCCAAGGAAGTCGCCGCCATCCGCGCGGTCTTCGGCGATTCGCCGCGGGCGTGGATCAACAATACCAAGAGTTTTATCGGACACGCCATGGGCGCCGCCGGCGCGCTGGAACTGGCCGGCAACCTGCCGTCGCTGCAGGACGGGACGGTGCATCCGACCATCAACCTCGAGACGGTCGATCCGGCGTGCAATTGCGACCGGATAGTCGCCCAAGACCCTTGCCAAGCCGGGGAGATCCGGTATATTCTTAACAATTCGTTCGGTATGCTCGGCATCAACGCCGTGCTGATTGTCAAGAAATTCGAGGGATAATCCCGCAACAGGAGAGCGGTATCCATGACACGTGAAGATTTGCGCCAGCTCGTGCTGGACATCATCGCCGACATCGCTCCCGACGAGGATTTGAGCAATCTCGACGACGAGCAGGAATTGCGCGACCAGATCGGCCTCGACTCGATGGACTTTCTCGACATCGTCATGGAGCTGCGCAAGCAGCACAAGATCGAGGTGCCCGAGGCCGATTACGGCGAACTGCGCACCATGAAGAGCACCGTCGACTACCTCCTGCCGAAGATGAACGCTTGAAGCGCCCGCGTGCCCAATCGAACCGAGGCGGACCTTTGCGGGCCCGCCTCGCTTTTCTTTCCGTTCTCGTCTCGGCACCATAAGCCGGCGGCAAGTCGCCTGCCTTGTCGCTCGTCGGTCGGAATGGCGGTCCTCCTCCTCGCTCCGCGCAGGCGACAGCCGGCGCTCCGGCCGATTGTCAAACAGCTGCCTGCAGCTCAGGCCCCGTCCGCTTCGTTGCGGTTTCGCGCCAACCACTCGGGTTGCCTTGGCGCTGCGTCTCGCGTCCAAGGTCGTCGCACGCCGAGCGCGGCCCGTATCGGGAAGGCCGCCGCCCTCAATCCGCGAAGACGAACGTGTCCTGCCCTTCGGACTTGCCCGAGCCGGTGTAGATGCCGTCGGCGTCCTGGTCGTCGTCGGGGTTGTCGACCTTGTGCCGGGCGGCGTGACCGTCGTAGTAGAGGCAGTTCCAGCCGAAGCGGTCGGCCGGGGTCATCGTGTCGCCGTGGTTGGCCGAGAAGGCGCCCTGCGGCGATTTCTGGTCCGCGAGGATGATCATGTTCGCGCGCTCGTCGCCGTTGAAGTTCGCGGTGAGGTTGTAGCTCGTCCCCTGCTGCAGCCCCTTGTCGGATCGCTTCGTCTGCGGGGTCCACTGCGCGCGCGGGCCGGTACTGCGGTCGAGCTTGCAGGCCAGCAGCCGCGGATCGGTCAGATAGCCCCGTCCGCCGTCGTAGAGCATGAAGAGCTGCCGCGCGCATTTCTCCGCCGTGTCGCCCGCGAACGTCGGCGTCGGCATCATCACTCCGCCGTTCTCCATGTCGAACTGCAGGATGGACAGCCCGATCTGTTTCTGGTTGTTCATGCAGTCGGCGATATGCTTGACGTCCATCAGCCCCGCGTGCGCCAGCGGCATCAGCGCCAGCGTCAGCATCGCCACCGCGCCCAGCAAGGCCACCTCCACCCGCGTCAGTCCCTCGTCGTGCACGATCTTCCTTTCTGCCGGTCGACACGGTTATTCTACCCGCTCCGTACGGCCCCGGCAACCGCCCGCACGCGGAAGTTGACAGGTTTCCGCCGCCGGGTAGGATAGACGAACCGAGAACGGAGAGGGTGGCGTGCCGCCACTGCCGGGATCGCGAAGAGCAACGGACAGCCCGCGCGCGCGTCGGAATCGCGACGCCGGGTGTTGTCCGTCAGAGGAGAACGTCATGCGCGGCGAGCCGTTGAAGGTCCTGAAGCAGCTTCTGTCGCAGCCGACGCCTTCGGGCTACGAAATGCCCGGCCAGCGCGTCGTCCGCGAATACATGCAGCAATACGCCGACGAGGTTTTCACCGACGTCCACGGCAACGTCCACGGCGTCCTCAACCCCGGCGGCGAGTTCAAGGTCATGCTCGCCGGACACTGCGACGAGATCGGCCTCATGGTCATGCATATCGACGACAAGGGCTATATCTACTTCTCGGCAGTCGGCGGGGTCAACCTGCAACTCCTGCAAGGCGAGCGCGTCTGGATCCATACCGAGAAGGGCCCCGTCCCCGGCGTCGTCGGCGTCAAGCCGCTGCACCTGCAGTCGTCCAAGGAACGCGGCGCCGGCATCACCCGCATCAGCGACCTCTGGATCGACATCGGCGCCAGGAACAAGCGCGAGGCCGCGCGCCTCGTCACCCCCGGCGACGTGGCCACGGTGGACAAGGGCTGGTTCGAGCTGCGCAACGACCGCATCGCCTGCCGCGGCTTCGACGACCGCATCGGCGCCTTCGCCGTCGCCGACGCGCTGCGGCTGCTGCGGGGCAAGCGCATCGACGCGGCGGTTTACGCGGTGAGCACCGTCCAGGAAGAGATCGGCCTGCGCGGCGCGCGCACCGCCGCCACGGCCATCATGCCCGATGTCGGTATCGCCGTCGACGTCGGCCACGCCACCGACGCGCCGAGCGTCAACGTCAAGCTCGTCGGCGAGGCCAAGCTCGGCGAGGGGCCGATCCTGCACCGCGGGCCCAACTTCAACCACGCGCTCTTCGACCTGGTCGAGGCCGCGGCCAAACGCGCCAGGATCAAAGTGCAGCAGCAGCCCATTCCACGCGGCAGCGGCACCGACGCCAACATCATCCAGCTCACCGGCGCGGGCGTGCCCACGGCCTTGATCAGCATCCCCAACCGCTACATGCATTCGCCGGTGGAGATGGTCTCGCTGAAGGACGTCGAAGCGACGAGCAGGCTGATCGCCGAGTCGATCCGCGCGATCAAGCCCGATACCGACTTCGTGCCGTAGTCCCCGGCGCGGCAAACGCGGCATCCGGCGCGTCCGCCGGCGCGCGGGCGGACGAAAAACGCCTTTTCGGTTGCATTTTCGCGCGCCTCTGGCTACTCTGGCGCAATAATACGACAACCTCTCTGGATCGCGGAGAATTCCGGGCGCATGAAGAAGATCCCCGTCACCGAGATCACCGAGGGTCAGGTTCTCGCGCGTGACGTCTTCGACGACAGCGACCGCGTGCTGCTGGGCGCCGGCACCGTTCTCGGCGAGAAGCACATCAAGATCCTCGAGCGGCGCAATATCATCGAGGTCGCCATCAAGACCCCCGACGACAACCCGCCCGGTACCGACGCTGTCGCCGGCGAGAAGGAACCGCCGAAGCTGACCGCCAAGGAGGAAGAACGGCGAAAGGCCCAGATCCGCCGCATCGACCACATGTTCGAGCTGGTCGCCGACGAACACCCGCGCATGCAGACATTGCGCAAGCTCGTGCTCGAACGTTCGGCGAAGGGACTGCTGCATGACTGACGCGGACAAGCTGCTCGACAGCATCACCGACATCCCGACGCTGCCGGACGTGGTCGCGCGCATCAACCAGCTTGTCCGCGATCCGAACACCAGCGCCGCCGACATCAACGACGTCATCAGCCGCGACATGGCGCTCTCGGCGAAGGTGCTCAAGCTCGTAAACTCGCCCTTCTACGGTTTTCCGCGCCGCATCACCAGCATCACCTACGCGGTGGTGATCCTGGGCTTCCGCACCATCCGCAACCTGGCGATGTCGGTCTTTATGATGGACCTCTTCAAGAAGGGCTGCGAGGGTTTCGACGCCAAGGCCTTCTGGCGCTACTGCATCGGCGCGGCCGTGGCCTCGCAGACGGTGGCCAAGCACGTGGAGTTCCCGCACGGCGAGGACGCCTTCATGGGCGGGCTGCTGCACGACGTGGGCCTGGTCATCATGAGCCAGTACGTCACCGACGACTTCGCCAAGGTGCTCGAGAAGCGCGACCAGCTCGACTGTCTGCTGCTGGAGGCCGAGGAGCACGCGCTGGACTACGACCACACCCAGCTCGGCGGCAAGCTGATGGAACGCTGGAACCTGCCGCCGCATCTGGTCGAGATCGTCCGTCACTACCCCGATCCCGCCCGGGCCGACGCGGACAACATGCTCGTCAGTATCGTCCACCTCGGCGCGATCTTCACGCGCGCGCTCTGCTTCGGCAATGCCGGCGACAATCGCCTCTTCGCCATCGACGAGCACGCCTGGAAACAGAGCGGCCTCACCGAGCCGAAGCTGGCCGAGGTGCTCGACGATATCGGCGGCGAGATGAATCGCGCCGGCGAGTTCTTCGAGATGCTTTGAGCGCGACCGCCTGTCTCGCGGCGGGTCACGCCTGCCCGTGGCGCAATTCTTCCCAGAGATCCGGATCGAACGGAGCGAGGCGGTCGGGGCAATCCTCGATGCGGCAGGCGCGGCAGGTCTGGAAAGTAGTCTTGCTGGCGTAATGCAGGCCGGAGACCGTTTTCGTCGGCACCATCAGCCCCGACTCCAGCAGGTGCACGCCGATCCGCTCCGGGGTGTCTCCGAGCAGGCGGAAGAGCGCGACCTGCTGCTCGACCGGCCAGAGCCACGCCGCGCCCGAGCCGGGCGAGAGGCGACTGACGCGGGGAATACGGAAGCGGAGCAGCAGGTGCGCCCGCATCGCCTGGTGGGCGCTGCGCATGACGGCGGTGGTGATCTCGCTCCAGTAATAGCGCTGCAGCAATTCCTTCGGCGGCGGCTCCAGCGCGTCGAGCTCCGCGCCACAGGTGACGATGAACGGAAAGACCCGGCGGACGTGCGCGAGCTGGCGGTGCAGCAGGGGGCTCGGGAGAGTGAACCCCTCGATGACGACGTCGTCCTCGTCCACGGCGGTGACGCGCGCGGGACGATAGACCGCCTTGGGCCGTCCCCGGATGCGCGCCTGCTCGACCAGATTCTCGAAGGCGGCGGCGTCTTTCGAGCCCGGGTGCAGGCGCATGGCCGCGCGGATCTTGTCGGCGTTGAAGCGGACCGGGAGCGCCGGAAAGAGCATCGCGCCGTTGTCGTACTCCACCACCTCGAGGTTGGCTTCAGCGCCGCGCATCCGGAGCCCTCGTCTTCAATGCCGCAGCACGGCGAATCCCGGCGGCCGGGTCGGCGGAAACGTGTCGACCGAAGAAAAGCGTATACGCGAGGCGGTGGCGATGCAAGTTCGGCACGGGGAAAACGCCTACGTTTCGCTCATCGGCATCATGACCCCGGCGAAACGGCGCACCTCGCCGCAGGCGTCGAGGTCGCCCTCGGGGAAGACCATGGCCTCGGCGAAGCGGCGCTGGAACATCGGATCCAGCGAGAGATCCACGAAGCGCGTGCGCCGGCGGATCGCCTCGGCCTCCTTCTGCTCGTCCAGCGAGACCAGCGCCAGCTTGGCGCCCAGCGACGCGGCGTTGCCGATGAACTTGATCCGTTCGCTCGGCACCTGCGGCAGCAACCCGATGCGCCTGGCGTTGGAGCGGCGGATGAAGTTGCCGAAGGCGCCGGTGAGGAGGATCTCGTCGAGTTCGTGCGCCTGCATGGAGAAACGCTCGAGCAGGATCTCGATCCCGGAGCGGATCGCGCCCACCGCCAGTTGCAGCTCCTGAACGTCGCGCTGCCAGAGCGCGATCGCCTGGCCGGAGCCGGTCTCGTCGTCGCTGGCGAGCACGAAACGGCGCTCGGCCTTCTCGCCCAGAAAACGCGCGCGGATCGCCGGCGGCGTCTCGGGCGGGATGGCGTCGTCGGCGACGAAGCGGCCGCCGCGGTTCAGCAGCCCCCGGCGGAGCAACTCGGCCACCGCGTCGATGAGCGCGGTGCCGCAGAGCCCCATCGGCCTGGCGTTGCCGATGACGTTGACGTCGACGTCGTCGTCGAGAACGACCTTCTCGATGGCGCCGGTGCGCGCGCGCATGCCGTGACGGATGCGGGCGCCCTCGAGCGCGGGGCCGGCGGCGGTGGAGGCGGCATACATCTGGTCGCCCTTGGCGAGCACGATCTCGCCGTTGGTGCCGATGTCGACCAGCAGCGTGGTTCCCCGCCGATGCACCAGACGCGCGGCCAACGCCGCAGCGACGGTGTCCCCGCCGACGAAACCGCCGATCTGTGGAAAAACGTACAGCAATGCGTCGCGGTTGGCCTGCAGGCCGATCTCGCCGGCGCGGAAGCGCATGGCGTTGGTGAAGACCGGGCAGTACGGCGACTCCCCGAGCGCCGAGGGGTCGAGCCCGCAGAGAAGCTGCTGCATGGTGGTGTTGCCGGCGACGGTGATGTCGTAGACGCGGTGCGGCGCCGCGCGGCAGTTCTCGGCGAGGGTGTTGATCATGCCGTTGAGCGTCTCCACGAGCACCGCCTGCAACTCCTCCAGCGCGCCCGGATCCTCGCGGATCTGCATGATGCGGCTGACCACGTCGTCGCCGTGGGTGATCTGCGGGTTGAGCTCGGAGGTGACGGCGAGCTCGCGGTTGCTCGTCAGGTCCATCAGCGTGCCGACGATGGTGGTCGTGCCGATGTCGAAGGCCACGCCGTAGACGTCCTCGGTGGTGTCGCCGCGCTCGAGGCGTAGCAGCTGTTTGCGCGCAATCATCGCCGTGCCGGACCAGTCGTTGTCGCGCAGGAACTGCGGCAGGTGACGCAGTTGCCGCAGCGAGATCTCGACGTTGCCGATAGCCTTGCGCAGCCGGTCCAGGTCGGCCTGCGGACGGTTCCGCGTCGGCGGACGGAGTTTGAAGTAGACCTTCCGTACCACCGGGTTGAGCCGTCCGCGCAGGCGCACGTCGTCCATCAGCACCTTGTGGCAGTCCGAGAGCGTCGTGTCGGTCTGGATCTCGACGGTGCAGTGCCCGGTGATGCGCGACTGGCAGCCGAGGCGGCACCCTTGCTCGAGTTCCTCGGCGGTGAAGTAAGCCCGCTCACCCGCCGTCGGCGCCGCCGCGCCCGCGAGCACGCGCACGCGACACTTGCCGCAGGTGCCGTGCCCGCCGCAGGGCGTGTCGAGGATGATGCCGACGCGGCCGGCCGCCTCGAGAACGGTCGTGCCCACCGGTTCGAAGGCGTAGAGCCCCGAGGGGCGAAAGCTGACCTTGACGCGTTTCTCCGTGCGCATCGCCTGTTAACCCTCCCAGAGCGGCCGGGACGTGGTGACGCCCAGGGCCTCGTAGATCCGCAACGGCGCGGTCGACTTGTTCAACGTGTAGAAGTGGATGCCGTCGACGCCGTTGTCCAGCAGGTCCATCGCCTGGTGCGCGGCCCAGTGGATGCCGACGTTCTCGACGTTCTCGTCGCTGTCGGCGCGCTCGATCGCCTTGAGCAGCTTCGCCGGGATGCGCGAGCCCGCGGCGAGATCGGCCATGCGGTACAGCCCCTTGCGCGAGCTGATCGGCATCAGCCCGGCGATGATCGGGACGTGGATGCCCGCGCACTCGCAGCGCTCGCAGAAATCGTAGAAATCGCGGTTGTCGAAGAAGAGCTGCGTGCAGATATAGTCCGCGCCGGCGTCGATCTTGCGCTTGAGATTGTCCAGCTCCTGCAGGCGGTTGGGTGTCTCCGAGTGCCCCTCGGGGTAGCCCGCCACGCCGATGCCCGTCTTCGGGAAGTGCTCGCGGATATAGGCCACCAGCTCGCTGGCATAGCCGAAGCCGTTCTCGGGCCGGGCGAAGGAGGTCTCGCCCTTGGGCGGATCCCCGCGCAGGGCCAGGACGTTGTGGATGCCCGACTCCCAGTAGCGGGTGAGGATCTCGTGGATCTCCTCGCGCGGCGCACCGATGCAGGTCAGGTGCGAGACCACGGGGATGTCGCTGCGCTCGCGGATCTTGAGGATCAACTCGTACGTCAGCTTGCGCGTGGTGCCGCCGGCGCCGTAGGTGACGCTGACGTAGCACGGCTCCAGGGGCGCCAGACGGCTGATCGTGTCGAAGAGCCGCGCCGAGGTCTCCTCGGTCTTCGGCGGGAAGAATTCGAAGCTGATGTTCGTCCGGTGCCGGTCCAGGATCCGGGTGATGACCGTCTCGGTCGCCTTCGCCGCGGCCCTCTCGCGTTCGCGTCCGGGGGTTGCCGCACTCATGCCGTCTCCTGTTTCTTGAAGTGGAAGATGCCCCATGTCAGGTAGCCGTTGTTGCCACCGTCGATCCAGTGGCGCAGGCCCGTCTTCATGTTGGCGCGGTACTCTTCCGAGATGACGTCTTCGATCTCGCCTTCGCGGGACTCCAGCTCGTCCAGCACGCGCTGGTAATGCTGCGGCAGGTAGGGGTCCAGGTCGACGTATTCCATCGCTTCGAGTCCCGCCTCGCGCGCGGCCTGCTCGTAGAACGAGCGGCTGCCGAGCGAGGTCAGGTGGATGCGCGCGAAGATCGGCTCGAGCACGTCCGGCGGGCAGTTCTCGGTCATGAGGATATCCGTGAAGACCAGACGTCCGCCGGGCTTCAGCACGCGCGCGGCCTCGGCGATCACCCGGGCGCGGTCGCCGCTGTGCAGGATCGCGTCCTGAGACCAGACCACGTCGAAACGCCCGTCCTCGAAGGGCACCTCCTCGAAGGCGCCGTCGACGACGGTGATCTTCTCCGCCAGGCCCTGTTCGGCGTTCATGCGCCGGCCGCGCTCGTTCTCGCGCTCGCTGAGATTGAGCACGGTCATCCTGCAGCCGAAGTTGCGCGCCAGGCAGCGCGCGGAGCCGGAGAAACCGCCGCCGAGGTCCAGCACCTCGGTGGTTTCGTCCAGCGTCGGCACCAGCGAGGCCATGCGCAGGATCGTGCGCGTGCTCGCCGCACGGATCGACTCGTCGGGGCGTTCGTAGATCCCCAGGTGCAGATCCTCCCCGCCCCAGAGCAGGTAATAGAACCGCTGCGCGTCGTCGCTATCGTAATACTGCTTCGTCGTCTGCGTGACTTCGGGTTGATTCATCAGGCACCTCCTTGCTGCTGTGATTCGAAAACACCGCCGCCCGGGCCGAACTAGAACTCGAAGAGCTTTGCCCGGTGCGCCTTGAGGTAGTTCTCGCAGAAGCGGTCGCGGCCGATCAACGTCTCGGCGGCGACGATGATCGCCATCATCTGCTTGTCGCGCGGATCGACGATGGCGCCGTCGAGCCCCTTGGCGATGGCCATGGCCATGAAGGTCCGGTTGGCGAACTTGCGGTTGGGGATCCAGTAGGAGCAGTTGGAGAGGCCGCACATGGTGTGAATCTCCGGGTACTTCGTGCGCAACTCCTCGATGGCGTCGAGAAACTCCTGCCCGCAGGTATCGGTTGTGCCCACCGGCTGCACCAGCGGATCGACGAAGATGTTCCCGATCGGGATATCGTGCCTGGTCAGGTCCTCGATCAGCGTTTCGGCGATCTCCAGCCGCGCCGCCTTGTCGTGCGGCATCTCGCCGTCCTTGACGCAGAGGGCGATGACCTTCAGGTCGGTTCCGGCCACGAGCTTGAGCATCGCCTCGTGCCGGTCGGTCTCCATCGAGATGGAGTTGATCATCGGCGTGCCGCGGTGGACCTTCATCGCCGCCTCGATGGCCTCGGGGTTGGGGCTGTCGAGGCAGCACGGCGCGTCCACGGCCTCCTGCACCGCCTGCACCAGCCACTGCAGATACTGCGGCTCCTCCTCGACGAAGATGCCGGCATTGACGTCGATGTAGTCGGCGCCGCACTCGACCTGCTTCTTGGCGATCTCGGCGATGCCCTCGGCGTTCTTCTCCTTGATCAACGGCTGGATCGACTTGCGCGAGGCGTTGATCAGCTCACCCACTAGTAGCATAACATTTCTCCTGCGGTTTCTCCTGGGAAGCGCCGCGGTTGACCGCGGTCGTCTCCGACAGTCTCGGGTTGCCCACGGCGCGGGCGAGGTAGCGGTGGATCACGCCTTCGCGCCGGAGTATCATCTCCACGTGCGGATCGCTCGCCCCGGCCTCCAGCGCCGCTTCGAGCGCGCGCCGTTCGGCCTCACCGCGGGCGAACGCCCTCGCCTCCTCGGCGACGACAAAAGTCCGCGAGTCCTCGCCGATCCGCACGACGTGCAGGGTGCTGGCCGCTTCCTCGCGGACGAAGACGCGGGCCTCCACGGCCTCCATCACCGAGCCGCTGACCGCGCCGACGGCGTTGGCCACGGCGAAGTGCGGCGGCGCGATGAACGGCGCGGCGAGGTGGTCGGCCGCCTGCTTGATGAAACACGTCGCCGGCGCGCCGGTGCCGAGGATCGGGAAGCGGCTGTCCATGCGCACCCCGAGGTAGCGGTTGCTCTTGGCGATCATTTCCCGGAAGAGCCAGCGTCCCCATTTGCCGTCGATGCGCGTGGGCATCTCCGCGCTCTTCATGTGCTGACACGCCAGGAAGATGACCGCCTCCTCGACGATCATCTCCACGATCCGCGCGAGAGTGGTCTCGACGAAGGTCTCGATCTGGCGCTCGCGCAGCGCGCAGAGCACCGTCACCGCCTGCCGCGCCGCCGGGGCGTTCCAGAGCGCCATCCCGCCGGTGACGTGCAGCAGGTCCGAGGGCGTCAGCGCCGCCACGCCCAGGTGCCCGCTGCGCATCAGGTCACGGCCGGAAAGCTGCGCAGGATGGTACGCGCCGCACGCTTTCAGCAGTTCCGTCTGGCTCGCCGGCCCGTCCCGCAGCGCCGCCACGAGGCGTTGCTCCGTCTCGCTCAGCGCCGCGGCTTCCGGCTCCTTGTACAGCAGCCAGTACTCCAGGTCGGTCTCTTTCCACCGGTTGACCGGAACGTTCCGCAGGCCGGTGAGCGCCTTCTCCGCCGCCGGGAACTCCGCGGCCAGGCGCGCCAGCGGCACCACCTTCTCCGGGCCGATCGCGACCACGCCGTCGCTGTCGATGCGGATGCGACTGTCGCAGCCGACGCAGACGGTGCGGATGCGCGCGGCCTCCACCGAGGTCCAGGTGTCCCCGACGCGGGCGCCTTCTTCGGAGACGACGACCTGCCCGTTGCTGACCAGAGCCATGTCGGTGGTGGTGCTGCCCATGTCCACCACGAGCATGTCCGCGGTGTCGGTGAGGAAACGTCCGCCGTTGGCGCTGGCGGCCGGGCCGGAGAGGATCGTCTCCACCGGCTTGCGGATCGCCTCGGCGTAGGGCATCAGCGTGCCGTCGCCGCGGACAATCATCAGCGGCGCCGCGATGGCGTGCGTTTTCAGGGACGCGCGCACCGCATCGATGAATTCCTGCATCACCGCCACCAGCGAGGCGTTCAGCGCGGCGGTGGCGGCGCGCTTGACCGAGTCGAGCTTGGTCGAGAGCTGGTGCCCGAGCACCACCGGCAGCGCGGCCGCGTCGCGGAGGATCTCCAGTGCGCGCTGCTCGTGCTCCGGGTTGAGCGGGCTGAAGTAGCCCGAGACCGCCACCGCGTCGACGTCGTCATTGTGTCGTTCGGCCCAGGCGCGCAGCGCCGCCTCGTCCAGCTCGCCCTGGGGCGCGCCTTGCGCGTTGTGCCCGCCGGCGATGTAGGCGATCGTCTCGGTGCCGAACTTGTCCGACAGATCGAAGGTCTCGATCAGCTCCGCGTCGTAGCCCAAGAGCAGCAGGCCGACCTTGCGGTTCTTGCCCTCGGCGATGGAGTTGGTCGCCAGCGTGCTCGAGATGCCCACGAGGCGGACCTTACTCACGTCCGGGATCTCCAGCCCGTCGATGGCCTCGATGACCCCGACCTTCAGGTCGTGCCGGGTGGTCAACGCCTTGACCGTGGAGAGGACCTCCCGGGTGTGATAGTCCATCAACACCCCGTCGGTGAAGGTGCCCCCGGTGTCGATGCCGATTACGTACTGCTCCATGTCCTTCTCGCTGTAATCATCCCGTCGGCGCGGACTCCGGTTCCCTGACGACGCGCGCCTCGGCTTCCTCGAGGATGTCCTCGAGAGCCTCGTTCGCTTCCGGCGGCACCTTGCCGATGGGCCCTTCGTAGTTGGCGATGAGATCGCGGGTCTTGGCGATGATCCGATCCTTCATGGTCATCTTCCCCGAGGCGACCCAGTCCTCGTAGCTGTTGCGCTCCATCAGCGTCGGGCGCCAGTACTCGCGGAACCACTTCATGGTATGGTCCTGGTGGAGGTAGTGTCCGCCGGGCCCCACGTCGCAGATGACGTCGACGGCCATGGTCTCCTCGGTCACCTCGATGCCGTTCTCGATGACGCGGGCCATGCCGATCAGCTCGTCGTCCATCACGAGCTGGAAGACGTCCCCGGTGATCCCCGACTCGGTGTAGCCGTTGTCGTGGACGAACTCCGCTCCGCTCATCATCGCGGCGTTGATCGAGAGCGTCGCCTCCACCGCCGACTGGACGTCGAGGGCCTTGGTGTCGGTGCAGCCGGACTGGCTGAACATCGGCAGGTTGCAGTAATGGGCCATCTCGGTCATGGCGGCGCTGAGGATGCTCAGCTCCGGCGCGCCGTAGGAGTAGATGCTGTGGCGCATGTCCAGAATCGACTGCACCCCGCCGATGATGACGCAGGTGCCCGGGTTCATCAGTTGCGCCACGACCACCCCGACCATCGACTCCGAGAGCGCCACCACGAGCTGCCCCGCGTGCGTGGCCGGCACGGTGCCGCCGCCGATGGCGCAGGGGCTGTAGACCTGCGGGATGCGGTGCTCGGCGCAGTACATGCACTTGTCGATGGCGTGGAAGTCGCTCACCAGCGGCGAGATCGGCTCGCCGTAGAAGATGTAGTTCGGGCGACGCTTGAAGTTCTCCTCGCCGCCGGCCATGGCGACGGCCATGCGGTGCTCGTCGCGGCAGCCGTCGCGGTTGAACGACCAGCTCATGATCGGCGTGGTGGTATTGCGGATCATGTCGGCGAACTCGTAGATGTCCGCCAGCGGCCCGGTGACGTCGCTGATCGAGCCCAGCGACTGGACGAAGCCGACGTTCGGCAGCGCGTCGCAGACGCGGGCGACGGTGGTGGCGTCCTGGCGCAGGTACGGCCGGCGCTCGAGCGTCTCGGGATCGATGAAGTTCGGCGGCGTCGGCCCGGGGCCGAAGTAGCTCTTGCCGCGCTCGATGGAGATCTTCTTCTCCCTGCTCCCGTCCCAACAGAAGACCTCCGTCACCGGCGGCACGGTGCTCAGCGCCTTGAGCACCAGCTCCGGCGGGATGAAAACGCGCTTGCCGTCGACGAGGCAGCCGTGGGAGTAGAGCAATTCGCGCGCGCCTTCGTGGTGGACGTCGGCGCCGGTGTAGTTGAGCGTGCGGATCATGCCGCGGTAGATCGTCTCCTTCTGGTCCGGCGACAGGACCTCGAAGCGCGGCGTGCGGCTCTCGCTCAGATTGACTCTCGTGCAACCCATGATCGTTTCCTTTGCTGTCTGATGTCGATGTCCGCGCGGCTTCAGCTGTGGCGCGCGTCGGCGGACTTGACGACGTCCCGCAACTCCGCGTGCAGCTTCTCCGGGATCGGCGTCGGCTCGTACGTGTCCAGCAGGTGCTGCGTGCGCTCGTTCACCCGGTCGGTCATGCTCTTGCTGCCGGCGGCCTGCCAGGTTTCCCAGTCGGAGCGGTCCTGGAGCTTGGGCAGGAACCACTCGCGCCAGTGGCGGAAGGTGTGGTCGCTGGTGAAGTATTCCCCGCCCGGGCCCTTCTCCTCGATCAGGTCCAGCGCGAGGTACTCGTCCTCGGTGTTGATCCCCTTGCCGAACTGGCGGATCATGCCGCAGATCTCGTCGTTGAGGACCAGCGCCTCCAGCGAGGCGTTGGTGCCGGTGTCGATGTAGCCGACGTCGTGGATCAGGCTCGCGCCGGAGAGGAAGGCGTAGTAGTTGCTCATGGTGAACTCGGCCGCGGCCTGCTCGTCGACGACTTTGCTGTCGGTGCAGCCGCCGGTGCTGAACATCAGCAGGTTCAGCCACTTGGAGATGTCGGTGTTCGCCGCCGAGGCGAGCGACAACTCCGGCGCGCCGTAGCTGTAGGTCGACTTGCGCATGTCGAGCAGCGTCGTCACCCCGCCCATGATCAGCGGCATCCCCGGCTTCTTGAGGTGGCAGAGCACCACCGCCTGCAGGGTCTCCGCGAGCGACTGGACCAGCATGCCCGCAATGGTGCACGGGGCGGTCGCGCCGGAGCTGGGGCAGGGAGTATACATCGCCGGAATACCCTTCTCCGCGGCGAAGAGCAGCTTCTCGACCGCGGTACGGTCGCTCTTCAGCGGCGAGATCGGCTCGATGTAGGCGACGAACATGGGGTTGAGGCGGAACTCCTCCTCGCCGCCCTGGATCAGGCACGCCATCTTCCACAGATCCTCCAGCCCCTCGCCGTCGACGCTGGTCAGCACCATCGGCTTGGTGCAGGTCTCGAGCATGGCCATGAACTGGTGCCGGTCGTAGGTCTCCGGCAGCGGCGCGTCGCTGGCGATGCCGTGGGACATGAAGAAGTCCAGGTTCGGCAGCGCGTCGACCAGCAGCCCCGCGAGGCCGATATCCTTGGTCGTCGTCCGCCGGCGCCCGCCGGTTTCGCGGTCGTAGCAGAACGGCAGGTCCGAGCCGGTGCCGAAGGAAGCGGAGTCCTTCTGGATATGGAGCGAGCGGACGCCGTCGCGGCCCTTGAGCGCGATCTTGCGCGGGTAGAACTTGATCGCCTGCTCCACCATCGAGACGGGGATGCGGACGCGGTTGTCCTCGGTGACCACCGCGTCGGAGTTGCGGAAGAGCTCGATCGCCTCGTCGTGGTAGACCAGCGCGCCGACGCGCTCGAGGACGTCCAGCGCGGCGAAGTAGATCCGCTCGATCTGGTCGTCGGAGAGGACGCGGAACCGCGGCGTCCGGTTGATAGTCTGGTTCATGCGCATAAAGATTCTCCTCGGCAGCGCCGCCCGGCGGCGTGGCCCGGTCGGCGTCGAACTGCCGTCATGGTCGATTCGCGGTGCGTTACGACGACGCCTTCTGGAAATATTCGCGGGCGCGGTCGACGCCGGCGCGGGCGTTGGGCGCGTAGATGTCCGCGCCGATGGACTCGGCGAAGTCCTCGGTCACCGGCGCGCCGCCGATGATCACGGCCACCTCTTCGCGGATGCCGGCTTCCTTGAGGCCGTTGATGATCTCGCTCATCCGCGGCATCGTCGTGGTCAGGAGCGCCGAGATGCCCAGCAGGTCGGGCTTGTGCTCCTTGGTCGCCTCGATGAAGGTCTCGGTCGACTGGTCGATGCCGAGATTGACCACCTTGTACCCGGCGCCCTCGAACATCATCGCCGCCAGGTCCTTGCCGATGTCGTGCAGGTCGCCCTTGACCGTGCCGATGACCATCGTCCCCGCGCGGGAGCCGCCCGAGCCGGTCAGGTCGTCGCGGATCAGGTCCATCGCCGCGCTCATCGCCTGCGCCGAGCGCAAGACCTCGGGCATGAACATCTCGTCGTTCTTCCACCGCCCGCCGACGGTCTCCATGCCGACGATTAGCGCCTGGTTCATCACCTCGTCGGGCTTGGCGCCCGCGTCCAGTGCCTTCTGCGTCAGTTCCGCAATGCCGTCGAGATCCCCCTGGATCACGGCATCGGAAATCGTCTTCATCTCTACAGCCATTGTCGCGGCCTCCTTCTTCTGATTGCGGATCGCTCTCCGTTCCCCCGCGCGACGAAGCCGTGCTCCGCCCGGGCCGGGAAGCGGTTCTTTCCATATCGTCTACGCCGAGGCGGTCGCGCCCTTGCCCAGCGCCTCGCGCAGCGCCTCGGCCTTGTCGGTCTGCTCCCAGGGGAACATGTCGCGGCCGAAGTGGCCGTAGGCGGCGGTCTGGCGGTAGGTCCATCCCGACGGCGTGCGCAGCCCCAGCGCCTCGATGGTCGCGGCGGGGCGGAAGTCGAAGATCGCGTCGGACTCGAGCACCTTCTGGATCTCGGTCTCGTCCACCTTGGCCGAGCCGAAGGTGTCGACGTTGATGCTCAGCGGCTTGGCTACGCCGATGGCGTAGGCAACCTGGATCTCGCACTTGTCGGCCAGCTTCGCGGCGACGATGTTCTTGGCGACGTAGCGGGCGTAGTACGCGGCCGAGCGGTCGACCTTGGACGGGTCCTTGCCCGAGAAAGCGCCGCCGCCGTGGCAGCCGACGCCGCCGTAGGTGTCGACGATGATCTTGCGGCCGGTGACGCCGGCGTCGCCGTGCGGCCCGCCGATGACGAACTTGCCGGTGGGATTGATGTAGTACTCGGTCGTGTCGCGCAGCAGCCCCGTGGGTCCGAGCACCTCCTTGCTGATCTCGATCATGTCCTTGCGCACGGCCTCCAGCGGCACGTCGTCGGTCTGGTGGCTGATGACGACGCTGGTGATGTGGTCCGGTTTCCCTTCGCGGTGCAGGATCGAGACCTGGCTCTTGGAGTCGGGGCGGAGATAACCGAGCTTCTGCTTCTTGCGGATGCGCTGCAGTTCGTCCAGCAGGACGTGGCTGTAGTAGATCGGCGCCGGCATCAGCACCGGCGTGGCGTTGGTGGCGTAGCCGAACATCATGCCCTGGTCGCCCGCGCCCTGCTCGCTGAAGAGCCCCGCGCCCTCGTCGACGCCCTGGGCGATATCGGCCGACTGCGGATGGATGCGGCAGTCGTATTCGAAGGTGTCGCAGCAGAAGAGCAGATCCTCGCGGTCGTAGCCGACCTCGCGCACCACCTGTCGCGCGAGCGCCTCGGGGTCGATGTTGTTCCAGCCCTTGCAGGTGATCTCGCCGAGGTTGAGCACGTAGTCGGTGGTCACCGCGGTCTCGCAGGCCACGCGGCTCTTCTCGTCTTCCTGCAAACACGCGTCGAGAATGGCGTCGGAGATCTGGTCGCACAGCTTGTCCGGATGCCCCTCGCTGACCGATTCGGAAGTAAACACGTGGTCTCGTATGATTTTGCTCATAGCCTCTCGTCCGCTCCTTGACTCGTTTTGTTCGACATGAAAGCACAATCCCGCATTGCCCGCTTTCTCGGGCAGACAATGCCCACTCGATTTCTCTGCTCTTGTCCGCTCAACCAAGAAAGCGGCATTCCAGATGCAGGAAAATATACGTAAATCGTTGTCAAAAAATCAGTTAAAATATATCGCGCCAACTTTATCAACAGTGCTTGCGCCTTGATCGCAGACGCGCGTAAATTATATGCACACTATATTTGGCTGCGGCTCAAGTCGACAGCTCAGGCGTGAAGATCTTGCACGGCTCAGGATTATGCCAGAAAGGAAATAATCCGCGCATCCTCGTTTAATTCGGTTATTTTCGCTGGAAAAGAGGGGGGATCGCACAAATATGGCAAAGAAATATTGCATGGCGTAAATTAGGTTGGCACAGAGATAATGTGCAATATATTCCCGAAAACCCGCGTACGCCACGCCAAACCCTCCACGCAATGCATAGTCATACAGCGAAACCGATCCATTCGTTTCGATTGAAGTTGGTGTTTCGACTGTTGTCGCGCGGGGTCTATTCGTACGTATTGCGCAAGTGGTTGACCGTCAGCGCCGCGGCGAAGGTCTTGTGCGGCACCGCGCTCTTCGGCGTAAAGGCCAGCTCGCGCTTCTCCCGCGGCAGCAGCGTGAAGCAGTTGTCGTCGAACTCGCCCGGCACGCCGTCGACGTTGAGGGTGACGAAGAACGCCGGCTTGTCGGTCGTCACCGTGACCCGGTAGACCTCGCCGTCCTTCTTGGATGTCGCGTGTACGCGCGCCTGGGCCAGGTCGCTCCGCTTCCACGGCGCGAAGAAATGGGTGTTGCGCTGGGTGCCGCCGTGCTTGAGTCGCAGCACCAGGAAGGTGTTGTCGGGATCCTCGGTCAGCTCCGCCAGCGCGAAGCGTTTCTGCAGCTTCGCGCCCAGCTTGGGCGCGCGCCCCTCGAGCGGGATCTTCTTCAGTACCTTGCCGGCGAAGTTCATCACCTGCAGCGTCGCCTTGGCCTTCACCGGTGCGCGCGTGTCGTTGGTCAGCCAGACCTCGACCAGCCCCTCGCGCGTCTGGTGCGCGGCCAGCAGCACCGGCGCGAAGAAGCGCCGGGCCATGTAATGCAGCGGCTTCCACTTGCCGCCGTATTCCAGCGACGCCCAGGAGCAGACCGGCCAGACGTCGTTGAGCTGCCAGTAGAGCGCGCCCATGCAGACGGGCCGCAGGTGGCGCCAGTACTCGACGGCGGTCTTGATGGCGACGGCCTGCTGCACCTGCGAGAGGTAGACCTGGTTCTCAAAGCCCTCGGGCATGCGGAAGTAGCGGGCGAAGGTCTGGATGATCTTGGTGTTGCCGATGTGGCTGCGCTGGTGGAACTCCATCACCGGGCCGGTGAGGTTGAACTGGTCGGGGCTGGCGTAGGTGCGGATGGCGTCCATCGAGGGGAAGGACTGGAAGCCGAACTCCGAGCAGAAGCGCGGCGTGACGTCGTAGTACGCCTCGAAGGGGTGGTCGCCGTGCCAGACGTGCCAGTAATGCATGTCGCCGCGGGAGTCCTCCTCCCAGCAGTCGGTATAGTCGTTGCGCCCCGCGCTGGGGCTGCTCGGCCAGTAGGCGCGGGTCGGGTCGCATTCGTCGAGCACCTTGCCGATGGTGCCCTCGAAGAGACGGTCGTACTCCACCACGTAGCGGTCGCGGTTGTCGCGCGCCAGCTTCGACCACTTCAGCGCGCCGACGTTCTCGTTGTTGCCGCACCAGAGGACGATGCAGGCGTAGTCGCGCAGCCGCTTCACCTGGTGGGTCGCCTCCTCGCGGACATTGGCCAGGAAGTCCGGCGTCGCCGGGTAGAGGCTGCAGGCGAACATGAACTCCTGCCAGACCATCAGGCCCAGCTCGTCGCAGAGCTCGTAGAATTCGTCGCGCTCGTACTGCCCGCCGCCCCAGACGCGGATCATGTTCATGTTGGCCGCGACCGCGCTGCGCAACAGGTCCGCGTAGCGTTCGCGCGTGTGGCGCTGCGGCAGCGCGTCGAGCGGGATCCAGTTGGCGCCCTTGCAGAAGACGTCCGTGCCGTTGACGCGGAAGTAGAACGAGCGGCCGATCTTGTCGTCCTTGCTGACCAGCTCGACCGTGCGCAGGCCGATGCGCTTCTTCGTCTCGTCGCCGCCGAGCTTGACGGTCAGGTCGTACAGCGGCTGCTCGCCGCAGCCGGCCGGCCACCAGATCTTCGGGTCCTTTATTGTCACGCCGGCGGTGACCGTGTTCGCCCCGCGCGCGAGCTTGACCGTCTTCATCACCGTCTCGCGTCCCAGCGTCACCTCCAGCGTCTGCTTGCCGCCATGCAGCGCCTCGTACTCCACGGCCACCTCGACGGTGCACTTGCGCTTGCCGTGCTTCTGGACGGTATGGACGTACTCGATCCGCCCGGCCGAGGTCGCGCCCAGCGCGATATTCCCGTACACGCCCGAGACGATCAGGCGGATGCCCCAGTCCCAGCCGAAGTGGCACTGCACCTTGCGCAGCACGCTCCGATCCGACGCCTTCTGTCCTTCCATGCCGCCCGGGATGGGGTGCGGCAGCTTCTTCGCGCGTTCGGCGCCGGCGGCGATGGGCGCGCGCAGGTGGATGCTGATCTCGTTCTTGCCGGCCTTGAGGAACGGCTTCGCTTCGAAGCGATAGCGGCGGAACATGTTCTCGGTCGCGCCGACCTTTTTACCGTTGAGGCGGATCTCGGCGACGGTGTCGACGCCCTCGCAGGTGAGGAAGACCGACTCCTCTTCGAGAAAAGCCTTCTCCACGCGGAAGGTGCGCGCGAGGATCCAGTCCTGCTTGTCGACCCACTGGACCTTCTCCTCGTTCGTGCCGACGTACGGGTTCGGGATCCGTCCCGCCTGCAGAAGAGCGCTCTGCACGTCGCCGGGCACCGTGGCGGCGATCTCCCCCTTGTCGCCGGCCTGCCGCAGCGTCCAGCGTCCCTTCAGGTCGAGGCTCTTCATCGTCGTTCCTCCTGTCCGGCTGTATGCGCCGCCGCGCGCGGCCGGGATCGACCTTAGGACCCGTTAAGCAATAAGATCGGGATTTCGCTCGGCGCGCCGACGGTCC
>CAYWFP010000018.1:0-49245 GCA_964457365.1 uncultured Planctomycetaceae bacterium
TCTCGATCATGCCTTCCACGCAGGACATGAAGTTCAAGACGCAAGGCGCCTTCAACGAATAGAAGACCATGTTACCCCGCCTCTCGTCGCCAATGATCCCGGCCTGCTTCAAGAGCAGCAGATGCTTGCTTACCGTCGACTTGTCCGCGCCGATCATCTCGGTCAGTTCGCAGAGACACCGCTCGCCCCCGGCGAGTTCGTTCACCACGAAGATTCGACTGGGGTGCGCCAGCGCCTTGAATATCGTCGCCTGCGCCTCCATCCGTGCCCGAGTACGTTCGTCCATTCAATATCTCCTTGTTGGCAGATTGGCATTATAGCCAACAAGAGAGGCCGTGTCAATTACGATTCTGGATAAGGGCCATCCTGCGCCGCCTCGCGATAGTAATGCCGCAGCATCCCGCCGAGCGAAGACCGGCACCGGATCTTAGGACCCGTTAAGCAATAAGATCGGGATTTCTGAAATTATTGCTTAACGGGTCCTAATCATCGAACTCGCGCCAGGCATGTCGGAGGCTGGACGCGAA
Organism: uncultured Planctomycetaceae bacterium; assembly: GCA_964457365.1. Lineage (GTDB taxonomy): Bacteria > Planctomycetota > SZUA-567 > SZUA-567 > SZUA-567 > CAYWFP01. The sequence goes on from CAYWFP010000018.1 coordinate 528, forward strand.
AGGGCCGAGGCGCAGTGGCAGACGTGGCAGGTTTTACCGGCGGTGCGAGACGGTCGCGTGTATCTCCTGAATAATGAATATCTCTGTATTCCAGGCCCGCGTTTTATCCAGACGGCCGAAGATATTGCCGATTGCATCGACACATATCGCGCCGGGACGAAATGATTCGCGTGCCCAACTACCGCGGAGAAAGAAAACCGTTGACGGCCTCTGCATGAACATGGTAAGGTGCTCAGAACAGGAATTAACGAATCGGGCGTATGACAATCAGAATGCGGTGCGGCAAACGGAAGTACGGTGAGAATCCGTCGCAGACGCGCTGCTGTAACCGGGATACGGTCGGCTAAGGGCCACTGGGCATAACGCCTGGGAAGGCCTGCCGAAATCGCCCCCGGAAGCCAGAAGACGCGCCAAACCGCATGAACCTGCAACTCCCTCGCGTGTGGGGAACGGGCAGGATCGCGGTACCGGTGTGCCTTCTTTCGGGGAAGTGTGTTCCCGAGACATCGTTCTTGCCGGTTCGCGGCCGACCCCATCCTTGCGCGAGGATGGGGTTTTTCATTTGCCAGCGCATTCCCGTTGGCAGGCGACGGAGAGAAGATGTCGCGTCGCCGGCTCGTGGTCGGCACGCGTTTCCATGTTCGGGTACGAAGGAGAACGTTGCGTAAGCGAAAAGAAGGGAACGAAAGATGACAGCGAATACGATGATCCCGCGGGATCAGAACTTCGGCGAAGATCCGGTCGCCGTGCGAGAAACCGACCATTACCAGCAGGAGTACGTCAAGACGTTCGTGGAGAAGTGGGACGAACTGATCGACTGGGACAGTCGCGCGCAGAGCGAGGGTGATTTCTTCATCGAACAGCTCAAGAACCGCGGCGCACGGCGCGTTCTCGATATCGCCACCGGCACCGGGTTCCATTCGGTTCGCCTCATCAAGGCCGGCTTCGACGTCACCAGCGCCGACGGTTCGCCCGCGATGCTGGCCAAAGCCTTCGAGAACGCACGCAAACGCGACTGCATCCTGCACACGGTGCAGGCGGACTGGCGCTTCCTGAATCGTGACGTCCATGGCGAGTTCGACGCGATCATTTGCCTGGGGAATTCTTTCACTCATCTTTTCCGCGAGCGCGACCGACGCAAGTCACTGGCAGAGTATTACGCCATGCTCAAGCACGACGGGGTGCTGCTGCTTGATCAGCGCAACTACGACAGCATTCTCGACGACGGGTTCTCGACCAAGCACAAGTATTACTACTGCGGCGACAATGTCACAGCCGTGCCCGAACACATCGACGATGGCCTGGCGCGCTTCCGCTATACCTTCCCCGACGGGGCGGCCTACCATCTGAACATGTTCCCCTTGCGTAAAGAGTACACTCGCAAGCTCATGTTCGAGGTGGGCTTTCAGCACATCGATACTTATGGCGATTTTAAGGAAACCTACCACGAGAAGGAGCCGGACTTCTTCATTCACGTTGCGGAAAAAGAATACAAGGAAGAGGAGTAGCGGTATCGGGCTGGCGGCGTCCCCGTAACCGGGGAAGGATTACGGGGACGCTGCTTCGTTTCGACCGTTTCGCGCTCCGGATATGAGGAATACACGATGCTGAAAATGACCTCGCCTCAGAATAAGCAGACACACAACCGGGTCGGCCGTGTCCAGGTCTACACCGGAGAAGGCAAAGGCAAGACCACGGCCGCACTCGGATTGGCAATCCGGGCCGTCGGCGCGGGGTTGCGGGTCTGGTTCGGACAATTCGTCAAGGGTATGGAGTACAGCGAAATCAGAGCATTGCGTCGATTTGATGACCTGATCACCGTCCGGCAGTTCGGCTGTGGCTGTTTTATCGAACACGTCCCGGATAAGATCGATATCCAGGCCGGACGAAAAGGATTGGAGGAGGCGAAGCGTATCCTGCTCGCGGGCGCGCACGAAGTCGTGATTCTGGACGAAGCGAACATCGCCACTTATTTCGGACTCTTCACCGTAAAGGATCTGTGCGAGTTGATCGACCAGCGTCCCGCACATGTCGAACTCGTCATCACCGGCCGCTACGCCGACCGCCCCGTGGTGGAGAAAGCCGACCTCGTGACCGACATGAAGGAATTGAAGCACTACTACAACAACGGCCTTATCGCACGCGATGGCATCGAGCGGTGAATAATCTCATAGCGTGTTTTCGCATATGCCAGACAAGGCGCTTGCAGAAAGATTGAAGCGAATCCTGTCGCGGACAGCATTGCGCTGTTGGTGAGAGCCGAAGGAGTGAGCTTCAATCGGTAAGTTGCGACGAGATTCAGTCAGAATTTCGTATCAGAGATCACCGTTCCGCGTGAAAAAAGCAATAAGCCAACACCCGCACCTCCAATATTGAACGAGCGATACGGGCAAACACAACGGTCGTATTCGGGATTGCGCTCGTTACGATGGTGGACCGGATCGACGGCCTGAATCGTTACGCGAAGGGGGTGGCCCATGAGGATGACTATGATCATCCGCATTTCTTTTGCCATGTTTGTGGAGAGGCGACTTGCCTGCCGGGATACAGCCTTGTGCCGTCGGCAACGACAGGCGAAGGATGGGCTGAAGCGATCCAGAACGCGACGCGTCAGCTCAGGGGCGTCTGCCCCGAATGCCAGGCGGAAGCCTGACAGGTATTTCAACGGATCATAACCATCTCTGTCTGGGCCTTGGCGAAGCGCAGCAGGACCGCATAGCGGCGGTCGATCATGGCTTGAAGGAGGTAGACTACGGCGCTGAATCTGGCTTTCATGGCGTCACTTGCTCCACGTGGCGGGAAGCGCGTAACTTCCGGCCTGTTCGTGAAATAGAGGTGTCATCAACAACACGAACCACCCCGGGCGGGGATCATGATGCCGGATAGGATTTTGCGTCAGCGGGAACATGGCTCACGACGCCCCGATCACGCCGCCAGCGAGATTCCGCTGAGGGGAAAATCGGAAGCCGGATCGTGTCGAATATTTTTGCATCCTGCTGTTCCGCGGAGGCTCAAAATCGTTTCGACGTGCTTTTCACGCGGCCATTTTATCGCGTCCCGAAACATCGATAATGGTTCGACCGAACGCCAGTTCACCCGGCCAGAAGTCAGCGAACGGGCATTCCTTCCAAATTTCTTATTTCGGCATGTTCTCGCGCAGGGAGTTGAGTTCGCGCATAATCGCTCGCTGTGTCGGCGCCGGGGCGACGGCAATGAGGTTGCGGCTCGTCTCGTGGTAGACGATGGCCGCGGCCGGATCGAGCCAGACGGCGGGGGTGACCTTGTTGCGCAGGTAGTGCGCCAGCGCCTGCCCGCCGCCGAGGCCGTCGCTGATCTCGCCGGCGGCGAAGCTGGCGACGGTGAGGTTCTCCCAGAGGAACTCGCGCGAGGGCAGGACCGGCGTGGCCAGCGCCGAATTGGTCAGCCAGACGCCGTTGGGCGGCGAGAGCGCCAGGTAGCGCAGCCCCATCTGCCGCCCGAGCGCCTCCAGCGCCTCGCGTGCGGTCACCTCGCCCAAATCCAGCGAGACCAGCGGCGGGCCGTCCTTGTCGAAAAGGGTCTGGTCGAAGCCGATGTTCAGCCCCTGCGGCCCGCTGAGCCCCATGGTCTGCAGGCGGACGTCGTCGAGCACCTCGCGCACCGGCACGTCGGTGAGGCGGATCCAGACTTTCTCGCCGAGCGCGCTCTCGAGTTGCGCCAGCGCGCGGTCGGGCGTCTTCGGCGGCAGCGCGCGGATCGCCTCGCCCGGCCGCTCCATCGCCAGCAGCGCCGCCATCAGGTTCTTCTTCAACTGCGCGGGAAGGATGGCCACGAGCTTGACGCTGGGGTTGTGCTCCTCGAGGCGGAAGGTGGTGGTCTTCTCGAAGAGCGAGTTGACCTTGATCAGCTCCCAGACGGTCTTCTCGAAGGCGTCGACGTCGCCCGCGGGACCGATCAGCGACTCGACGTTCTCGATGACGACCTTCGGATCCTGCAGGTCGACCCAGTCGTAGTTCGGCGTCAGCCGGACGGTCTTGGCGTCGATCACCCGCCAGCGGCAGCCCAGCGCGTAGCCGAGCCAGTCGAGCGCCTGCCGCAGCGGCATCTGCTCGGCGCGCAGGTAGAGGCGGATGCGGCTGAACGCCTCGGGAGAGGCGATGCGGGCCGAGAGCGTGATCTCGTACGGCGTCTGCGCGCTCAACTGGTTGAGGACCTGGCTCAGATCCTTGCCCCAGGTGTCGAACTCGACCGGCTGCAGCAGGTCGCCCCGGCCGTCCTTGGGCGGGAGGGCGACGCTCTCCCCGTCGGCGGGCGTACCCGCATGGAGCGCGGAAACCAGCAGCGCGGCCACGCAGAGCCCCGACAGGATCCCGCGGCGGATGAGGCCGTATCCCGGATAAGCGCAGAAGGATGTCATATCGTATGTTTCGACCAATACGGTTCGCGCAATCCAGCGAACCTGGGTTCACACCAGCGCCAGCGTCGCCTCCAGCAGCGCCGCATGCCGTACCGGCTCGCCTTCCAGCCAGAACGGCGGCTGCTTGACCACCGTCAGCGTCGCCTCCAGCTTCGCCGCCGTCTCGCGCATCGCCGCCGTCGGTTCGCTCCGCGGGACGAGCGAGAGGATGTGGCACGGGCAGGGCAGTGCCGGCGCCTCGCCGTCCATGTGCAGCAGCGCCTGCTGCAGCTCGCGGTGGAAGAGGTAGCCGTCGATGTCGGCTACGTCGTCGCCGGCGGTGCCGCGGAAACGGCTGCGCCGGCGGATCTCCTTGAGCCAGGCGCCGCCGTCGAGCACCGGCTCCCAACAGACCAGCAGCGACACCTCGGCCGGGTGCTGCGCGGCCAGTTCCGCCGCGAAGCGCGCGCCCAGGCGCAGCCCCAGCAGGATGACGCAGCCGGTATGGCACAGCGCGCTGGCCGCGGCCAGCGCGGCTTCGCCGTCGGCGCGGAGCCGGTGCCAGCTCAGTTCCTCGAACGCGCCCGGCGAGTCGCCGGTGCCGGTGTAGTCGAAGAGCAGGGTCGTGCGCCCGGCGTCGGCGCGCCGGCGGGCGAGTTCGGCCAGCAGCGGCACCGCGCCCTTGCGCTCCTCACAGAGCGGCGGCAACGCCAGCAGCACCGGGTGCTCCGAGACCGGCGGGCCGAAACGCACGGCGCTGAGCGGATACGGCGTGGCGGCGAGCCGCAGCGGCTGCGGGCGGGCGGCGGTCATCTACGTCGCGTCCAGCTTCTCCCGCACCCGCCGGGCAATGGCGGTGACGGTGTCGAAGCCGGGGATGTCCAGTTCGGTGTCCTCGAAGCTGATCCCGAAGTCCTCCTCCAGGCCGACGACCATGTCGAAGAGACGCACCGAGTCGATGCCGTAGGTCTCGGTCAGGCTCTCGTCGGCGCCGATCGCCGCCGGCTCGACCTCCAGGAACAGCCGTTCGACCAGAATCTCGCGGATGCGTTCCTCCAGGTTTTCAGGCGCCTCGCCCATGGGGATCCTCCTTGCAACAAGATTCGGATATGGTAGCGGATGCCGCCGCGCGGTGTCAAGCCGTCTCAGTCGGCGGAATCCCGCCGCCGGCGCTCGCGCGCGATACGTTTTCGCAGTGCGGCCACCTCTCGGCGCTGCGGCGCGGTCTGCGCGCGTACGGCCGCCTCCTCGGTATACTGCTCGGCCATCGCCAGCGCCTCGGGCGCCGGGGCGCGGTCGAGCCAGATGCGCGCCAGTTGAAGCGGCGCGTCGGGTTCGTCGGGGACCAACTCGCGCACGCGGCGCCAGTGCGCCAGCCGATCCGTCGCTGTCTCCTCGAACAACAACGGGGGCGGCTGCAGCAGTTGCGCGCCGACAGAGGTGACGAGGACGAAGAGGGCGAAGGCGTAGCCCAGGCGCACCGCGCGGCGCAGGTGGGCGTGGTGCCGCGCGGCGCGTGCGGGGTCGGCGGCGGCGGCCTGCAGGAACGAGACGCGCTCGGCGATGCTCTGGTGGTGCCAGTTCTTGACGTGGCGGATCCCGCCGTAGAGGCGGCCGATATGTTCGAGCGCGCGGCAGAGCGGGGCCGGATCGCCAGTGACCTCCAGCGCGTACAGGTCGGCCTGCCGCTCGAAACGCCGCGAAAACCAGGCGAAGCCGAAGCGGATGTAGAGCACCAGCGCCGCGACCGTGCCCAGCCATGCCGTCAGCATCGAGCCGGCGACCAGCAGCGACTGGATCGTGGTCATCACCGCCGCGGTCAGCGCCAGGTAGAAGAGCAGGTGCTTGTGCCGCACGTGGCCGAGTTCGTGGCAGACCACGCCCTCGATCTCGTCGTCGGGAAGCTGCTCGAGCAGGCCGCGGCTGAGGAAGAGATAGCGGAACGGCGGCACCAGCCCCACCGCCGCGGCGTTGACCATGGCCGCGCCGCCGAGATCCCAGACGTACACCCCCGAGAAGCCGACGCCGGCCTGGCGCTCGAGCGCGCGGATGCGCGCGCGCATCGGTCCCTCCGCCAACGACCGGCAGCCCCAGAAGAAGCGCAGGAAGAGCGGAAACGTCCAGAGCATCAGCAGCAGGAAGGCGTAGACGATCAGCATCTCCCAGCCGCCGGCGAGCGTGCCCCGCAGCACCGCCTGCAGCAGCACCACCGGGACGACCACGCCGAGGATGAAGAAGCTGTAGCGGACCTTGTGCAGCAGGAACTGCACCAGTGTCCAGCGGCCCGGGGTGATCAGGCGATGCAGCGGATACTGCGGGATCCAGACGGCGAAGCAGACCAGCGCGTACGGCAGCAGCCCCAGGAGGTAGACCGCGGTGAAGTTCCCCCGTAGCCCCAGCGCCGCGGAAACCACGAAGGGCCACTTCGAGCACTCGAGGGTGAGGACGGTCATGACGACGGCGAAGACGCGCATGCCGATGCCGGCGATGCCGCCCAGATCGCGTCGCCGGAGCGGGCCGCTGGCGCGGGCCTGCCGGATCACCAGGTGCGTCGTCAGCCACGAAGCCGCGGCCGCGGCCAGCAGCGCGCTCAACAGCATCACCGCCGCCAGCGGCGCCGAGGCGCCGGGGGTCATCGCCGCCGGGATCAGCAGCCCGTCGGTTCCGGGCAGCGCGGCGATGAGGAAGAGGTAGAGGGCGACGGCGATGGTGTCGATGGGCAGCAGCACGGCGGCTCCCGGGAATCAGTCTGGCGGCAGCTCCTGCAGTGTCTCGGCGATCGCTGCGCGCAGGGGCGGTTCGGTCTCCCGCGTCGCGGCGAGGCGGAGAAAGCGCCGCGCGGGTGCGTGATGGCCGGCGTAGAGATGGATGCGGCCGATGTAGTACTCCAGCGTTGCCAGCGTCGTCGCCGGCGCCTGCTGCTGCAGCGCGAGGGCGTAATGGCGCATCCACGCCAGCAGCAGCGGCGGGTAGGCCTCGCCGTAGCGCTTGTCGTCCTGGACGTACATGCCCGCCTCATCGCGGCGGTAAACCGAGAGCCAGCGCGGTCGCGGCAGCTCCGGCGCCGCCGTCAGCAGCTCCTGCGGCAGCACCGCCTGCGAGACGAGCAGTTCCTGCACGCCGTCCTTGTCGATGTCCACGGCCTCGACGCCCGGTTCGTACTGCCGCGCGAGGACAGCGAAAACCAGCGCCAGGCGGTCTCCCTCGAGGCGGTAGCCCGCGTGCCAGACCTGCGCCGGACTGTCGTCGCGTTCGTTCCAGACGGAGACGAAGAGCAGCCGGTGAGCGGCTTCGTCGGTCTCGGCGATGGTCAGGCCGCAGTGGCGCAGCGCCACCTTCGGGCGCGGCCGCAGGACGTGTGCCGGCAGGGGCGTCTCCTGCAGCGTCGCGGGCATGCGCAGGACGTCTCGTCGCAGCACCAGTTCCGGCGGGGCGTCCTCGCGCGGGCGGCAGATCAGCAGCACCGCCTTCTCCAACGCTCCGCGTTTCTTTCCCTGTCGATGCACCGAGGCCACGATCGCCTCCTCCTCGCGTTGATCGCCGCCGAGGTCGCCGCCGATACGTCCCTGGATCCAGTAGTCCCGTCCGGGCGGCAGCGGCTCGAGGAAGTCTTGGTACGGCTCGGCCTGCGTCGGGGTCAGGCGCGCGTAGCCGAAGGAGAGACAGCCGAGGGTCAGGGCCAGAGGCAGCAGCAGCAACGGGCGGACGCGGTCGAGCATGGCGCGGATTCTCCCTGGTCGATGCGGCTTCAGGCCACGGGGATGCGGAAGAAGAAGGTCGTGCCCTTGCCGACCTCGCTCTCGAGCCAGATTCTCCCGCCGTGGCCCTCCTCGATAATGCTCTTGCAGATGGGCATGCCCAGGCCGGTGCCGATCGAGTGGTGGTCGATCGATTCGACCTGCTCGAACTTGGAGAAGACGCGATCGACGTTCTCCGGCGAGATGCCGATGCCGGTGTCGACGACGGCGACGGTCACCGTCGGCAGGCTGCTGCCGGTCTCGGGCGGACTCAGGTGGCTGCGGACGTCGATGGCGCCGCCGGCCTCGGTGAACTTGACGGCGTTGCTCAGAAGATTCATCAGCACCTGCATGATGCGGTCGGTGTCGTAGCGCACCGGCGGCAGGTTTTCGGCCAGGTCGGTGGTCAGCTTCAGCGACTTCTGCTGCGCCACGGGCATGGTGCTGGCGACGGCCTGGTGGATGACCTCGTTGATATCGCGTTCCTCGAAGACGTACTCCATCTTCCCCGCTTCCATCTTGGTCAGGTCCAGCACGTCGTTGATCAGCCGCGTCAGGCGGTCGCCCTCCTCGTAGATGATCTGCAGGTACTCGCGCCGCTCCTCCTCGGTGTCGACCATACCCTCCATCAGCAGCGTCTCGGTGTAGGCCATGATCGAGGTCAGCGGCGTGCGCAGCTCGTGACTGACGAGCGAGAGGAAGTCGTTCTTCATCGCGTCGATCTCGCGCAGTTTGGTCACCTCGCGGCTGAGCTTCAGGTCGCGGCAGAGGATCACGTGGCCGACGCGCTCGCCCATCGCCGAGTGCATGTCCGTGGCGGTGAGGCCGAAAACCTCCTCGACGCCGGCGATGTCGATCTTGAGCTCGCGCTCCTCGCCGTGGTTCTCGCTCAGCAGGCGGCTCAGGAGCGACGAGGCCGTCGGCGGCAGCGAACCGCCGAAGTGGTTCTGCAGCGCGTCGCCGCGGCGGACCTTGAGCATGTACTCCATGGTGCTGTTGATGAGCGTGATTCGTCCCTCGGCGTCGAGGGCCATGATGCCGTGCGGCACGGTCTCGACCACGTCGCTGATCATCGACCGCTGGCGTTCCAGGCGCTGGCGGAAGAGGTTCGTCTCCACCACCGAGGCGGTTTCGCGCGTCAGCATCGTCAGCAGCGTCGACTGCTCCTGGGTGAAGTCCGAGGAAGGAAAGTCCACCCAGAGGACGAAGATGCCCACCGTCTGGACGTTGCCGACCAGCGGCAGCAGAAGGATCGACTGGTAGGGCGCGTCGGCCTCGCGCTCCTCGACGGGGATGACCGCCAGTTCCTGTTTCTGACAGGCCCACTCCACCAGCGACCAGTCCACCGCCAGCCCCTCCGGCAGGAGCGAGCGCCGGCTCACCAGATCGCCCCCTTCCTCGCGCAGGAAGAGCTGCGCATAGGCGAACTCGATGGTCTCCAGCAGAAGCATCTCCATCTGGTCGAAGGCGTCCTCGATGGTCTCGGTCTTGCGGATGCCCAGTAGTTTCTTGTAGAACGTCGTGAAGCGCGCGAGCGCGTCGGTGAGGTCGCTGACGCGCTTCTCCAGCCGCGGCACGCGGTCGGCGAGCGGCATCTGCGCGGTCTCGAAGAACTCGAAGGCCGACGGGGCGTCCATGAAGCTCTCGGTCTCGGGCGTGTCGGATGCGTCGCTGTTCATGATTCGATCAGGTCCAAGAAGCCTTTGGCCAACGAGAGTTCCGACAGGATCGAGCCGAGCGTCCGGTCGAGCCAGTCGTGCTTGAGGTTGTACGCCTTGAGAACGGTCGGGTCCAGTTGCAGCATGCAGTCGTCGCCCGGGTGGCCGATCCCGAGCGCGCGGCAGAAGACGTTGCCACAGTGCACCGCCGCCACCATCTCGCGGTCCTCGCGGGCGTTGGCGGGAGACGGGTAGAAGCGGATGCTGTGCTGCAGCGACGCGGGCAGCCGCCATTTCTCGGCGATCCAGTTGCCGACCTGGCAGTGGGTGAAGCCGAGCACCTCCTTCTCCGCGTCCACCAGCAGCATCTTGTTCCGCTGGGCCAGTTCGAAGGCGGGGCGATACTCGCGGCTGAGGTACTGGTCCATGATCAGCGAGCCGATGCTGTGCAGCAGCCCCGCGACGAAGGCGTCGTCGGGCTGGATGCCGCCGCCGATGTCCTGCGCGGCGAGGCGCCCGCCGATGGCCGTGCCGAGCGAGTGCTCCCAGAAATGCGGGATGTCGAGGCAGTTGCTCGCGCGGCCGGTGCTCAGGTCGAAGATCGAAGCGGCGAGGACGACGTTCTTGACCTTGTTGAAGCCCATGATGACCACCGCGTGCTGCACGGAGCGGATCTGCCCGGGAAAGCCGTAGAAGGCGGAGTTGACGAGCTTCAGGACCTTCGAGGTCAGCGCCTGGTCCTGCTCGATCATGCGCCCCACGTCGGCGGCGTTGGTGCTCGGGGAGTTGGCCAGCTCGATGATCTTGCCGACCACGCTCGGCAGCGTCGGCAGGTCCTCGATGCTCTCGATCTTCTCGCGTGCCTTGGCCGAATCGATTGCCATGAAACGGGTGTCCTCGAAGCTGTTCTCGTCCGTTATTTCAGGCCGGGGACCACGCCGCGACCGTTCAGGACCAGGTGCTTGATGGTCAGCTTGCGCAACTCCTGGTTGATCGGCGTCTCCGGGAGGTTGCTGAAACGCGCGGCCACCTGCGCGGCTACCCGCCGCATGAACTCCTGCTCCTCGGCATTGTTCGACGCCAGCGGTTTCTCGTCCCGGCCGTTCTCTGCGCCGCCGGCCGGCTCGTCGATACTCGTTGCCTCCACGCCGCGGACCGAGACTTTGGTAATGCCCCACTTCTCCAGGCGCGCGATATGCATCGGCGTCAGGCGCGTGCTCTCGGGGATGATGATGCGTCCCTTCTGATCGACGATAGGGTGCGCGACCACCATCCCCGGTTCGAGGTCGGCGATAGCCAACTCGTTCTCCGGCATCGGGTTCTCCTTAACGCCGCCGAGCAGAATGCGCTTCGATTAGAGTCCGGCTTTACTATAATGTCAAGTCCGAAAGCGACGGGATAAATGTGCTAAGCGAGGAATTTGCCGAAAGCGGCCTTCGCCACATCGCCGATGTTCTCTTCCATTGCCCGATTGACCCGATATGATGAACAAATAGTTCTGTTTCTCTCGGAGAAAATGGAAAACGCCGGTTGCGGCAAGTCGAGTCGATCGGATATAACGCGATGCCGGTCCGGGATTGTCCTTTACGAGGAAAGGAAGTGGATGCGTCCCAACGTCCTGCTTGTCAGTGTCGACGATATGAACGACTGGGTCGGGTGTCTGGGGGGTCACCCCGACGTTTCGACGCCGCACATCGACCGGCTGGGCGCGGGCGGGGTTGTCTTCCGCAACGCCCACTGCCCCTCGCCGCTGTGCAATCCCTCGCGCACGGCCATCTTCACCGGCTTGCGGCCCAACCGTAGCGGCGTGTATCACAACGGACAGTGGTGGCGGCCGGCGTATCCGTCGCGGACGACGCTGCCGATGTACCTGAAAGCCAATGGCTATACCACAGCCGGCGCGGGCAAGGTTTATCATCACACCGACGGTTTCAATCCGCCGGATCAGTGGGATGAATATTTCGACCTGGTCTTCGACGATCCGTGGGACCGCTGCGCGTACGGACGCGTGCCGCCTGCGGATCCCCCGCCGGGGCATCCGCTCAACGGGATCACGCCGTTCGAGCACGAGTTCGACTGGGGCGTGCTCGCGCAGGCCGAGGCCGAGTACGGCGACGCGCAGGTGGTCGACTGGGCCTGTCGGTATTTGCAGCAGGGGCACACGCAGCCGTTTTTCCTCGCGGTGGGTACGTTCCGGCCGCACCTGCCGTGTTATGCGCCGCAGCGGTATTTCGACCGCTATCCGCTCGAGACGCTGACGCTGCCGGCGCTGATGGACAACGATATCGAGCATCTGCCGCCGACCGGGCGCGATTTCGCGCAGGCGGGGCGGCATGCGTATGACTGCGTGCTCGCGCACGAGCAGTGGGAGCGGGCGGTGCAGGCGTACCTGGCGTGCATCAGCTTTGCCGACGCGCAGATCGGCCGCCTCTTCGAGGCGCTGGAGGGCTCGGGGCGGGCGGAGAATACGATCGTGGTCTTCTACTCCGACAATGGTTTTCACCTCGGGGAGAAACGCCGCTGGCACAAGAGCACGCTGTGGGAGCGTGCCACCCACGTGCCGCTAATCGTGCGCGTCCCGGGCAAGGCCGACGCCGTCTGCGACCGGCCGGTCAATTTGCAGGACATCTTCCCGACGCTGCTGGATCTCTGCGGCCTGGAGGCGCCCGCGGGGCAGGCGGTGGACGGGCGCAGCCTGGTGCCGCTGGTCGACGACCCGGCGGCGGTATGGGATCCGTTCACCGTGACCACCTACCTGCGCGGCAATCACGCCGTGCGCGGCGCACGCTGGCGGTATATCCGCTATGCCGACGGCGGGGAGGAGTTGTACGACCGCGACGCCGATCCGCACGAGGAGAGGAACCTCGCCGGGTACGCCGAGTTCGCCACGCTCAAGCGCGACCTGGCGCAGTACTTCCCCGCCGACAACGCCGCCGATGTGCCGGAGAAGGCGGCGTATCGCTTCGATCCGGAGAGCTACCGGTGGAGCCCGGCGGAGGGCTGAGCTCGACTTGTGCCGAAACCGCAGCGCTACGCGGCCCGCGTCTGGTACTTGTAGGGGCTCTTATTCCCGGCGCATGTCCGCGTACATCAGAAGCGCCGACAAGGCGTGCTGGACGTAGTCGATGCGCACCGCTTCGGCGCGGCGCTGAAAGCGGCGGTCCTCGTTCGCGGCCACGACGGCCGCGGCCCAGGGAAAGCCGCCGGCGAGTCGTCCCTCCCGGATCTGCGCCTGGAGAAGAAAGCGGATGCCGCGGTGGGCGGCGGCCTCGATGCGCGGCCGCAACGGCTCGTCTGCCGGCAGGAAGTCGCGCGCGGCGAGCAGGCCTTCCAGCCGAATGGCCGAGGGGCAGACCAGGCCCTTGTCGACGAAGGCGCCCCGGACCGGCGATGCCTCGTCGAGGACCTGGTCGCCCAGGATGCGCTCGACAATCTGCCGCGCATGCGCCAGAATCGCCGCGCGCGGCGCCGGCGGCTCGGGCAGGGCGTCGTATTTCCGCAACAACTCGCGCGTGGCCAGCAGCGCCCAGTGGTCGGCGGGCACCTCCTCGTCGTCCGCGCGCGTGCGTGCCAGGCAGGCCATTCCCCTGGCCGCGCAGTTCAGCCACGCGGGGTCCGGATCGTGCGCGTAGAGACGCATCAGCGCCAGCATCGCCTCGCCCGGATAGTACAACGAGGTCCAACTGTCGTCGGGACCGCGCCGGAGGTAATATTTGCTGACGAAGCCGCCGTCGTCCTTCTGCATCGAGAGGATGAACTTCGCCAGCGCGCGGCAGTCCTCCAACCGCGTCACGCCGGTCTGCTCCTCGTGGAGACGGACGTAGGCGATCAGCGCCAGCGCCGCGCCGCCGAGCTTGGCGTACGGTTCGCCCCGGTAGGTCGGCACGCCCTGGCGCCGCGGCCGGGTCCAGATCGCCAGCGCCTTGGGCACCGTCGGCACCGGCCCGAGCGCTTCGCTCGTGAGCCAGCCCCCCGCGCGCGTCATTGCCGCCAGCGTAGGCGCGTCGTTTTCGCGTGCGTACGCCATGCCCAGCGCGTAGATCGTGCCGGCGTGGCGCAGCAGGTTGTACTCGCCGGTCGGGCGGCGGTGGGGGTTGAGGTAGCGCTCGTAGGCGAAACGCCCCGACGGGGCGAGGTTGGCGCGCAGGTAATTCGCCGCCAGGTCGATCGCCGCGTCCACCTCCGCCGTCGATGGCGGTGTCTCGCCCGCGCGCAGCGGCGTCCGGGCGGCACCGATCAGGGCAACCGCCCACAACAGCAGGACGATTCGAAGAGAAACAGTGTTCATGGAAACCGGATTGTACGGATCAGAGCGGTCCGATTCCAGCTCACTTGTTGCGGATGCTGTCGCGTTTCCTGGTCGGCGCGAGCGTTTCCAGCAGTTCCGCGCGATCCTCGTCGGTCATACTCATGATCCGGTCGAGCAGTCGCCGCAGCACCCGGGTGTCGGTCTGCTCCCGCGCCAGGATCCGCGCCAGACGCTTGACGATATGCTGGAAACCGGGCGTGACCGCCAGTTCGCCGCATTGACGCTGGATATCGTCGAGCAGCTTGTCGCCGATTTTTTGCCGGATTTCGGTATCGTGGGAACGATGGCTCTTGACTTCTTCCTCCACTTCCATGAAGAAATAGGCCGGCGTGACGCCCAGGGCTTCGCTGATGCGCGTCAGTGTCTCGCTGCGGAACCCCTGCTGCCCGTTCTCCAGGCGGGAGATCTGCGGCTGGCTGAGATTGACGCGCCGGGCCAGCTCGGTGGTGCTCAGGCCCAGTTGCTTGCGGCGCTTGGATATCAGTTGTCCGATTTTCCTGCTGTCCATGGATGTCTCGTCAAGTAATTACGAAGTTTGTATAAGCGTTTGGCATATCCCTAAAGCGAACTAGGATATCAAAGATGTTACGCATTCCCCGTGCTTCTGTCAAGGATTACTGTGAACCTGTGTGCGTGAATTGCAATGTCGTAGCATTAGGACAAGGTAATTCTTTTTTTTGCAATGATTTGCGTCTTCGGGGATTATTGATTTTCAATTGGCTTTTCGACTCTGCAACGCATTGGGTGGCTGGGCTTAACCGTTGCGTTCGCCACAGGCGCATGGTATACAATTATTGAACGACGTTCAAGGCGATTTGCGACAATTCGACGGTCTGGTTTTTCGAGGTAATCATGACAAATTCACCTGAAGACGCGGCAGCGAGCACCACGTCGTCGCCGGCGGCGGGGAAGCGCTTGCGCACGGATTATCCTTACGCTTATTTCGGCGCGCACTGGCAGGGATCGCGCACAACGTTTCGTTTATTCGCGCCGGCCGCATCGGAGGTATTCCTGATGCGCCAGACCGCCGAATGGCGGCGCGAGAAGATGGAGCGCCGTCCCGACGGGGTTTGGGAACTGGCCCTCGACGAGGACCTGCGCGGCACGCAATACAAGTATTGGATCAAGAACGAGAACGACTATCTGCAACACCCCTACGCCATGGCGCGGATCGATCCGTTCTCGCCGCAACTCACCTGCGAAAGCGGCCCGGGCGGCAGCCGCATCTTCAACAGCCTCGTGTGCGATCCGGACAGCTTCGCGTGGACCTGCAAGCACGCCAGGCGGCATACCGCGCCGATGTCGATCTACGAGCTACATCTCTCGACCTTCTGGTCCGGCGGCTACCGCGAGATCGCGCGGAAGATCGTCGACCACGTCGGCTATCTCGGCTTCACCCACGTCCAGGTCATGCCGCCGTTCCAGACGCCGATCCACGAGTCGTGGGGCTACCTCGTGGGCTGCCCGTACGCGATCAACGAGCGCTACGGCACGCTCGACGACTTCAAATACCTGGTGAACCTGCTGCACGAGTCCAACCTCGGCGTCATCGTCGACGTGCCGCTGGGCTTCGGCATCCAGGACTGGGACTGCGGGCTCGGTAGCTACGACGGCACCGACCTCTATCACCACGCCGGCGCGCGGGGCTGGAACAACCAGTGGAACACCCGCGTCTACAACCACCAGTCGCGCTACGTCCGCGACTACCTGCTCGGTATCTGCACCTATCTCTACAACGAGCTCGGCGTCGACGGCGCGCGCATCGACGCGGTCAGCAGCCAGATCTTCTTCGACTACGACCGCGGCTTCTGGGACTGGCCGCGCAACGACAAGAACGCCTTCACCCCCGAGCAGTGGGACACCATCAACCGCCTCGGCGGCGACCGCTGGTTCGAGAACCGCGGCTACTTCCTCTCCGAAACGCTGGACTTCGACGCCATCGATTTCTTCAAGGAGTTCCACCGCCGCCTGGCGACGACCGCGCCGGCCTTCGTCACCATCGCCGAGGAGTCGCGCCGGGTCTTCCCGAACCTGGCCACCCCGGTCGAGCACGGCGGCCTGGGCTTCACCTACGCGCAGAACATGGGCGAGATGCACCGCGTGCGCAAGTGCCTGCGGCGTGAACTCGACGCACGGACGCTCAGCGAGATCGACGAGATCGTCTTCTCGCACGCGCCGGAGGTCTTCGTCAACCCGATGAACACCCATGACGAGTGCGCCAACGGCAAGACGCGGCTGGTGAGCGAACTCGGAAATCACCTGCGGCTGATCGGGCTGGCGGCGCTCTGCTGGTTCCGCCCCGGCGCGCCGATGCTCTTCCAGGGCGACGAGTTCTGCGAGGAGGGCTGGTTCGACGTCTGGCACGGGCTCGACTGGAGCAAGACCGGCCCGGCGGCGCAGCTTCACCAGCAGCAGATGCTCAACTGCATCCACGATCTCAATCACCTGATGCGTGCGGAGCCGGCCTTCGCCTGCCAGCGCAACTGGGACATCGACCGCGCCGGCAGCAACAACGAGTTGAAATACTTCGCCTGGATCCGCTGGGGCGGTAGCGGCCGCTGGGACGACCCGCGCGCGGAGGACCACCGCGACGACCTCGTCTTCGTCCGCAACGAAGCCGGCTGCGACAGCGGCCAGAACGTGCAGGTCCGCGTGCCCGCGCCCGGGGCGTACCGCGTGATCTTCAACTCCATCGACGAGCGTTACATCGGCCGTCAGGGATATAACGAACACGACCCGTACTGGACGGTGCATACGGGCGACTGCTCGCTCTGGCTGCGGCTGCACCCGTATCAGAACCTGGCGCTGAAGCTCGTCCTGCCGCAGGGTTGACAACCCCGGCGCGGGCGGCTATAGTTGAGTCTTCCTCTGCCCCCTCGTCTAATGGCAGGACAGCTGACTCTGGATCAGGAAGTCGGGGTTCGAATCCCTGGGGGGCAACCAACCGTTTTCGCCCTGAAAAGCCTGACTTTTCGGGGTTTTTTCGTCTTTTCGCATCGCGCGCGCTTGCGAAAGGAACTCGCGCGGGCGCGAAAAAAACTGGACGGCGCGGCCGAAACCGATCAGAATGATCTTGCGGAGCGCGAAGAAGCGCAACGCATCCGCGAGAGCATCCCCCGGGCCCTGGGACGACTCGGGCAGTTGAAGGCGCGAAGGAGGCGCGGATTCCTCTAGCGCCTAATCCATGATTTCCCGTCATGATTTCGTCCGGCGCACACGATCCTTCCGCCGGCTGGTTGGCGAAGACGGCGGTCTTCCCCACGCATGTGGGGGTGAACCGCACGCCGAAGGCGCGGGTCGTCGCGGCATGACTCGGGGCCGTCGTGGCTCGCTACGCCTTCAACGCATGAGACTCGCATTCACTACAACCTGCCGGCTTAGACCGGCGCTTTCGAAAGGAAAATCATGCCCCGCTCGCTGCTGTTGGTCGCGCTGCTGACGCTCTCCGCCCTGCCCTGCCGCGCCGCCGAGGATGCGCCGTTCCGCCGCATCGCCATCCCCGTGCGCGAGCACGGTTACAACCACATGGGCACGACGGTGATCACCCGCGAGGTGGAGTACGAGGCCGCGCTGACGAACATCGAGAAGCAGAAGGGGTGGAACAACCGCGCGGCGTTTCTGAAAGCCTTGAAAGAGGCGAAGATCGACTTCGATACCGAGGCGCTGGTGCTGCTGCGCCACACCGAGGGCTCGGGCTCGGTGCGGGTCGCGTTCGCGCCACCGGAACTCGACGGCAAGACCCTCGTCTGCCGTATCACCCGCGAGGAGCCGGAGACCGGCACCGCCGACATGGCCTACTACGCCTTCGCCCTGGCGGTCAGAAAGGACAAGGTCGACGCGGTCGTCTTCAAATCCCGCGGCCGCGAGGTCAAGGTCCGGCTGAACCGCGAGTAATCGCTCCGCCCACCGGGGCGCGGCGCGACGATTACAGCCCCCCGCGCATTTCATGAAACCGCGACCATTCTTCATGAATAGCGGCCGTGCGGCGAAGCCGCGCCTCTACTCTCCCGCCAGCAGGCGCCAGCCCCGCGCCTCGTGCGCGAAGGTCACGCGTCCCGCGTCCCCCAGCGCGACGGTGATCGTCCGCCCCGCTCTCGACAGCGTCGCCGGCGGCTCGGCGGCGGTCGCGTCGCGGCAGACGCTGATCAGCGGCGTCTGCGGATCGGGCTCGTATTTCGCGTGCACCGGAAAGAGCCTGCAATCGGCGAAGGCATAGCCCCAGTGCGTGTCCAGCAGCGACCGCTCCTCCTTCTGCTCGATCTCGCACGCGGGCCCCAGCACGTCGATACGCATCGTCGCCTGCGGGTCGCGGATCAGGAAAGCGGTCTCGCCCGCTTCCGCCGTCTCGCCGCCGCACTGGTACTGCAGCGTCACCGGCTCGTCGCAGTCGATATCCTCCAGCAAAACGCACGCGTCCTCGAGCAGCACCACCACTCGCCGCACCTTGCGCGCGGCGTAGCGGTAGGCTTTCGTCGTATCGATTGCGCAGACGCGCGCCCCGCCCGCGACCTCGCAGCGTTCGATCCGGCCGGTCCAGTCCCACGCCACCGGCGTCGCCGGGCCGGTTTCGCCGATCAGCGGCAGCGTGTGGTCGGTGGCCCTGCCCTTGTAATACCCCGGGTCCAGCAGCATCCGCCGTCCGTGCAAATCCAACGAGACCGCGCCGACGTCGCTCTGGTTGTGATGCGTGTACGGCCCGCGCGCGCCCTTGACGAAGACGACCCAGTCCGCGTCCCAGCGCGGCGCCGAGCGCAGCACCGCGTTCTCCACCGAGGCCAGGTGGAACGCCTCCGGCAGCGGCGGCGCCTCCTCCGCCTCCGGATAATCGCCGGCGACGATCAGGGCGAAAAGGCTCGGTCCGTAGGCGAGCTTCCGCCCCGTCGCGGCCTCGCGTTCAAACCAGCGCAGCGCGTGGTCGGCGTACCGGCGGGCGAACTCGTCGTTCTCGCGCGCGGCCAGGAAGAGCGCGACCTCGGTGCCGATGAGCATGGGGATGGTGTCGTTTATCCCGCTCAACGCGCCGTCGCCCGCGAGGCCGACGCGGATCATGTTCATCGCCTTCTTCACCGCCGGCAGGCTCAGGATGCCCTCGTCGCTGCCGGTGGCGCGCTCCAGGCCCCACCCGAAGAAGAGCAGCGAGTTCGACGCGTACTGCCAGTACTGCGCGCCCTCGGTGTTGCCGCCGTCGTCGGCATAGCAGTAGTCGAGCGCGTTCGTCAGCAGCCGCAGCGCGTGTTCCAGCGCCTCCTCCGCCTGCGCGTGTTTGCCCATAAGCGCCAGCGCCGCCAGGCCCGCGTTGGCGTTGGTAATGACCGCGGCGTTGGCCAGCGTCGTCGTCGTCCACGAACGCTCGCGCGCGCTGCCGAGATAGCTGTCGAGCATCTTGCCCAGCAAACGCTCGAAGTGCCCGCGCTGCGCGGAATCCAGCCGCCCGTGCAACGTGTCGTACGCCAGCGCCAGCGGCCCGGTGGCGTTGCCGTCCTGCAGGTGAAAATGCGCCTCGAGGATCATGTGCTCGGCCGCGGCCGCGGCGTAGCGCGTGGCGCGCTCGATCCATTCCGCTTCGCCGGTGACCAGCCACTGGCGGAAACACGCGCCGACGCTCCCGGCCCATTTCACCCGGAACGCCTGGATGCACTCGATGGCCGACTGCAGCAGGATGCGGTTGAAGCGCATCAGCGTCGCCTCGTCCATCGCCGCGACGCCCGCCTCTGCGCAGGCGTTCAGCATCTGTCTGCCCTCGACCGGGAGCAGCACCCCGGCGAAGGCTTCACGCTCGTACAACTCGCGCGAACGCAGCAGCGTATTGAAACCGTCGATCACCGCCTGCGCCACCGCCTCGGTGGGTTCCACCTCGGCCACCACGCGCTCGGCCGCTTGCTGCGCCGCCGGCGGGAGCAGGCTCCAGATGCGCGCGCTCGCGGCGCGCTTGCCGCCCTTGCCGTCGCGCAGCAGCGACTCCCTGCAGACGCGGAAGAGGTTCATGTCGCCGGGCTTGAACGCCATGCTCAGCGTCTCGCCCGGTGCCGGCAGTTCGTTCTTCGCCGCCGCTTTGCCGGCCTTGTCCCGGTCGCCCGCGAGAATCCGCCGTAACCGTGGCGACGTCAGCCGCCCGCGCAGTCGCTCGATCTCCTCCCCGCAGAGCCCGAAGCGCGGATGCGGTTTCGCCGTGGCGACAGCGATACGCGGGTTCGCCGCCGCGCGCAGGGTCACCGCGCCCAGTTCCTGCCGCCCGCCGTCGGCATGGAAGCTGAAGGTGATCCGCCGGAACGACGCGCGCTCCAGTTCGAGCGGCAGCGGCACGGCGATCCCTTCCGGCAGGACGGTGACGTCGTGCGCCTCGGCGGGAATGTCGCTCGCCTGGCCGCGGTCGGTTTCGATCAGCAGCCGCCCCGCCACCGGCTCTGCGCTATTCGCCTTCAACATCAGCCGCGCCGGATTGCCGCCATGCCGCAGCGTTTTCTCGTCCAAAAGCAAGGCGAGGGCGGCCACGTTCCGCGGCGGCGCCAGCGTCAACACCGCCATGCGCTCGCTGTGGTTGAAGCCCATGCACGCGGCGGTGCAGCAATGGATCGTCGGGCCGTCCCCGAACCAGCGCGTATGCGCCACCAGCCCGAGAAGCTCCAGCCCCGCGCGGGGCGTGATGCCGAGCCTGCTCCACGGCACGCGCAGACCGGCCCGCCAGCCGTCCCCGACTTCGCCGGTGGCGAGGGCCGGATCGTTCCAGCCCTGGTTGTCGAAGCAGCGGCCGTCGGGGGCGAGGATGAACTGGACCTGCTCGTTCTCCTGCGCCGGGTCGAGGAGCAAACGCAGTTCGATATGCTCCTGCGTCCAGAACTTCGGATGCTCCGGCGGCAGGTCCGCCAGCAGCGGCGCCGGCGGATTCCCGCAGACCGCCTCCAGCGTCAGCGCCTCGTCGTCCCAGTCCAGGCGCACCTCGGCCGCGCGCGGCAGAACCCGGTCGCCGTAGCAGTCCGACCACAAAAGCAGCCCCCCGCCGCCCTCCGCCGCCGGCGGGATCATGATCCGGGGGCGGCGGAAATCCCGGCGAAAACCGCAGTTGGGCGTCGGTTCACGGTTCATCTCTCGCTCCTGGCAGGCGATTATCGCACAGGGACAATGCGGTGCGCGGTCATACCACCTCAAACCTCAGTTCCATCTGCGGCCGCAGCGTCTTCGGCGTGAAGACGATGCGTTTCATCGGCGTCTCGTGCGCGTAGGTGAGCGACTCCTCGCCCATCAGCCACAGCAGATCCTGCAGGTACGCCAGGTCCGCCTGCGGATGGTTCGCCCAGACGCCCAGCGCCAGCCGCTCGATCAGCCCCATGTACTTGTGCAGCAGCTTGTCCTGCGGCGAGCCGCGCCCCATCGACTGCCAGCGGTAGAGAAACGGCTCCCCCGCCGGCGGGTCGGCGAATTCCTTGCCCGGCTCGTCCCACTCGCCGAGCTTTTTGAGCCAGTCGCGGACGCGGCGCTTCGTCGCCGGCCGGTCGAGCCCCGGCCAGGCGGGCTTGTCCATGTGCGGCTCGAGCATCTTGGCCAACCGGTGGGTGGTGATATCGTCCATCAACACGGCGGGTCTCCTCGCGGCTTCTCGGGTATGCCGGTTCATCTTCGCGGATCGGACCGACCCGTCAACCGAAAAGATGCGCCGCGACCGTCGCCACACGCCCGGACCGGGCGCCAACGGCCCGCCGCGACGGGCGAAGACGCGCCCTCGCTTTTTGCGTTGCCGGCCGCGACTCTTTTGCCTACAATCGCGGTCCGGAAAAGGAGCGCGCTGATGCCCCGGGAAAAGATCTGCGTCACCGGCTGCGCCGGCTTCATCGGCAGCCATATCACCCGCCGCCTGATCGCCGAAGGCGTCGAAACGGTCGGCGTGGACGACTTCTCCACCGGCAAACCCGAGAACATCGCCGACATCCGCGACCGCTTCGACTTCGTCGAAGGCAGCGCCTGCGACCCGGCGGTCGCCGCCCGCGCCGTCGCCGGCTGCGACGCGGTGATCCACCAGGCCAGCATCCCCTCGGTGCCGCGCTCGGTGGAGAAGCCGCTCGAGAGCATGCACTCCTCGGTCACCGCCACGGTGACGGTGCTCGCGGCGGCCAAGAACGCGGGCGTCAAACGCGTGGTGCAGGCGGTCAGCAGCAGCGCCTACGGCGACAGCGAGACGCTGCCCAAGAGCGAGACGATGCTGCCGCGGCCGTTGAGCCCGTACGCGGCGGCGAAGCTGGCGCAGGAATACTACGCCATGGCCTTCGCCGCCTGCTACGCGCTGGACACGGTCAGCCTGCGTTACTTCAATGTCTTCGGCCCGCGCCAGGATCCGCAGAGCCAGTACGCCGCGGTCATCCCGAAGTTCATCACGCTGATGCTCGCGGGAAAAGCGCCGGTCGTCTTCGGCGACGGCGAGCAGTCGCGCGACTTCACCTACATCGACAACGTCGTCGCCGGCAACCTCGTCGCCGCGCGCGCGCCCGGGCACTTCGGCGGCGAAGTCGTCAACCTCGCCTGCGGCGACCGCGTCTCGCTGCTGGAACTGGTCGAGCTGCTCAACGGGATCCTCGGCACGAGTTTGGCGCCGGTGCACGAGCCCGCGCGCGCGGGCGACGTCAAGCACAGCCAGGCCGACGTCGGCAAGGCGAAGGAACTGCTCGGCTTCTCCCCCGCCGTCGACTTCGCCGAGGGGCTGCGCCGCACCGTCGCCTACTACCGCGACAACGCCTGAGCGATGATCTACTCCGCCAGCCGCCGCACCGACCTCGTGGCCTTCCACCCCGACTACGTCGCGCGGAAGGTGGCGCGCAGCCGCAAGCTCGAGGCCATCGTCTTCTGGACCAAGGATCCGCGGAACCTCGTCGACCACCTCGGCCTGCAAACCGTCCTCGCCAACGTGCCGGCGGTGGTGCAATTCACGCTGACCGGCCTCGGCGGTTCGTGGTGGGAGCCGCATGTCCCGCCTCCGGCGACGCTGCGCGCGTGCCTGAAAGAACTCGGGCAACGGCTCCCGCCGGGCGCGGTGCGCTGGCGTTTCGACCCGCTTCTCGTCGACGACCCGCTTCTCGTCGACGACTCGCTGGTCGAACGCTTCGACACGATCCATGATCTTCTCCGTCAGACCGCGGGGCCGCCCGACGCCGTCGTCGTCAGCTTCCCCGATCCCTACCGCCGCGTCGTCGACCGCCTCGCCCGCGAAGGCGCCGCGCTGCCGGACGTCCCGCCGGCGAGACAATCCGAAATCCTCGCCGCGCTACACGCGCGCTCCGGGCTCACGCTCGAACTCTGCTGCGAGCCGGAACTGCTGCACGTACCCGGCACCCGCCGGGCGCACTGCGTCGACGGCGGCTTGTTCGACCGCCTCTACGGCACGCGCCTGGCGGACCTGCCGCCGGACAAGGGCCAGCGCAAGGCCTGCGGCTGCACGCGTTCGACCGATATCGGCCGCTACGACATGTCCTGCCGCCACGGCTGCCGCTACTGCTACGCCCGGCCGGGGCCGGGGGCCAATAACGCTGACGCGTTCCGGCGCCCGGGCGGTCAGTAACGCAACGCGTTGGCGCAACGTCCCCGGCTTACGCGCACCCGCTGGTCGCGGGCCGGTCAATGACGCCCCCGGGCCTTGTCGGCCCCGACATTCGCGTTGACGCGCTTGCGTAGCGCCCGGCACCTCCGCGTCCGTCCGACACGAACTCGATTGTCAAAGAGCATTCGCGGGAACGAAGCCCGCCTTCGCGCATGCTCTGCTTCACATCAACGGCATGGACGCCGGAAACGCAAGACGCTCTGGTACAGAACTGTACTCTACGCGTACGAACGCGGTTGGAAAAACCGCCGCTACTCCCGCAGCGAAAACCGGTTGGGCGCGAGAAGAAACAGGGAGAAAAAATTATAAAATCGGAGAACACGACCGGCAGGAATCGGCGGCATACGGGGCGATGGAGAGATCACCGCCCTCGGTTTTTCTGTCCACGCGGATCGTCTATCGTCCCGTAGCGCATGCCACAGCAGGCAGTGGCGCACCTGTCAGCGGCGACGCACGCCGGCACGCTCAAAAAAGACCGCCCGGCTTGCGCCGGGCGGCGGGTGGTAAAGTGGCGGAGTCGTGGAGCAGCGTAGGTGTCGGGCAGTTGGGGAAGGAAGCCACCCCGCGATCCGCCAATGTCGGAGACCTGCCTTATCTGAGCGGTCATACACGGCAGATCTCCACCCCATCCGGGGACGAACGCAGGTGTCGGGCAGTTGGGGAAGGATATGCG
Organism: uncultured Planctomycetaceae bacterium; assembly: GCA_964457365.1. Lineage (GTDB taxonomy): Bacteria > Planctomycetota > SZUA-567 > SZUA-567 > SZUA-567 > CAYWFP01. The sequence continues at coordinate 24,863 of CAYWFP010000018.1, forward strand.
TTCGGTACTGGATCCGGATGGTCTAGTATGACCGCTAATTCGAATGTTTCAGTAAAGCCTCCACTTTTTCACGCAGTTTTTCGATACTGAAGGTCTTGGCGATATAGTCGTCGATCCCCGCCGCGTAGATCGCTTCGACGTCTTCCGGGTTTCTCAGCGCCGTGACCGCCAGGATGCGGCATTCCTTGCCGTACTCGGCCTGGCGGATGTGGCGGCAGACGTCGCGACCGTCGATGTCCGGCAGCAGAATGTCCAGCAGAATCAGGTCTGGACGCTCCCGCTCGGCCAGCATGCCGGCCTGATAGCCGTTCTCCGCGTGAAAGATCCGGTACTCCTCGCCCTCGAAAACCTGCTCCATGATATCGCGGATGAACCCTTCGTCATCCACCACCAGAATCTTCGTGCGGCTGCTGGCGGGTTGGAAATTACACTTGCGCATGAATTCCATCGCGTCTTCGCGATGTATGCGGTTGTGCCCGCCCGGCGTTCGACTCGCGCGCAACTCGCCTTTGTCGATCGCGGCGATAATCGTGTGCTTGGTCACGTTGCAGATCGCCGCCAACTCGCCAGTCGAAAGCACCGGCTTGTCCAACACTTCGCGTTGATCTACGTTCTTCATTAGCTGCACGCTCTTCACGGTCATAACGCTTGAATGCAGTTTACGCGTTTGATCCTGTCTGTCAATGATAGAAATCGGCAAATTGTCAGAAAAAAAACCGAACTGGGGTATCCCCTTGACTCAGGTGCAATCACCGTAACCCTATTTCCCTCAGACAGTTGCATTACATTTGGCGAAGAGGCAGAAAATCCACTCAACCTATTGCTCCAATGAGGCTTACAAGAAATCCACCGGAGTTAAGGGGATACCCCCATAAAACCGATTCTATTACAATCAGCAATAACTGCGTCTGCGTTCTGCCTGATGCACGCCCGCACAGGGAAAAGCTCGCGAAATACCGGAAAACTACACGAAAATTTCCCGCACAATCGTATTATACAAGCAAGAAGAAAAAACGCAACGATTTCCACGATCCCCTGATTTTTATTTCATCCACCACCGAATATTGTCTATAAGCACATTCGTATCAACGGATTGCCCGTTATAGAAAAAGAAACCGACCTTGCCGCACGAGGAAGCGCCGGTCATTTTCGCGTCATAATCGTCCCAGCCGGTGGCGCGGGAGCGAAAACGCGCGCCCGCGATGGGGAACATGACCTGCCGGTTCCACCCTTGCCGCAGCGTCACCGGCGCGGTCTCGAAATCGCTCCAGCGACCGTCCGTCTGCGTGGTCAGGACCAGCGAGCACGGCATCGGCCTGGGGTGCGCCAGATACAGGTCCGCCACCAGCGCCCGCGCCGCACGCAAATCCAGCCGCCGTCCCTGCTCCACCGGTACGACATAGCCGACCGCGGCCTTGCTTTTGACGCCCGGATGCATGCGCACGCGCAAGGCCTGCCCGTCGGCGCCGTCGGGGGCCAGATCAACCGCGGCGCGATTGCCCCACGTCTCGGTCTTCCAGACCAGCATGGCCTTGGCCACGCCGGTGAAATCCTGCCACGGCGTCAGGTGCGTCAGCGGCCCGGTGTAGACCTGTTCGCCCTTGCCCTCGCCGACGCCGCCGAGGGCGAGTTCGCCCCCGCCGAGCGCGTGGGCCATGACATTGACGCCGGCGCGGAGCATCTCCTCGGAGCGCCGCTGCGGCACGCGCAGCACCGCCACGGCCAGTCGCCCCGCCAGCGACAAGCCTTCGAGCGAAACCGTATTCTCGGCGCCGTGCAGGTCGTAGACCGCGCGCAGCAGCGGATGCGTCGGCGGCAGCGGCGCCAGCGGCTGCGGAAACGCCCTGGCCAGTTCGCGGCGCATCGAGGCCATGAACGCCTCGCCGTCGCGGTCGCGCGAAGCGCAGAGCCAGAGAAAGCCGCCGCGCGCGAGGTAGGCGCGCAGTTCGTCCACCTCCGCGGAACGTAGGCGAAGCGGCCCCGTGCCGTGCAGAAAGAGGATCTGGCAGTCGTACAGCGCGGGCGAGCCCAGCGCCAGCCTCCGCGTCTGGAGGCGCGTGCCGCTGCCGAGACGGGCGCGCCAGGCGGCGGCGAACGCGTCGAGGGTATCGCCGGCGGCGCGTTTCTGGCGCAGCTCGCCGACGACGATGGTCACCGCCTCGGCGCGGGTGGAACCGCCGAATTCGGCCTTCTCCTCATCGCCCCGCGCGCGCCGGTGAGCGGTCCGGCCCGTCGGCAGATCCGGACGCGGTATCCCCGGCGAAGAGAGAGCCGCCACCGCCGGCGCGGTCTTGAGATGCGCGCGGCGCGCCTGGCGCGCATCGAGGCCGTGCCCCGCCTGCAGACGCCCGCGCTCGGGCAGCGTCGCCGCGGTCGTCTCCTCCCGGCCGCGCGCGGCAGGCTTCGGCAGCGGCGTCACCGTCGGCAACGGCGGCGCCTCGGCCGTTTCCGTGCGCGCCGGATGCGGCCGCGTCTCGATCACGCGTCCGGCCCGCGCGCGCGGCAGGATCTCCTCGGCGCTCTCGACCGCCACCGCCGGCATGCGCGTCCGCGTCGGCTTGTCCATCCGCGGCACGTCGCCGGCGGGAAGATCGACCTCGGCGAGGACATCGGGCATTCCTTCCTCCGGCTCGACCATGGCCGAGAGCTGACGCCTCGCCGCCTCCGGCGCGGCCTCCGGCCCGCTCACCGCCGTCGGCGCGCGCCCGGGCTGCCTGGCGCTGCGGTGCCCGGCCGGGCGCAATCCCGACTCGACCCTCCCCGCCTCCGCGGGCACATCTTCACGCGGCACCGCCGCTCCGTGACTCGTGAACGGCTGCCAATCGGCCTTCGGTCCCGCCGGCCGCGCGGGCTCGGCGTCGGTGCCGGGCTCGGCGGGGATTTCCAGCCGCGCCACGGCGGGGAGCTCTTCGCGAAACACCGCCGGCGTCGGGCGCGGCGCCGGCGCCGACTCGACCGCCCGCGGCGCGGGACGGGGCGCGCGCGACGGGGCGGAAAGGTCGGGCATGCGCCGCGCCGGGCCGGCGCGGCGCGACGGGGCGGGCAGGTCCACGGCCACGCGCTCCATCGATTCGACCGGCCTGCCCGCGGGAGCGACCAGGGCTTTCTTGATCCCCGCCGCACGCGCCGTCTCCGGCGCGGGATCCGCGCGCACCACCGCCGGCAGGATCGGCGCGAGCGTCTCCGTATCCGGCGCGGACGCGACCGTGGCCGGCGCGGTTTCCGCAGGCGTCCGGAACGCGCGCTCGGATCGTGACGGCGCACGCGTCCGGCGCGGACGGGAGGCCCGGGCACTGCGGCGCAGTTCCTCCGCCGACGCGTTCACGGCGATGCGTTCGGTGCGCAACGCCCGCGGCAATTCGACCGGCGTCGTCGCGGGCGTCTCCACGGGCTTGTCGCGCGCGGTATCGACCGCGGCGGCCGGCTCGATAAAGCGTCTCTCCGCCTGCGTGGGCATCGTCGCCTGCTGCAGCGCCGCTTCCTCCTCGCTGCTGAGGGCGAAGCCCATCGATTCCTTCAGGTTGACGAGGTTGACCACGATGGATCGTTTGCGCTCGACGTTCTCCGGCAGGTGCACGGCCAGGACGTAGATGGCGACGAAGGCCACCAGCGGCAGGTGGACCAGCCCCGAGAGCAGGAAGAAGCGGAGCATGCGCGAGCGCACCGCCCGGCGCAGCAGCAGCATCGCCCCGCTCAGCACGGCCAGGAGCAACAGCACCGTCCAGACCAGCGAGCGCTGCATCACGGTGAAGGTCCGGTCCAGCGGCTGCGGCTCGTCGTCCGCGGGCGTAACGGCGGGCGATTCGCGTGGCGGGGTGATCGGGCGTTCCGGCGCGGCGCGCTCGAGCGGGCGCTGCCGCACCGGACGGGCGGGGCCATCCCCTTCGAGCTCGGCCGCAGGCAGGATCGCCGCGCCCACCCGCTCGGGCGGGCGCGCGCTCGGCAGGGGCGGGCCGGGAACGCTGAAGCGAACGGTGATCGCGGTGGCGGTCGCGCCGCAGTCGAGTTCCACCGTGCCGGCGTACTCGCCGGGCGGGGTGTCCGCGTCGAGTCGGACCAGGAGCGGCAGCGACGTGCGCTTGCCCGGCACGAGCGGTTTCTTCTGCGGCGACTCGACGAAGAGCCAGCGGCGCAGCTCGGGCTCGCGGATGCGCCAGCGCACCGGCAGCGGCCGCGGACTCTGCAGCGTCAGCGCCACCGAACCGCGCGCCTCGCGGGCGGCGACGATCTCGCCGAAGTCGAAGTCCGGGCGCTCACAGGAGAGCGTCACCGCGGCCACCCGCAGCCGCACCGGCACCACCGCGGACGCCGCGTCGGCACGCAGGCGGAGCGCGCCTTCGTAACAGCCGGACTCGGCAGCGGCGGGAACGCGCAGGTCGCAACCGAGTTCGTAGACGCCCGGGGCCAGGATCTGCCCCTCGCGCAGCGAGAATTCGAAGACCTCCGCCGGCAGCGACGCGCCGCCGGGCTCGACCGGATGCTCGAAGCCGGTCCGCACCGCGTGCTGGCCCGCGGCGCTGAAGCGAAGCGGCGCGGCGGCGCGTTTCGTCTCGCCCGGTACGACCACGCCGAAGTCGAGCGGTTCGCCGTGAAGCTCGGCGACGACGGGGGCGACCTGCCGCGGCACGGGCAGGCGGTCGATATCGCCGATGCGGGTCTCGGTCTGGCGGACGTAATGGTACTCGTCGGCGGTGATGCCCCAGGCCCGCAGGTGCAGCGTCAACTCGCCGTGGAGATGCTCGGGCAGTTCCAGTTCGCCCGCGAAGACGCCGTCGCCGGCGCGGCCGTCGCGGTGCTTGCCGTCGTCGTAGAGATCCACCCCCGGCAGGCCCAGCGCCCGCTGCGGCAGCACCCGCACGCGCCCCTCGGCCTGCGGCCGGCCCGCCAGCGCCACGGTCGCGGCCAGCACCAGACTGCGCCCGTCCAGGACCGGCGGGAAGGCGTCGATGTAGAGCGAGGTTTCGGCGGTGATGGCCAGGTGCGCCGGTTGCGCGCTCGCCGGCCCGGCGATATCGAGCGTCCACACCCCGCGCGCGGGCGCGAGGATGCGCAGCTCCTGGTAGCCCTTCTCGCCGTAGGCGACGACATCGCCCTCGCCCGGAGCGGCCGGATCGCCGCGCGGATCCTGCAACGCCATCGTCACCGCGCGCGCATCGCGGTCCAGGAGACAGTGGAGGCTGCGGATGGACGGATCGATCGGCATGCCGAAACGCCGCGGCGGCCCGCGCAGCTGCACCGCCCGGCGCAGCAGCAGCACCCGCCGCCCCAGCTCCGCGGCGATGCGCAGGTAGATCGCCATCAACTCGCCCTCGTCGGCCGCGTCGTAGACCGTGCCGCCGGTCCGGCCGGCCACGAGCGCCAGGAGTTCACGGTCGGCCTTCTCCGAGAGGCCGATGGCGTAGACGGGAATGCCGCGCTCGACCAGTTCCTCGTGGGCGTTGCGGTACAGGCCCGGCTCGTTACGCCCGTCGGTGAGGAAGACCACGGCCTTGCGCTCGCTCCGGCCGCGGTCGAGCATCCCGGCGGCGGCGTAGAAGGCCGCATCAATATCGGTGCCGCCGCGGGCCTCGACGTCGTCGAGCGATTGCAGCAGGCGTTCGGGTCGGTTCGTCGGCGAGAGCGGCGAGAGCACGCGCGCGCGGTCGGCGAAGGAGACGACGCCGATGGAGGCGATGCGCCCGTCGCGCACGGCCATCTCGATGAAGGCGCGGGCGGCGTCGACGCGCTGGCGCTCGGGATCGGTGCGGCGCATGCTGAGGCTGCCGTCGATCAAGAGCGCCACGTCGACCTCGCCGGGGGCGTAGCGTACCGACTGCGGCGCGGTGCCGGCGGCCAGCACCCGCCCGTCCTCCACCAGGCGGACGTGGACGGCGTAGTCGCCGCCCGCGGACTGGAGCGGCGGCTGGCGCACGTCGAGGTAGGCCACGCCGCCACAGATCCAGACCAGCACCCCGCCGGCGCGGTACCGCGGGTTGAGCGCCGGACGCGTCCCGCCGGTCGGGCAGACGTAAACCTCGAAGGACGAAGGATCGAGAGCGGCGCCGGCGAGCGTTTCGGGCAGGTCGAGCGCGAGCTTGAAGTTCTGCGGCGCGCGCGGGTCGCCCACCGACCGCGTCAGCAACCGCGGCTGCAGCGCGTCTTCGGCCGCGTCGAGCACCGGCGGAAACAGCAGCGCCAGCAGCCACGCCAGCGGCAGGAGCTTGAGGGAATGTCTGGCTGCGTGGCTCATGGATGCACCGCCCGTCGCCGGATCGTTTTTACGAATCCCCGTCCGGCATCACCGGCAGGTCCACGTTCTCCACCCCCGCGGCGTGGCAGGCGCCCAAGACCCGCGCGATCCGCTTCCAGCTCGCGCGGCCGTCGCAGCGGACGGCGACGCGCCCCTCGGGGCTCTCGGCGCGCCATTGGCGGACGGTCTCGCGCAGGGCGTCGTATTCGTGGACGCGGCCGTTGATGACCAGCGTGCCGTCGCGGCGGATATTGACCACGAGGTTGCGCGGCATGCCGGTATTGCGCGCCCCGCCCTCGGCGCGCGGCAGCTTGACCTTCTGGTCGACCTCCTTGCGGGTGAAGTTCGTCGCCACCAGGAAGAAGATCAGCAGCAGGAAGACCACGTCGATCAGCGGGGTCAGCGGGATGTCGAAGGCGTCGCTCTCGTCGCGCAGTCGGTGCATGCGGCTCCTCGTTCGGGCTCAATCCCGGATTAATGCAGCAGGCCCAGGCTCTCGGGCGACACGTCCTCGGCGGCCTCCTCGATCTCGACGAAGGAGGTCTGCGCCTCGGCGGCCATGACATCCTCCTCGGCGCCGACGGCGAGGACCGAGGAGTCCTCGCCCATGCGTGCGGTCTCGACCCGCGGCGCGGCGGCGAAGCCGCCCGAGAGGCGCGAGAGCGAGATGATGAAGCGGACGCTCAGATCCTCCACCTCGCGCAGGATGATGTCGGCCTTGCCGCGCAGGTAGTTGTAGAGAATGAGGAAGGGAATGGCGATCATCAGGCCGAAGGCGGTGGTGTAGAGCGCCTGGTAGATGCCCGAGGCGAAGTTCGCCGGGTTGTCCATGCCCTGCTCGGCGGCGCTGCGGAAGGCGTTGATCATGCCGACGACGGTGCCCAGCAGCCCCACCAGCGGCGCGACCTGGGCGACGATGCCCACCGGGCGGATGTTGTGCCGCTCGTCCCAGAGCACGCGGCCGAGTTCGTCCTCGAGCACCCGATCGAGCTCCTCGCGCGTGGCCCCTTCGCGCGCCAGCAGACCGTCCAGCACGCGCGCCAGGGCGGTGCGCCTGCCCGCCAGCACCCCCCGCGCGGACTTGGCCCCGCCTGCGGCGAGTTCCGCCTGCACCTCCTCGAGCAATCCGTGCGGGACGTGCGCGTTCCGTCGCAGCGCGAAGAGGCGCTCGAGCGCGAAGCTCAGGCCGACGATGGAGGTGACCAGCAGCACCCACATCATCCCGCCGCCGCTCTCGAAGGTGCCGAGCACCGTCTCCAGCGCCGACGTCGACGCCACGGCCTCCGTTTCCGGCGCACTCGGTTCGGCGAGGGACACCGAGGCCACCCCCAGCGTCAGCATCAACAGCAGGCTCCACCGCATGCGCGTCATTACTCGTCCTCCAGTTCCGGCAGAAGCGCCACCTCCTCCACGGGCGCTTCCGGCGCCTCGGCCGCCCGGATCGGCGCCGGCGCGGGCGCGTACAAGAAGGGCAGCAGTTCGTGCGCGCAGGCCAGCACCAGCAGCCCCGTCAGTACCGCCGCCACGCCGAGCAGCATCCCCTGGGTCGATTCCTTCACCGTAGACTCCCTCCCCCGTGCACGTTCGCGGCGACCGATCGGGAAGCCGCCCGCGTCTTCGACTTAGGATCTGTTAAGCAATAAGTTCGGGATTTCTGAAATTATTACTTAACTGGTCCTTACCGGCCGTCGCGGCCTTATCCGCTCAGTTGCGCCAGCAGCGCCTTGGCCTCGGCCGCCGCGGGCGTATACCCGTAGCGGCGGATGATGCGCTCCAGGTCGGCCTTGGCCTTGTCGGGCTGGCCGAGTTCGATCGAGGCGCGGCTGGCGCGCAGCAAAGCCATCGCCGCCACCTCCGCCCATTGCGAGTGGAAGACGTCGACCTTGCGGAACTCCTCGCGCGCGCGCTCCCACGCCTCGCGCCGGAAAGCGATCATGCCCAGGCCGTAACGCGCCTTGGCGGCGGCCTCGCCGGCGTACTCGCCGGACTTGGCGGCGAGGAAGAACGTCTCGGCATCGGCGTAGGCGTCGAGTTGCAGCAGCGCCTGCCCCGCGCCCCAGTTGGCCTCGTGAACCAGCTCGCCCTCGGGGTACTTCGCCAGGAACGCCTTGAAGGTCGCCAGCGCCGCGGCGGCCTCGCCCTGTTCGAGCTGGCAGACGCCCTTGCCGTAGACGGCGCTGCGGGCGACCGCCTCCCCGGTGGCCGCCGAGAGGGCGTGCTCGTAGAGGCGGACGGCGGTGGGATAGTCCTCGAACTCGCGCCGGAGCTCCCCCGCGCGCATGGCGCACTCGGGAAGAAGCGCGCTCTGCGGATGATGCCGCACCAGGCTCTCGAAGGCGTTCAACGCCAGCCGCTTGGCTTCCTTCTCCCGCTCCCCCAGCGCGGCGCGCTCCCCGGGCGCGGCCGCGCGCGCCTGTTTCGCGTACTGCCGCGCCAGGCGCAGGTGGCACCAGCCCAGGCGGTAGCGGGCCTTGTCGGCGACGTCGCCGGCGGCGCGCTTCTCCGCCGCTTCCAGCGCCTTGCGATACTGCTCGAGCGCGTCCTCGTAGCGCCGGCGGTCGTAGGAGACCTCCCCGAGGCGCAGCCAGACCGCGTCGATGTAGGAAAAGTCCGGCTGCTCGCGGGTCAGGCGCTTGAGCACCTTGGCCATGTTGTCCTCGTCGGCGCGGGCGGCCTGCTCGAGCTCATCCCACTTGGCCTTCCACTCGCGCGCGCTTACCTTTCTGGCGCCGGCCAGGGATTCGAGGTCGCTCTCGCCCACGAGCGCGCGGTACTTCGCCTCGGCTTTTCCGGCGGCCTCGAACTTGGGCTTGGAGACGCCCCACCACGCCCAGCTCAGCGCGTAGAGCGCCTCGGGCGTCTCCGGGCACTCGGGCTTCTCGTGCAGCAGGTTGGTCAACTCCAGCACCGCGTCGCGGTGACGGCCCATGGCGTCGAGGATGCGCGCCTTCTCGATGCGCGCGCGCGCGGCGAAGGAACTGCGCGGGTGGTCGGCGAGGATCGCCTCGGCGTCGGCGAGGGCGGTGTCGTACTCCCGGGCCTCGCGCTTGTCGCTGGCCAGCAGGTACAGCGCGTCGGGGCGGTAGGTGCTTTCGGGGAAGGCGTCGACGAGACGCTGGAAGAGCTCGCGCGCCCGGTCCGTATCGCCCAGGTCGCGCCGGCACCACGCCGCGCCGAAGAGCGCCGCGTCGGCGAACTCGCCTTTCGGATCGGCCTTGTAAGCGGCCTGGTAGTCCGCGAGCGCCTCGGTCCGCTTGCCCTGCGCGTACAACGCCTCGCCGCGATAGTAGAGCGCCACCGGCGCCAGCGGGTCGTCGCGGCGCTGAGCCAGGAACGCTCCCAGCCGCCCGAGCGCCTCCTCCAGCAGCTTCGCCCGCGCTTCTCCGGCGGCGAGTTGCTGCGCGCGCAACAGTTTGACCACGCCGATGCGGCAGCGCGCGTGGCGGGCGGCCTCGTCGTTGGCGCGGCCGGCACCGTCGCCGACGGCCTGGAGCGCCCGGGCGTAACCTTCCTCGGCCCGCTCGTAGCGCTTGTCCAACTCGGCCATCTCCGCGGTGCGCAGATGCGCCAGCGCCACCTGCGGGCTCTCGGGATACTCCGCGATCAGCCGGGCGTAGAAACTGCGCGCGGCGTCGCGGTTCTCGTCGGGGTAGAAGGATTCGCCGAGGCGGAAGAGGCTGTCGGCGGCCAGTTCGCGCGCCTTCTCCGCCAGCCCCGGCGCGGGCTGGCCGGCTTCGTCGCGGAAGCTTTGCGCCCAGGCCGGGCCCTTGTCGGCGATCCAGGTATAGGCCAGGCGGCTCTTCTGCTTCTTCCCCAGCGCCCACTGGCACTCGGCCATGGCGTAGGCCGCCTGCAGGCGCAGCCGGCTCTTGGGGTACTGGCGCAGCAACTCGCGGATGGTCGTGGCGGCCTTGTCGTACTCCTCGTTCTGCGACCGCGCCAGGGCCAGGTGATAGAGCGCGTACGGCGCGAAGCGGTGGTCGGGCCACTGGCGGTGCATGCTGGCGAAGACCTGCGCCGCGCGCTCGAAGTCGCGCAGGTCGAGGTAGGTCTCGCCGAGGAACATCGCCGTCTCCGGCGCGCTCTCGCCGACGGACGGCTCGTTCAGCGCCTCGGTGAAGAGGCGGACCGCTTCGCGCAGTCCGGCCGCGCGCGCCTCGCCGCCGGCCTTCCGGGCCGCGTCGCGTTTGATCTCCGCGAGGCGGAAGAGGGCCTTGCCGCGGCGGGGATGCCCCTCGGCGGCGGCGACGGCGGCGAACTGGACCTCGGCCTTCTCCGGCTTGCCGGCCTCGCGGAAGGCGCTGCCGGCGTCGTAGAGCGCGCTCAACGCCTGCGCGCGGTCCTCGCCGCAGAGGCGCGAGGCCTCGATAAAGCCCCGCGCGGCGTCGACGAGCTTGCCCTCGGCGTAGTCGCACCAGGCGATGCCGCTGCGCGCCTCGGCGAGGTGGTCGCTCCGGGGATACTCCGCGACCACGACCTCGAAGGCCTGCCGCGCGCGCGGGTACGCCTCCTGCCAGTACCAGCTCTCGGCCAAAAAGTACTGCGCCTCGGCCGCGCGCCGGTCGTCCTTCGCCTCGGCGAGGAACTTGCCGAAGAACTCGACCGCGCGGGCGTAGTCCTGCCGATCGTAGCCGGCGAAGCCGGCGCCGTACAGCACGTCCGGCACGCGCTTGCTCGCCGGATAGCGCAGCAGAAACGCCTCGAAATCCTTCAGCGCCGCTTCGTACGCGGCCGCCTCCTCCTCGCCGCGGCCGGCCTTGGCGTGGGCGTTCATCAGCCGCGCCTGGGCCTCGCCGCGCCACAACAGCGCCTCCTCCGTATCCGGCGAGCGCGGGAAGTTCTTAAGCAGCATGGTATAGAGCTCGATCGCCTGGCCGAAGCGCCCGACCTTGAACGCGGCATGCCCGCCGCTGATCATGGCTTCGGCGCGGAGCTTCTCCCGGGCATTCGGGTACTGTTTCAAGAGGCGCAGGTACGCGTCGGCCGCGGAGGCGTCTTTCTGCTGGTTGGAGAAACAGACCGCCATCAGCGACATCGCCTCGGGCGCGCGCGGGTGGTCCGGATGCGTCTGGACGAAAGCGGCGAATTTCTGCGCGGCGATATCGTAGTCGCGACGCTCGACAACGAGGGTGCGCGCGTAGATGAAGTTCTCCTCGGCCTCGTCCTGCGCCTGCGTCAGCGGGCAGAACGCCATGATGGCCGGAAGCGTCAACCAGAACCGGAAACGCATGCGATATACTCCTTGTCCGAGCCAGCCCCGCGTGCGCCGGGGCACCGCATCGGATTCAACCGAAACCGGATCTCGAATCACCTGCACCTCATATAGATACGTGCATCAATCATACGAAAACGGGGTACGCGTTTGAAGAAAATCCTGCCGTGGAAGAAAAAAATCCAACCCGTTGCCGAAGCTGGAATAACAACGTTATCAACCAGCGCCGAATAGTCGCCCCGCCCGCTGGGCGCCCACCCCACAACATCTTCAACAACAGCGAGTTATACATATCATATCGACCGATCCGGTGGCCTTGCCGCAGGTTTTGCCCCTGCCGAATCGGTTTCTATTGACTTTCCGATTCCGAGACGGTTTAATTATGGTCGTGTGCATGTAGCGGGTTGTGTCCCTCGGGCCTGTTACGGAATTGCGTATTCAGGGGGAAGGAATGACCCTGCCGCGACAGGGGAGAACAAGGAGTTGGTTGTGGCAACAGGCACGGTGAAGTGGTTCAGCGATCAGAAGGGCTACGGATTCATCATTCCCGAGGACGGCGGAGCGGACCTTTTCGTCCATTACTCCAACATCACGGGGGACGGATTCAAAACGCTGAAGGAGAACCAGAAGGTCGAATTCACGCCCGCCGAGGGGCGGAAAGGCCCGGAAGCGACCGAGGTCCGCCCGCTGTAAGACGAACCATTACTTCACGACAACCCGAACAGCCCCGCCGCAAGGCGGGGCTGTTCTTTGCGACGCGGCGCCGCGGGTCGGTGCCGGAAGGACAGTCGCCCGAATGCGAGCCCCGCATCATTCCCCTGCCGCTCTCCACCATGTTCCCAACCTCTTGAGCCCCTCTTCGACGTCGACGCGCGGCGTCCAGCCCAGTTCGCGCCTTGCCCTGGAGATATCGAACCAATGGCTCGTCGCCAGTTGCAGGGCCAGAAACCGCGTCATCGGCGGCTCGCTTGTTACATGCAAGAGCGTATAGACGATTTCCAGCAGCGCGCCGAGGCGGCAGGCCGTCGAGAGAGAAACGGATTTCTTCACGCGCGGCGCACCGCACGCGTCGAGGATGCGGTCGATGAACGCCCAGCAGTCGACCGGTTCGGCCTCGTTGATGAAATACGCCCGCCCGCGGACGGGCGATCCGGCGACCAACCGGTCGCAGGCGCAGAGATGCCCCTCGGCGACGTTCTCGACGTAACTGACGCCGATACGGTTTTCTCCGGAGCCGATACGGCGCAGCCTGCCGCGCCGCGCGCGCGCGACGATGCGCGGCACGAGATTCGTGTCGCCCGGTCCCCAGATCAGATGCGGGCGCAGCGAGCAAGTCATCAAGTCCTCGCCGTTGGCCCGCAACACCATCCGTTCGGCCTCGGCCTTGGTCGCGGCGTAATGGGTGAGGTGGCGCGGCGGATACGGCAGCGACTCGTTGCCGTTCTCGATCGGCTCGCGCCCGTAGACGACGCTGGGGGTGCTGGTATAGACCAGCCTCGGCACCGCGTGCGCGCGGCAGCCGGCGAGAACGTTCCTCGTGCCGATGACGTTGGCGCGGCAGTAGTCCGCGCGCGCGCCCCAGATGCCGGCCTTGGCCGCGACATGGAAGACCGCGTCCACGCCCGCACACGCTTTCCGCACGGCCGCGGCATCGGCCAGGTCGCCTCGCACCGTCTCGACGCCTTGCGCGCGCAGATCCGGGTAATCGCGCCGGCCCAGCACGCGCACCGTTTCGCCCCGCCGCCGCAATTGCTCGACGAGGTGCCGCCCGAGAAAGCCGCCGCCGCCGGTGACCAGCATCGTCACGAGAGGCGCTCCGCAGCCCAGACGGCGAGTTTCTCCCGGAAGATCTTGGCGTTGTGGCGGATATCGACCGGGAACGCGGGATGGAAGAGAATACGCCCGATCCCGCGGGTGTGCTCGTATTCGGCGCCGATCTCCCGCAATTCCTCGCGCAGCGCCGTCTCGTTCATCGCCTTCTCGGGATGTTGTTCGACGATCAGCACCGGCTCCTGCTGCGGGGGAGTGCCGATGCCGACGAGCGCGGTGCGCTTCACCGCCGGGTGCCGGTTGAAGATCGCCTCGCAGCAGACGGTGTAGAGCGTACCCGAGGGCGTCCGCACGCGGTGGGCCTTGCGCCCGCAGTACCAGATGCGGCCGGGCTCGTCCTTGTAGCCCACATCGCCCATGCGGTGCCAGAAGCCGGTCGCGTCGGGGATCTTGGCCAAACGCGTAGCCTCTTCGTTTCGATAGTAGCGCTTGGTCACCGCCGGCCCGCGGACGACGATCTCGCCGATCTCGTTCGCCGACAGGATCCGTTCCTCCCGCCAGCCCCCGATGGGGCCGTCGTCGATGGGGATGATCTCCACGCGCACGCCGTGCACCTCCCGCCCGACGCAGAAGCCCTTGCCCGCCGCGGTGAGTTCGGCCGTCTTCTCCAGCACCTCGCCGCCGGCCATGTCCGAGACCGGCAGGGCCTCGGTGGCGCCGTAGGGCGTATGCGTCTGGGCGCCCGCGGGCAGAACCTCCTCGAGCAGCGTCCGGTGGATCGCCACCGGCACCGGCGCGCCGGCCATGAGCACCTTGCGCAACGTCTCCAGCCGGATCCCTTCCCGCGCGCAGTAGTCGGCCACGCGCCCCCAGAGCGCCGGGGAGCCGAAGCTGAAGGTGCAGTCGTGCGCGCGGAGCGCCTCGACGATCGCCCGCGGATCCACCTCCGCCGGCCGCGTCGGATCCATGCGCGGAATCACCACGGTCATCCCCAGCGCCACCGAGAAGAGCCCGAACGCGGGGAAGGTCGGCAGGTCAATGTCATCGCCGCCGATGCCGTAGGTCTGCCGGATCAGCTCGCACTGCGCGTCGAACATGCCGTGCTCGTACTCCACGCCCTTGGCCGGGCCGGTGCTGCCGGTGGTGAAAAGCACCGCCGCCAGGTGCCCCGGCCGCGTCGGCGAGAGCGGCAGGGCCTCGTCGCGCCGGTCGCGCAGCTTCCTGAGCGCATACCCGCCCCAGAGCCAGCGCCGCCCGACGGTGACCCAATGCAGGAGCGAGCGGAACGCCCCGGGCTTGAGCAGCCGCACCCAGTGCGCCAGCGGCGTGCCGATCATCGCCTCGGGCTGCGCGGCCTCGATGCAGCGCAACAACCGGTCGATGCCCATGCCCGGATCGATCAGCACCGGCACCGCGCCGGTCTTCCAGAGCGCGAAGAGGACGGTGTAGAAGTCGATACCCGGACGCAGCATCACCAGCGTGCGCACGCCGCGCACCAGGCCGATGCGCTCGAAGCCGCGCGCGCAGGCGTCGCTCTCGCGGTCGAGATCGCGGAAGGTGATACGCTCGTAGACGAGCCGGCCGAACCAGTCGCGCCCGCGCGGTGCGCGCACCGCGTCCTTCCGCGGGTGCGTCTCGGCGCACCGGCGCAGGCGCATGGCGATATTGCAGAGCTCGTCGCTGGCGGGCATCTCGCGCTCCATCTGCGCATTCCACAGACGCAGCACGTTGGTCGTCGGCCCGGGTGTGAAGTCCTTGTCCAGCACAGTCAGTCGTCCTCGTCCAGGAACGCGGCGATGCGCGCCAGCGCGGGGTCCCCGACATCCTCCAGAACGTAATGCCCCGCGTCGTACTCCTCCGTGGCCGCCTGCGGAAACGCCGCCTTCCAGTGCCGCAGAAACGCCGGCGTGAAGCACCAGTCCCGCATGCCCCATAGTAACAGCATCCGCGCCGGACGCAATGAGGCGAGTTTGTTTTCGATATCCGCCAGCACCGCGTGGCTGGGCGCCTCCGCGTGCAGCGGGATGTCCTGGACGAAACGCAGAATGCCGATGCGACTGGCCCATGAATCGTACGGAAACAGGTAGCCCGCCTTGACTTGCGGCGCAAGCGGCCGCAAGGTGGTCATGCGCGTGGCCGCCAGGACGAAACCGTTAAGGCCCCGCACCGCCAGCGCCCCCAGAAACGGCCAGCGGCAGACAGCGATGCGCCGCGGGATGCGTCCGCCCGGAAACGCGGCCGTGTTCATCACCACCAACGACCGCACGCGCCGCGGATGGCGCACCGCCCAGCCGCAGCCGACAGCACCGCCCCAGTCGTGCACGACCAGGTCGACCGGCTCGTCTTCACCGAGCGTCGCCGCGAGCAGGTTTTCGAGGTTGTCGATATGCCTCTTTAATGTATAGGGATATGCCTGCGGCTTCTGCGAGAGGCCCATGCCGACATGGTCGGGCACGAGGCAGCGCCGCGTCGGCGCCAGGACGCGCACCAGATCGCGGTAAAGAAACGACCAGCTCGGGTTGCCGTGCAGCATCACCACCGGCGCGCCCCGCCCTTCGTCGAGGTAATGCATGCGCGCGTCGATCACGTCGCGATAACGGGAGACGAAGGGGTACAACTCGCCGAGGGCCTGGTGCACGTCGCGCGTCATGATCTCACCACGCCAGTCCCAGCATCATCGCCGAGAGCCCCGAACCGATACCCAAGAGCGCGATCCGCTCGCCCGCGGCGGGCGGCTTCGCCTCCGTCCCCAGCGCCAGCGCCGTCGGCAGCGCCGCCGAGCCGGTGTTGCCCAAGGTGTCGACCGTGGGATAATCCAGCGCCGGATCCAGCCCGAGGGTTTCGAAGAGGAGGCGGCTGTGGGCACGCCCGACCTGGTGGGTGAAGACGCGCGCGGGCGTTTCGTTCGTCCAGTCGAGCGCCCGCTTGCACGCCTCCCACGTCCGCCCGGCCAGCGCGCACCCCGCATGCAGCAGCGCCTCGCTGTCGGTCGTCATCAGCGGCCCCGCCTCGGTGCGGGGCGCGCCGGTATCCTCCCGGCAGAGCCGGCTCGCCTCGCTGTCGGTCAGAACCGCTCCGCCCAAGAGCCGATGCCCCGTCGCGGCGGCGTCGCGATGGCGCAGCAGCACCGCCGCCGCGCCCGAGCCGATGGTCAGCGAGGCGAAGTGCCGCTTGAATCCCTGCCGCGTCAGCGTCGCGTCATTCAGGATCTGCCGTAGCGTCGCCTCGTGCAAGCCCTCGGCGGTCTCGCCGGCGACGACCAGCCCGGCGCGGATCAGGCCCGTTTCGATCATCGCCGCCACCTGCACCATGCCGTTCAAGACCCCGAGGCAGGCGTTGGAGAGGTCGAAGATAGCGCAGGTCTCGCCCAGGCCCAGCGCCTGATGCACCACAGAAGCCGTGGCCGGCTCGAGAAAATCCCGGCTCACCGAGGCGTGCACCAGGCAGCCGATGTCCTCAGGCGGGATTCCGCTCCGTTTCAGCGCCGCCGCGCCCGCGCGAGCCGCCATCTCGCTCGGCCGCGTGCCCGGCTCCCAGAAGCGGCGCTCGCGAATGCCGGTCATCAGCTCCAGCCGCCCCGCGGGCAGCTTCAGCCGCTCGTAGACCGGCGCCAGCCGCTCCTCGAGTTCGGCCGACGTCACCACGCGCGGCGGCAATTTCGCATGCACCAACTCGAGCGCAACCTTCGTGAATCGCATCTCGCTTCACTCCGCCTGAACGTCCAGCGCGCAAGCCAGAAACGCGGCAATGGCGCGCGGGGTCTCGTAGCCGCCTTCCCGCGGCACCTGCGCGGCCATCGGAAAGCATCGCCCTCCGGAGTCGCACAGCTTCAGATCGACCGACGCCGCCCCCGGATTGCATACAACCAGCACCGCGGCGACCTCGACGGCCGCCAGACGCCAGCGGCGCGAGCCGATCAAACCGTGCGAACGGAACTCTACGCCGGAACTGTCGAACCGCGTCTCCGCGCGGTAGGCCAGCGCCCGGCCGCCCAGGATCAGCCAGACCATGGCAAAGCCGAGAGCGACGGCGTAGACGAGCCACGGCGTCTGCCATCCCGTCCTGCCAGCGACGAAGACGACCAACGCCAGCAACAGCACGCCCAGCAGGACGAACGCGCCGCCGACGCCCCGGTGACCGCGACAGACCAGGCGCAGGGCGTCGGCTTCCTCTTCCAGACGCATCCGGTTCGTCACGCGCGGTTCTCCGGGTACGGTCGAAAGCTACGATCCTAAGCGTGGGCGGTCTTTTTGCAAGCCCCGGCATCGTCATCTTCACCTTCACCGGAAGAGAAGCGCAAGGCATAGAGGAGGAGAACGAGTCCGCGTCGAAACAAACGGCGGGGGTGGCGGGGCTCAGCGGTTATGCGGCGCGTCCGCGGTTTCCAAGGCCGCTTTCGCGTCCGCCGTCGACTCGGCGAAATCGAAACAGGCGTCGGCGCCGGCGAGGCGCAGAACGTAGCGCACCTGGACGTTGGCGCCGGCGATGACGATCCGGCGCGGCAGGGATTCGTAATGCTCGTGCAGCAGGAAGAGGCTGCCGATGCCGGTACTGGAGAAGTAGCTCGTCGCCGAGACGTCCGCGATCACCCCGCGCTCGGGAAGCGGCAGCCCCGCCTCGATCAGACGGTTCAGGGCGATGGCATCCTCGTAGGAAACCTCGGCGGGAAAGACGATGACGAAGATGCCCGCGTCGGCCTCGAACCGGATGTTACCCGGTCCGTTCTCGAGGCGATGGGCGCGGCGCATGCGGTTGACGCAGGCCTGCACCTCGGACGGATCGAACGGCGCGGGCAGGTAATCGAAAGCGCCGCGCTTGACCGCCATGGCCGCTTCGTGGCTCCGGGCGAACTCGCTGACGACCGTCACCGGCGGCGCCGACGCCCTGCCCCGCAGCGCATCGATCAGGGCGAAGACCGAGCCCGACGCGAGCGGATGGCAGCAGAAGATCCCTTCGATCCGTTCCAGTTGCGCCAGGCGCAGAGCTTCGTCCACGCTGCGCGCGCGGCGCGAATCGATGCCGCTGTCGCGCAGCAGTTCGGTCAGTCGCCGGGCATGCCCCCGATCGGCGCCGACGACGAGAAATTCCTGCATGGGAAGCCCCTGGCAGCGCATGCGGTCACACGTCCTGTTCGGCAAAGGCCACGCTCATGGCCGTCTCCACGATCTGCGCGGGAGAGAAAGGCTTCTTCAGAATCGCGTCGGCGAGCCCCTCGAGCTGAGTGGTCAACTCCTGGGTAACGTGCGCGCTGACGACGACGATCTTGGTCTTGGCGAAACGCTTGTCGCGGCGCACCTGGCGGATCACCTCCACGCCGTCCATGTGCGGCATGCGGTAATCGAGCATGAGGATGGCCGGCGGGTTGGCCCCCATCTTGAGGCAGGCCTCGACGCCGTTGGTCGCTTCCTCGACGTTGAAATGGCTGCGCAGCAGGTCGGAGATCAGGCGCCGGATATGCGCCTCGTCGTCGACCACCAGGACCGTCTGCTTGGCCTCGCCGCTGAGATCCTCCGGAACCGGCATGTCGTGTGCGCGCAGAAAGCGCACGAGTTCCTCGGGCTGTACGCGATGATGACCGCTGGGGAGGGTGAAGCTCTGGATCAGGCCGTCCTGCACCCAACGCAGAATCGTCTTGCGCGTGACGCCGCAATATTGCGCGACCTTGCCCAGCGACAACCCCCGTTTCGCGCTGCTTGCATCGTTTGCACTCATTCCCGTTCCTCCTGGTCCCAATTATCAGTATGTCTCGATTGTAACACGATAAACTTGCTTAGTCAAACCCGTTTGACTTTACTTCACGAAAAATCATTTTGTCAAACCCAAATAACTTTAATGCTTCATAACAAAGAGTTTAAAATTTTGTAAGCCGGAAACTGAATAGAATTTATGCCATCTATTTTTGCAAAAATCAACAATCAGAAATTTAAGCATTAAGTTATTTCCGGGACATCCGATGCACACCCTCCTGCTTGTTTCTCTCACACTGCTATCTTGACGAATATCACAAAACGCCATAGAATTCGACTGTACGGTCTGGCCGAGAACACCTGATGAAACATTCCAATAACGATACGACTGTTTCGGCATCAAACGGCACTTTCTCACACGGGACGCCTTCGCGAGGAAACGGCGCCGGCCTGTTTCTGTGGGCATTGCTCCTTCTGACGCTCTACGGACTCTGCTACGCCCTGGAATTCTGGAAAGAGCGATGCTATCCTTACATGTCCCGACAGACCGCCACCAGGGCAGAATAATCGCGCCCCGATAGACACGTCCCCGGCAAACGGGAGCCTGTTTGAGCCCAACCAGCACCCGCCCGCTCAGCATCCGGCGCCTGCGCGCCTGCCCGTACGACCGGGCCGAAACGCTCCAGCGCGACGCGGTCGAGCGCCTGCGGCATGACCCGACCGCACCGGAGGAACTCATCCTCGTCGAGCACCGACCGGTAATCACCATCGGCCGCAGCGGCGGCGAGGAACACCTGCTGCGCGACAAGACCGCGCTCGCGGCCCAGCAGATCGAACTCCGTCATGTCGGCCGCGGCGGCGATATCACCTATCACGGGCCGGGCCAGTGGACGGTTTACCCCGTGCTCCGCCTGGACACGATGGAGAAAGACCTGCACAAATACATGCGCAAACTCGAGACCGCCATTATACACTATATCGGCATTCACGGTATTGCAGGACACCGCATTCGGGGAAAAACCGGCGTCTGGGTCGACAGGAACAAGATCGCAGCGATCGGCATCGCGGTGACGCGGTGGATCACCTGGCACGGCTTCGCCGTCAATATCCAGCCCGAGTTGAGGCCGTTTCGCGACTACATGGTCCCGTGCGGCATCGCCGCGACCGAAGGCGGCGTGACCAGCCTGGCCGAAGTGACCGGCCAGACCTTCGCGATGGAGACCGAGGGGGACCGCCTGCTTGATGCGTTCTGCCGGGTCTTCCCCTTTCACCCGCAGAAAGTCTGGCCGGATTGACCGAAGCCGGATATAATCCCCCGCCTCCGGATCGTCTTACCGCATCCCTCTGGCAAGGACCCGACATGGCCTCGACCCGGCCCGACTCCACCCGCCCGCCGTGGCTGAAGATCCGCCTCCCCTGCCGACCGCCGAAGCGGGTCGACACCTGCCTGGACGACCTGAAGCTGCATACCGTCTGCCGGAGCGCGCGCTGCCCCAACACGGTCGAATGCTACGCCAAGGGGCGCGCCACGTTTCTGCTGATGGGGCCGAATTGCACCCGTCACTGCGGTTTCTGCGCCGTCTCGCGCGAACCGCCGGCGCCGCTGGACCCGACCGAACCCGCCCGCGTGGCCGAGGCGGTGAAGCGGCTCGAACTCACGCACGCGGTCGTCACCTCGGTGACCCGCGACGACCTGCCCGACGGCGGAGCCGCGCACTTCGCCGCCACCGTCGCCGCGGTGCGTGCGGCGACGCCGCAGACGACTATCGAGATCCTGACGCCGGACTTCCGCGGCGAGCGCGCGGCCCGGGCGGTCGCCGCCGACAGCCTCCCGGAAGTCTTCAACCACAACGTCGAGACCGTACCGCGCCTCTACGCGCAGGTCCGCCCGCAGGCCGACTACCGGCGCAGCCTCGAACTGCTGGCGTTTGTCAAGCACCGGCATCCGGGGCTGACGACCAAGAGCGGGCTGATGCTCGGGCTGGGCGAGACCGAGGCCGAGGTTCTCGCCGTCGGCAACGACCTGCGCGAGGCGGGCGTGGACATGCTGACGGTGGGGCAGTATTTGCAACCGTCGCGCCTGGTCAACCTGCCGGTGCAGCGCTACGTTCCGCCGGAGGAATTCGCGACGCTGCGGCAACAGCTCTCGCGGCTGGGCTTCGGCATGGTCGCCGCGGCGCCGTTCGTGCGCAGCAGTTACAACGCCGAGGAAGCGTTCTCCGAGACCAGGGAGGAACGGGAATGAAACGCATGGCAGCAGCGCTGCTTCTGACGCTCCTGGCCCTCGTTCGCGCCGGCGGGGCCGGGGAGAGCGAGCCGGATTTCTATTTCGTGCAGATCACCGACACCCACGTCGGCGAACATCCGGAGAACGCCAGGCGGCTGGCGCGGGTGGTCGACTACGTCAACCGCCTGCCCGTGCCTCTCGCCTGCGTCGTCGTCACCGGCGACATCACCACCGACCTGACGCGCGACCCGGAATCCGTAAAGCGGGCCAAAGCCCTCTTCGCGCCGTTGAAAGCGCCGGTGCATTACCTCGCGGGCAACCACGATATCCTCAAGCAGGATCACGCGGCATGGGCCGCGGCCTACCGCGAGGCTTTCGGGCCGCTCAATCACGAGGCCGAGTATCACGGCGTGCGCTTTCTCTTCGTCTGCACCGAGCCGCTGAGCCAGGACTACCCCCCCGACGGCGGCGATCCGCTCGTCTGGCTGGAACAGAAGCTCGCCGCGAGCGAGAAACCGGCGCTCGTCTTCCACCACTGGCCGTCGGTGCGGGATCTCTACGTCACCGCCACCAAGACGAGCGTCTCCGCAGGCTGGCGCGAGCCGCTGCGCACGCGCTGGGTCGACCTGCTCAACCGCCACGGCGTCAAGGCCGTCATCGCCGGGCACTTTCACCGCGACGAGCATCACTGGCTGGGAAACGTACCGCTCTATGTCGGTGCGCCGGTGGCCGAACGCTACGGCCGGCAGGCGACGTTCCGCCTCTACGAATACAAGCACGGCAGACTGGGCTACCGCACCCAGTACATCGGGGAATGACACGCGCATGGCAGGAAAATTCATCGTTCTGGAAGGCCCCGACGGCTCGGGCAAGAGCAGCATGATCGAGGAGATCAAGGGGCATCTGCGGGTCAAGGGACGCGACGCGCTCTTCGTGCGCGATCCGGGCGGCACCGCCATCGGCGGGCGCATCCGCGAGATCCTCCTCGACCGCGAGCACGAGAACATGACGCCGATGACGGAGCTTCTCCTGTACGTCGCCAGCCGCGCGCAACTGGTGGGCGAGGTGATCCGCCCGGCGCTGGCGAAGGGCAGGCTCGTCTTCGCCGACCGCTTCCATATCTCCACGCTGGTCTACCAGGGCGTCGAGGGCGTGCTGCAGCACGGCGAGATCGGCGAACAGGAACTGCGCGAGATCGTCGAGAAGGGCCACCGCGGCGTCGAGCCCGACCACATCCTCTTTCTGGACGTGCCGGCGGAGGTGGGGCTCGAACGGGTGGGGCGCGAGCAGGACCGCATGGAGCAGAAAGGCCTGCTCTTCTTCACCGAGGTGCGCCAGCGCTACCTCGGCTTTGCCGACGCGCTGCCGACGGAGAAAGCCACCATCATCGACGCGGCGCGCCCGATCCTGGAGGTGACGCGCGAGGTGCTGGAGGTGATCGATGAGCTGCTTCCATGACCTGATCGGGCAGGAACAGGCGCTCTCCGAGCTTCGCGCCGACCTCGCGCGCGGCCGCCTCAACCACGCCTACCTCTTCGAGGGGCGCCACGGCACCGGCAGATACACCCTCGCGCGCGCGCTGGCCAGGCGGCTGCTGTGCCAGGAGCCCGGCGCGGACAGTTGCGGCGCATGCCACGCCTGCAAGCTCTTCGCGCAGCAGACGCACCCCGATTATCTGGAAGTCCCGCGCGAGGCGCCGCGCCTGCGCATCGGCCGCTTCGTCGAGCGCCGCCACGAAGCGAACAAGGAGGACGTCGACCACCCGCCGGTGCTCGAGTTTCTGCATCTCCGACCCGCACTCGCCGCGCGCCGCGTCTGCCTCATCCCCGACGCCGAGCGCATGCAGGCGGAGGCGGCCAACGCCTTCCTGAAAACCCTGGAGGAGCCGCCCGGCGGCAGCATCGTGCTGCTGACCACGGCCGCGCGCGACCGGCTGCCGGCGACGGTGGTCAGCCGCTGCCGCCGCGTCGCGGTGGCGCCGCTGCCGGAAGCGCGCATCACCGAGGTCCTGTGCGCCCGGAACGCGGTCGATACGCATGACGCCGCGACTCTGGCGGCGATGGCCGAAGGCTCGCTCGGCGCGGCCCTGGCGTTGAGCGAGGAGGAGGCGCTGGCGCGCTGGCACTGGCTCGAAGACGCCCTGGGCGAACTGACTCCCGTCGGCGCGGTCCGTCTGGGCGAGGGTATGAGGGACGCGCTCCACGACGCCGGCAACGCCCAGGAGAAACGCGAGCGCGCCGCGGACCTGCTGGACCTGCTGGCGCTGCAACTGCGGCGCCGGCTGCGCCGCGGAGGCGCGGCCACCGCCCTGGCGCGGGCGCTGGGCGC
Source organism: uncultured Planctomycetaceae bacterium (assembly GCA_964457365.1). Lineage (GTDB taxonomy): Bacteria > Planctomycetota > SZUA-567 > SZUA-567 > SZUA-567 > CAYWFP01. Next base: position 48,316 of record CAYWFP010000018.1, read on the forward strand.
GCTCTGGCAGAGCGGCGAGCAACTGGCGGCCAACGTCAGGCCCGAGCTGGTGCTGCATACCGCCGCGCTGGAGACGGTCGCGGCGCTGCGCCGCGCCGCGCGCTAGTCGTTTCCGCCTCGCCTCTTGCGTTTCGGACGCGGGCTGTGCATGATGATAAGGATGGATCCGCGGAACAGGAGCGCCATGCGGAATACGACGGTCCCGAATCTCCCGCTGCTGCACCTACCGTCGATGCTGGCGCCGCTGCTGGTGCTGGCGGCGGTCTACTTCGCCGCGGACCTGAGCGAGTACGACTTGTTCGGCAAGCACTCCGTTCCCTTCGGCGCCGGGTTCATGCCCGGGCTGTCGCTGGGATACCTGATCTGCCTGCTGAAGTGGTGGGGGAGTCTGAAACGCGACGACGCCAGGACGCCGGTGCCCGGCGGCGGAAAGGATTCCTGAGGATGGGCAAATACATTATCAGCGTCCGCTACGGGCAGATGAACGAGGTGGAGAACTTTCTCGCCGAGGCGGACGATCTGGCGCCGGGGCAAGTGGTGATCATCCGCACCGACCGCGGCGTGGACTGGGGCGAGACCGCGGGCAAGCCGACGCCGGTCGAGCGGGAGGTCAAGGGCTTGGGCGAAGTGCTGCGCGTGGCCTCCGAGCACGACCTGAACATCATCCGTCATATCCGCGAGGTCAAGGAGGCGGAGGAGATGCACTACTGCGCCTCGGCGATCCAGAAGCGCAAGCTGCCGATGAAGCTCGCGGCGGTGGAGCATCTTTTCAGCGGGGACAAGATCGTCTTCTACTTCCTCGCCGACGGCCGGGTCGACTTCCGCGAACTGGTCAAGGAACTGGCCCGGCGCTACCGCACCCGCATCGAGATGCGCCAGATCGGCGTGCGCGACGAGGCGCGGATGCTCTCGGACTACGAGCACTGCGGC
>CAYWFP010000019.1:0-46111 GCA_964457365.1 uncultured Planctomycetaceae bacterium
ACGGGGATTTGAACCCCGGTCGCCAGCTTGAAAAGCTGGTGTCCTGGACCAGGCTAGACGATGGGGACACGTTGAATTCGGACTCGGCGGCGTCGCCGTGAATGACCGATTCTCCGCATCTGGTAGGAGCGCAGGGATTCGAACCCTGGACCTACGCCTTAAAAGGGCGTTGCTCTACCAACTGAGCTACACTCCCGCGTCACAGTCTATGACCCGCACCGGCGTTGTCAAGCTGTTTTCCGTAACTTGCCTGGCGGGCGGCGGATAGATCTGCGATTCGCCGGTTACGTCTCCTCCGCGGCCGCGCCGCTACGGGGTGCCGACGTGGTTTTCCGCGTCCGGGGCGTGCAGTCCATCGACAACAATCTGACCGTTTCGCGCGAGTGGATCTACAAGACGGACCTGACGCTCCACGGGGACGTCAAGCGCGAGCTGTACTGGAACCCTTATGTCGAGGAGGAGAACGTAATCGTCACCGTCGACGACGGTGTGGTGACGCTCGACGGGGTGAGCGACAGCTGGTTCAAACGCCGGCAGGCCGCCGAAGAGGCCAAGGAGGCGGGCGCGAAGGTGATCGAGAACAACCTGCGCGTGCAGGGCTGAGTCTGGCGCGGTCGATGACGACGGTCGGGCAATCCGAGAAGGCGCACGGCAGGCGATGTCGTGCGCCTTCCTTGCGTTGCGACCATCGGCACAAGAGGAAAGGAATTGCACCCTCGCATGCTCCGCCAGGCGCCGAGCAGGTCTTTGCCCTTGATCGGCTTGGCCGGGGCACAGGTGAACCCCAGGTTGGCCAGGTCGTCGTCGTCCCGGCGCTTCATGTCCCCGGTGATCGCCACCAGCGCGCCGGTATTTCGGGTAAAGGTTAAAAAGAGGGATAAGCTCCCGGCAGGCGGGGACAGCCGTGGCACGTGCGCTCCCGCGGTGGCGGATACTCCAACTTTTCGCGCATGTCTCCGTCGCCGGCCGCGGACTCTCGCTCGCGGCGGGCGTCTGCGGCGCGGGGATATCCTCCTCTTCCGCGGCTGGTACGGCGACAAGTACACCGACCGCGCCCGAGAAGCCCGCGGACGAGGGTGGCGAGTAGCGCCACGGGCTACGCCATCCGGAACGCCAGGGTCATCTTCTTCGCCAGCGTTCGGGGCATGAAGGCGATGCGGGTCGCCACGCGGCCGGTGGCGCCTTCGGCCGATTCTTTCTCCAGACGCTTGACCACGAAGCGCCCCGGGGTTTCGACCGCGCGCAGCGTCAGCGTGGCCTTGCCGGTGCCGATGCGTACGCCGCCGCCGTTCTTGATCAGGCGCGCGGGCGCGAAGGTCATGAAACCCTCCTCCACCGCCCGCGGCTTGCGGGTGAACTCGTACGTGTCGGTCAACTCCAGCGTGCCGTCGGGGTGGAAGGCGAGGGCGCGCGCGCGGCTTTTCAGCGACTTGTCGTCGTAGGCGTGGGCCAGTTCCATCCAGGCTCGCTTGACGCCATCGCCCCCGAGGTTATCCACCTCCAGCGTGCCGTAGTATTCCGAGCCGGCCGGCTGGCCTTTGCCGTTGACGACCGGCACGGAATGGCCGAAGGAGTTGCAGAAGAGGATCTCGTAGCGCTGCGGGCCGAAAGTCTTGCTGGTATAGGCCGGCGGTCCGCCGTCGTTCAGCAGGCACGCGCCGTGCTTGTAGAGCAGGAAGGTGCCGACGTCGTTATGGTTGTGGGGGTAGTCGTTGCGCCCGGCCTGGGCCATGAGGACGGTGCGCCTGCGGCCCTTGCCGGCGTTGAACTTGACCAGCCCCACGTCCGGCAGCAGCGCGTCCCCGGGACTCGGCGGCGGCACCTTTCGCGGCGGGTCGTACAGCAGCAGCCAGCGCCAGAGCGCGGCGTGGCTGCGCCTGCGCAGGTAGCGCCCCTGGCGGTCGCGTTCGAGCTGGGCGAAGAGCCCGGGCAGGCGGTGGAAACGGTTGACGGCGAAGACCGCGTCGGCCTGCAGGTACCCCTCGCCGGCGTCGCCGAAGCAGGCGCGGTGGCGCCCGGCGATGTGCGCGGCCAGCGGGTAGCGGCAGATGCGCGCGACCTTCTCGTCGGCCATCAGGTCCACGCCGCCGCCGGTGCGGTGCCGGAGCAGGATCGCGGCGGTGACGAAGTGGCCGAAACCGTAGCCCCAATAGCCCGGCCCCTCCAGGCAACTGCCGTCGTCGCCGAAGCCGTCGATGGCGAACTGGAGGCGTTCGATCAGCGGCTGCAGGATTTGCGCGAGAAGGTGCGGGTCGCGCACCAGGTCGAGCGCGGCGGAGATGGCATTAGCGTTGCAGACGTGGTTCCAATTCATCTTGGCGGTGCGCCACCAGTCGACGGTACGCGGATCGAGCGCGGGATAAACCACGCGTTCAAGGACGGCCGTCTCCACGCGCGCGCGCACCTCCTCCTCGAGTTGCTTGCGCAGCAGCCAGACGATCTCGCCGAGGAAGGCGCCGACCTTCGAGGAGGCCAGGTCGACATGGCAGTTCTCGTGCGCCGGCCAGACCCAGCTCGTCGTCTCGCACCAGGCCCAGAGCAGATCCTGCAGGTAATCCGGATCGGCGCACGGATGCTTGAGCCAGAGCGCCGCGGCGGCGGCCTCGGTGCGGTCCATCATCTTTTGATACGCGGCCTGTCCGCGTTCACGCGTGCCGGTGCGGCGGTAGTCGCGGTAATCCGAGCGCAGCACGCGCGGCACCGGCTTTCCGTCCGAGAGCAGCTTGCCGATGCGCTCCCACTCGCCGAGCGACTTGGCCTTGTTCATCGCCGCGCGCTTGCGGGCGGCATCCTCGAGGCCGGGAAAGGCGCTCTTTTTCAAGTGCGGAACCAGTAACGGCAGGAGGTCGTTTCCGGAGAAGCGCGGCAGTGGCATGGGAATCCTTTCGCGGACGGATGCAAGTCGTGTTCGCAACGGTATAGCCACTGCCGCAGCAGCGCGCAAGCCAAATCGACGGCGACGAGGGCGGCGGCTTTGGAATTGACATCCGCCGCGCCGGGGCATATCCTATATCTCAACTGGATCGCACCTTCCGGAGAGCACGCGATGCTGCTGCAATTCATGTCCGAGGATCCGCCCGAGATTCTGCCCCGCGCCTGGCTCGATACCGGCCTGGTTGCCGAGGAGTCCGTGGCCGTTGAGGAGGCGCCGCTGCCGGAGGCGGAGCGGCCGGCCACCCCGCGCCGCCGCGGCCGGCGTCGCCGGGGCGGGGAGGAGCCGGCGGAGCTGACGCCCGAGCAGCTCGCGCGGCGCAAGGCGGTGCGCTTCCGGGCGAAGCTGATCATGTGGAGCGGCATGGTCGTGCTGCTGCTGGCATTCGTGCTGGTGTTGACCGCGCGGTTGCCGTTCATGCGCGGCACGGACAAGTATTTCACCCATCGCCTGCCGCCGTGGAGCTGGATTTACGGCAGCGAGATCGAGCGCGGCGGCGGGGTGCAACTCACGGCCGAGCAGCAGGAGGCGATGCGGCAGCGGCAGATGCAGGACGTGCTGGATCTGGACGAGGCGGAGAAATTGAACCGCGAGGCCGAGGCGCACCGGGCCGCGGGCGAAGCCGACGAGGCGTACGTCAAGCTTTCGCGCGCGCTGAACAAGCTCAAGCACGTCCGCGCGCGCATCGAGGCCGACACGGGGCGGCGCGATACCCGGATCGAGCAGCGACGGCTGAACAGTCTGGACCAGGCCTTCAGCCTCGAGCGCAAGAACTGGAGCGCCGACGTCTCCGATCCGCGGGCACTCCGGGAGCGGGCGGACCGGGAGACGCCGCCGCCGGCGCCGCCGGGCGAGTAATCGCCGAAACCCGCGGGTATGCCGGGCATCCTCCGTCGAGCGGAGGTCATACCATGAAACGATGGCGAAGACGGATCCTGATCGCGGGGCTGGCCCTGCTGGCTTGCGCGTGGCTGCGCGCGGGCGAGGAGGGCGCGGCGAAGCCCGAGGCCGAGCGCGAGGCGCAGATCCGCATCGTCGACAAGCTTATCGCCGATCTGGAGGAGATGCGCGACGATCCGGGGCGCACGGCCGAGGACCTGCTGAAGCTGCGCAAATCCATCAAGCAGCTCGAGCAGCACCGGCGCATGCTCTCGCGCGGGCAGAAGGAGTCGGCGCTGCTGGATGAACTGCACGTGCTGCTGCGGGCCAAGGCGGAGGCGCAGCCGGACGCGATTCTCCCGCAGGAGATGCTGGCGCGTTTCTACCTCTCGGTGGACAGGCCCCAGGCCGCGCTCGAGCGGCTCGATCGGGTGGGGACGTTGCTCGAGGAGAGCGGGCGGCTCGAACGGAACCTGAACTGGCCGCTCTTGATGGCTTATACCTACCTGCAGCTCGGCGACTACGATCGCTGCGACGCGTTCGTCAAGCACGCCGACGAGATTCTGGCCGAGCGAGCGCCGCTACGGCTGCACGGGGCGGACCTGGCCAAGCGGGTGGTGCGCTACCGGTTGTACGAACCGTGGGGCGAGGACCCGATCGAGGCCGGCGACAGCGTGCTGCTGTACGTCGAGATGGACGGGGTGGTCTTCCGCCAGGGCGCCGACGGGCTTTTCGGCTGCAATCTCATGTTCGGGCTCGAGCTCCGCGACGAACTGCAGAACCGCATCTGGCAGAAGGCCGAGTACGGCGCCTACACCCCGACCTATCGCGGCCGCATCCGCGACATGCACGCGAGCATCATGTTCCGCGTGCCGCGCGATCTGAAGCCCGGGCGCTACCGCCTCGTCATTACCTGCGAGGACCGCAACAGCCCCCGACCGCACGCGCGCAGCATGACCGACCTGGGCTTCAACATCGGCGCGCGCCAGCGCCCCGTCGCCCGCGAGGAGCCCGAGGACCCGGCCCTTCCGCCGACCGGCGGCACCGGGAAGGATCTTCTGGAGCAGAACGAGAAGATCAACAAGGCGCTGCAGCGGCAGTACGAGATGGAGCGCCGCCAGGTAGACAGCATGGCCGAATAGCCCCCGTCTTTTCCGTCGTGCCCGTATCGGCTATATTGTCCGATGGCGGCTTCATCACCCGGCGCGGCGCGGGAGCGCCCGAAGCCAACGGGTTCGTTCTCGCCGAGAACGTGGTCGAAGGGAACACCAATGCCACGGGTTTGGCGCACAAGGCGCGGATGCTCTTGCACGGCCTGGCCACCGACACGGCGGACCCGGCGCCGCATCCGCGCGCGCGAGCCCTGGTGGCGGCTCTGGCCGCAGGCGGGCGCGCTCCTGTTCGAGCCTGGCCTCCATCTTCTGTCGATACGCTTCGCGTTGTTCCTCGTTCATGCCGGTCATGAGCCTGTCTCCTTTCGCACGACTCGGAAACGGCGCGCCGCGGCGACGCGAACGATACTTCGGCACGAAAACCGCTTCGCGGCTTGCAGGAATGAGAACGCGTGTGCCGGATCTGCGACGCGCGTCCGCGTGCGCGTAGCGTGCCGGGGATCCCGCGCGAGGGATTCATGTCGGCAGTTCCGGTCAGGGGAAGCGGCCGTCGTCGAGTTGCTCGACGTATCAGCCCTCGCCGGTCTCGGCGATGCCGAAACGGATTTCGGTGTAGGCGAGGACGAAGCCCGAGGCCGACCATGCCTGATAGGCCTTGCCCATGGCGCGGCCGGTGCGGCCGTGGAGCCACTCGTTGAACTCCCACTCCTCGGCGATGCCGGCCTGGTTGGCCTTGGCGAGGCGATAGAGCTCCTGCTGGGCCACGTCGACGAGGCCGAGGCGGTTGATGAACCGGCACCACTGCGCCCCGACGAAGGGCCAGAGCCCGCCGTTGTGATACTGGTGCGGCAGGTTGGCCAGGTTGACGGTGTAGTAGGCCTGCCAGTCCGGATCGCCCGCGTTGACCACCGGGTAGAGGTTGGCCACCGGGAACGGCTCGTTGACGCCCACGCCCCACATGAAGCGGAACGCCTCGCGCGCGCGCTCCTGGTCGAGGACGTTGAAGAGGAAGGCCAGGACATTGCCGTAGATGTCGCAGCGCCAGTCGTAGCTGAAGGGGCTGACCTGGGCCAGCAGGTACGGCGAGCTGCCGAGGGTGAACTGGCGGTCGGCGAAGCTGACCATGTCGTTGGCGGTGTGTGCGCTGGTCCAGAACTTGTTCAGGATCGTGTCCTTGATGGTGCAGGCCCAGCGGAGGTAGTCGCTGGCGCGGTCGTGATCGCCCATCAGCTCGACCAGGCGACCGAAGCAGATGTTGGCCCGGTACCATAGCACCTCGTCGTAGAGCACGTTGTAGTGGCGGCCGAAGAGGTCGGTCCAGTCGCCGGCCTCGGGGATCTCCAGCAGGCCGTCGTTGTTGCTGTCGTGCGCGCTGAGCCAGTCCATCGCTTTCTGTAGGTGACCGAACCACTCGCGCAGGAAGTCGATGTCGCGGGTGGCGCGGACGTAGTGGTAGAAGGCGACGATAACCCAGAGCCCGCTGTCGATGGAGGCGATGCCGCCGGTGCCGCTGTAGTCGGGGGTCTCGTCGGCGATGCGGACGTTCGAGGGCACGTGCCCGGTCGGCGACATGTGCGAGAGCAGCGTGACCAGCGTGGCGCGCTCGCAGGCGCGCAGGTCCGGGTCGTCGTCGATTTTGATCGAGCCGATGAGGGTGATGGCGCCATCGCGCCCCCAGACGCTCTGGTAGTTGACGTCGATGCTGTCGAAGCGGTTATCGCCGAGCGAGCAGGCGGAGAAGCCCAGTGGGGTGATGTTCTTGTGCAGTGTCTCCACCGCCTTGGCGTAGGCCAGCTCGATGAACTCGACGTCTTCGCTGCCGAGGCCCTCGAGGTGGGCCGGGGTGAAGAGGCGCTTGATCTCGGGCTCGAACTCCTCGGTGGAGAAGTCCTCCGGTTCGGCCGGGACGACGGTCTCGACGACGCCGTAATGCTGCAAGCCCTGGAGCACGCCGTCGGCGAAGGGCATGGGCGCCTGGTAGGTCTCCAGAGCGACGGTCGCCTCCAGCAGCTCCGGCTGGGCGTTCTCGACGACGATGCCCAGCGCCCCGGAGATGCGGAAGAGCGAGACGTCGTTACCGGTGTCGCCGGCGACGATGATACGCGGATTCTCGATGGCGAGATACTCGACCAGCCACTGCAGGGCGTTGCCCTTGTCGGCGTACTGCGGCAGGACGTCCAGGTCGCGGCTGGAGCTGTAGATGACTTTCACCGCCAGGCCTTCCCGGCGCAGGCTTGCGCGCAGTTCTTCGATCTCCTCGGGGCGCGCGCCGTGCCAGTACCAGCTCGACTTGAAGCGGCTCTGGTACTGTTTGGGCTGCAGTTCGATTTCGGAGCGCGCGCCGAGGACGCGGGCGATGGTCTGCAGGTCCCAGTCGCCCATGAGGTGGTCGTGGAACTCGCGCAGCGACTGCTCGGTGGCGCAGTAGTAGATCACCGTCCCCACCCCGCAGATCAGGTAGTCGGGCATGGGCAGGCGCATGCGCGGGATCAGCCACAGCGTGTCCTTGAGCAGCCGGCCGGTGGCGTAGCAGAGGAGCGGCCGGCCCTCGTCCGGGAGCGAAGCCCAGGTCTTGGCGAAGGACGCGGTGGCGTCGGGTTTGCCCAGCAGCGTACCGTCGAGGTCGGAGCAGAAGATGGTGTCGGTCATGGCGTGGCGTTATCCTTCCACGGCTTCTTCGGACGGACGGACATGGACGGTCAGCGAGCGCGAGAGGTGTTTCTCCGCGAGGTTGAGGATCTGCTGCGAGACGCTGGCCCAGGTGAAGAGCGAGCGGGCGATGCGGGCGCCGTTTTCGGCCAGGCGGGTGCGCAGGCTCCGGTGGCGCAGGGGCTTGGTGACGGTGATGCCCAGGTCCTCCTTGTCGAAGGTGTCGGCGAAGAGCGCGTGGGTGCCGTAGTTGAGCACGCGGTAGAGCCCGCCGTGGACGGTCGCCACCACCGGGGTGCCGCTGGCCATGGCTTCCACTGCGGTCATGCCGAAGGGTTCGTAGCGGCTGGAGAGAACGAAGACGTCGGCGGCGCGGTAGAAGCTCGGTAAATCCTCGTCGGAGATGTAGCCGTGGAAGTCGATCCGGTCCTCGAGGCCGTATTCTTTGCGCAGTTGCACGAGCTCCTGATAAATCTCCTCCTCGCCCTCGTCGCGCTCGTCGTGGCCGATGGCCAGCAGCAGCCGCGCGTCGGGGAGGCGCTCGGCGGCGACGCTGAAGCCGTGGATCAGCAGGTCGAAGCCCTTGTTCCGCGCCAGGCGCGCCACGGCGAAGACGGTCTTGCCGCGGAAGCCGAACTGCTCGCGGATCATGTCGCGGCTGTCGAGCCCGATGGGGAAGAAGCGGTTGTCGTCGTAGCCGGCCGGGATCATCTTGGTGTGCCCCGGGGCGACGTCGTAGTCACGCTCGAGCGAGTCGAGCTGCGTCGGGGTGGTGGCGATGAGCGCGTCGCACTCGTGGAAGATGTTGCGCTCGTCGCGGATGCGGCGGGTGAAGTTGTACTTCTTCTCGAAGGCCTCGCCGTCGCCGTCGAAGTCGGTCTGCATGTTCCGCTTCTTCCACATGCCCAGCGAGTGCGGCGTGTGCAGGTGCGGGATGTCCAGCAGGCGCGACAACTGCTGCCCGGCGATGCCCGCGTCCCAGTAGTGGCTGTTGATGAAGGAGTAGCGCAGCTTCTTGGAGCGGATGTAGCGCAGCGTGTGCTGCACCCACTCGGGGATATGGTCGCACATGTATTCCTTCGGGACGAAATCCTTGCCGCCGCAGGGCATGCGGATGATCTGGGTGTTCGGCGCCACCTCCTCGATCATGGGCTGATCCTCGAAGCGGCGGGTCCAGATATCGACCTTGTAGCCGAACTGCGCGAGCTTCTTCGCCAGCTCCAGCACGTAGACCACCTGCCCGCCGGTGTCGGGCGCGCCCAGCGGCGGATTGGCCGCGACATAGCCGTGCGTCGAGATCATGCAGATGCGGCGGCGCCTGGTTTTCAGACGCTTCATGCTCTTCCCGGCATTATCCACATTATTCTTGTCCAGCGCGGTCATCTTATACCTCCTGATGTTGCAGCCAACGGATTGGATGGCATGACGGCATGTACCGCATGCTCGCGGGCGCCGCCGGATTCGGCGCAGCGATGAGACAGGAACGGCAAAGCAAAAACGGGACCAGCACGGGTAGGGAGGAAGGAAAGGGCGTACGTAGTCTTGTGGACGCGCATAATAGCGGCTTAGCGGCAGCGCAACCGGATTCGTAAGCCTGTTCGGACCTCCATCGAGGAATCGCGACAAATCTCAACTATTAGACATGGTAGCAGTTTTGCGCATTTGCCGCAAGTTAGAAAACGGATTGCATCGTCGCGCGTTCGCGGGTACGCTCGCGTATCGCGATCCTCTCAGACACGCTTGCTCCGGAGTTCAAGCCATGGCCGTAAAACCGAACATCCTGCTGCTTTTGACCGATCAGCATCATCTCTCCGCCTGCGGCTGCTATGGCGAGACAGTCTGCCGCACGGCCAATCTCGACCGCCTCGCCGCGGGCGGGGTGCGCTTCGAGAACGCCTATACGAGCTGTCCCATCTGCAGCCCCGCGCGTGCGACGATCATGACCGGGCAGATGCCGCACCGCCACGGCATCAACCGCAACATCCACGAACTGGGCTGTTCGGTACACGAGCTGGAGGACCGGCCGCACCTGCTGTCGCGGCGGCTGGAAGCGGCGGGATACCGCTGTGGCTACAGCGGCAAGTGGCACCTCGGCACCGACAAGACGAGCACGCGCTGGGATACGCGCAACACGCCGGTGCTGCCGCGCGACGTCGGCTTCGTCGGCCACAACATCCCCGGTCACGGTAACGGCGGTTTCGATACCGCCGCCTATCGGGAGTATCTGGAGGCGCACGGCTGGGCGCTGGCGATCGACGAGCCGTTCCGCGGCATGGGCACCTACGCCGACACGATGCCCGCGGAGGCCACGGTGCCGCATTTCCTGGTCGAGAACACCATCGGCCTGCTGCAGCGCTTCCGGGAAGCGGACGCGCCGTTCTTCATGTGGCACAACTTCTGGGGGCCGCACGCGCCGTATTTCGCTCCCAAGGAGTACCTGGATCTGTATCGCCGCGTGGCGATTCCGCCGTGGCCGCATTACGAGTTCGGCGCGCGCGCGACGCCGGGGCCGCATCACGGCAAGTTGCATCCCTTCGGCGGGAAATTCACCTGGCGCCACTGGGAGGAATGCCTGCGCCATTACTACGCCTTCGCGCATTTCATCGACGACCAGATCGGGCGGCTGCTGACCTGGATGGAGGAGGCGGGGCTGCTGGAGAATACCCATATCCTCTTCGCCGCCGATCACGGCGAGAGCCTCGGCGCCCACGGTGGCATGACTGACAAGATGTTCCGTCATTTCGAGGAGGTGCAGCGCATCCCCTGCATCGTCCGCCTGCCGGGGATCACCGAGGCGCAGGCCGGCACCGTGCGCGAGGAACTGGTCAGCCTCGCGGATCTCTACCCGACGATCTGCGATCTGGCGGGTGCCGGCTACGAGGAGAAGAAGGTCCACGGCGCTTCGCTGGTGTCGCTGCTCGAAGGGAAGACCGCCGACTGGCGCGACATGGTCGTGGTCGAGGAGACCACCGGCGTGACGTTGCGCACCGTGCGCCGGGGACGATGGAAATACGGCTATACCCTCGCCGGGGAGGACTGCCTGTACGACCTGGAGGACGATCCGCACGAGATGCATAACCGCATCCACGACCCGGCCTGCGCGCAGGTCCGCCACGAGTTGGAGGAGCGGTTGTACCAATGGATGGGCCGGTACGGCGACTTCGCCCGCGAGCGGTATGTCGAGGTGCGCGGCGCGAACCATCCGGAGTGGCTCGCGGGTATGCCCAGCCTGCTGGGCGCGGCGGTGCCGGGCGGCGTGCCGCTGTGGGAGGCCGAACCGGGAGAAGACGCCGGCCGGTAGCAGACCGCTTGCCGATCGACACGGGCGGGCGACGAACCGCAGACCGGGTTTTTCCGAAAAATACCCGCCGCTTCGGAAAAGATTGAAAGGTCCGATAATCCGCGCGCAAGTATCTACCGAGCGCGTGCATCCGGTGCGCGCGAGCGGACACCATCGGAGGAGGTGAGCATGGACGGGGCGGGAGCCGAAGCATCGGCAAGCGGGCGGGGCAGGAATTATTGGCCGCACGTATTTTTTCTGCTGAACGTCGCCGGGCTGGCGATCCTGATCGGGATGGCCTGGCAGGCGTGGCATCCCTCCGGCGAGCTGGCGCTGGTCCGGCACACGCCCAGCGGCGCGATCCGCCACGACGAACCGGACGAGATCGTCGTCGAGTTCGGCGCGCCGCTCGATCCGGCGACGGTGGACGAGGAGGCGATCCGCCTCTCGCCGGCGGTGCCGGGGCGGGTGGATTTCACTCGCGGACGCATCCTGCGATATCGCCTGCAGGAGCCGCTGCGCTGCGCCACGCGCTACGCCATCGTGCTCGCGCCCGGCCTGCGCGGGCTGCACGGCGAACGTCTGCCCGAAGAGCGGCCGGAGTTCATCACCGAGCGGCTGGCGGTGGCGGCGGTGGAGCAGGCGCGGGTCGAGTCCGACGGCAGCGTCTCGCTGGCGCTCGTCTTCAGCGCGGCGGTCAATCCGGAGGCGCTGCGCGAAAACCTGAGCCTGACCGACGACAGGGGCGTCCCGGTCGAGTTCTCCCTCGCGGGCGCCAAGCCGGATCAACGCCTGGTGCTACACGTGCCCGCGGTGCACCGCGATACGCTGCGGCTGGAACTGGCCGAGGGGTTGGCCGGCATCGATGGCCCGTTGGGGCTCGCGGCGCCGTACAGGACCGCGATCAAGATCCTAACCGAGAAGGACGCTCCGCCGCCGCCGGCGGCCGAGGGGCGGAACGACACCGTCTACATCGTGCCGCGTCTGCGCTTTCTGGGTATGCAGGCGCGGCAGCGCGGCGCGCGCGGAATCGTGGAGATCAAGACCAATTCACCGCTGGACGCGACGCGCGCGGCGGCGTTCGTATCCATCGAGCCCGCGGTGGCGCACAGCTTCGACGCCTGGCACGGAGGCTTGCGCATATCCGGGGAGTTCGAGGCGGGCAAGCGCTACCGGATCACCCTCGCCGAGGGGTTCCCGGCCGGCGATGCGGGCAGCCTGCACCGCCGGATCAGCCGTTCGGTCTGGTTCGCCGACAAGCATCCGCATCTGGCTTTCGCCTACGGCGGCGGCTATCTTTCGCCCGCGGGACTGCTTACCGTGCCGGTGCGCTCGGTCAACGTCAAGGCCGCGGAGCTTCACGTCGGCAAGCTCTACCCGGAGAACGTGGTCGAGCACGTCCTTCTGGGCGACGGACGGTTCTCGCTCTCGCGCGCCAGGCGTCTGGGGCAGCGGTCGCTCGCGTTCGCGGAGAAGCCCAACGAAGAGGTCGAGACGCTGCTCGACCTGCGTGAGGTCGCCGAGCCCGCGCCGCGCGGCGTGTATGCGCTGCAGGTGCGCAGCAAAGCGCAGTACTGGCGGAGCGACCGGGCCGTCGTCGTGGTCACCGATCTGGGGCTGTCGGTCCGGTTGAGCGCGGAACGGGCCTTATGCTGGGTCACTTCGCTACGCACGGCCGAACCGCTGGCGGGTGTGCGCGTGCGCCTCTTCAGTGACAAGCGCAGACCGCTGGGGGAGGCGCTCAGCGATGCCGACGGGGTGGCCGAGATCGCCGTGCCGCGTCTCGGGCCGGAAGAAGCGCCGGCGCTGGTGCTGGCGCAGACGGACGAGGACACGAGCTACCTCGGCTTCGCGCGCAACGTCCGACAGCGACCGGGAGCGGGCGGGCGGGCATACGTGCGCGAGGGCTACGAGGCCTTTGTCACCGCCGAACGCGGCGTCTATCGCCCCGGCGACAGGGTGCGGTTGACCGCGCTGCTGCGGGACCGCCGACTGCGTTGCCCCGGCGGGATGCCCGTGGACGTGGTGGTCGCGCGACCCGACGGGCGCGAGTACGAGCGCAAGCGGGTGATGTGCGACGCGCAGGGGCGGGTGCTCGCCGCGATCGCCCTGTCCGAAGGTGTTCCGTCGGGGTTCTACACCGTCACGGTTCGCTTGCCGGGAAAGAAGGAGGCGTTCGGAGCGGCCGGTTTCCGCGTCGCCGATTACATCCCGCAGACGCTGCGTCTTGCGCTGTCGGCGCCGCGGGGGCCACTGACAGCAACAGAACCGCTGACGGTGACCGCGACGGTGGAGCACTTATTCGGCGAGCCGGCGAAGGGATTGAAGCTCTCGGGGCGGGTGCGGCACGAGTCGGCCGGATTCGCGCCGGCGAAGTGGGAGGGATTCGTATTCGGCGATAAACGAAAGCAGCACGGCCCGGAGCGATCCAGACTCGGCGAAGCGAAAACGGACAAAGACGGCAAAGCGGTGTTCGCCGTCGAAGCGCCGCAGACGACGCCCGCGGCGACTTGGCGCACGGTGGTCGAGGTCGAGGCGCAGGAGGAAGGCGGGCGCGCGCTGGCCGAGCGGATCGAGCGGACGTTGCATCCGCATCCGTTCTACCTCGGGCTGAAACTGCCCGGGATCGCCATCCACCCGCGCGAGACCTGCGGCTTCGACCTCGTCGCGGTGACGCCGGCGGGGAAGCAATACGGCGAAACGGTGAAATGGACCGCTACGCTCTACGCGGTCACCTGGTCGAACGTGCTGCGCCGACGCGACGACGGACGGTTGCTCTACGAATGGACCCGCCGTGAGCGCGAGGAGACGACGCTGCGCGGCTCCTTCACCGGCGGTACGCAACTGCAGTTGGCGCCGCAACGGCCCGGGCCGTATCGGCTGGTGGTCGAGGCCGAAAACGGGTGCGCGGCGGTGCGCGACTTCCACGTCGGCGGCGCCGGCGGAGCGTGGGTGGCGCATGACCCGGAGGAGATCAAGATCACGCTCGACCGCGAACGGTACGCACCGGGCGATACGGTCGAGGTTATCCTGCAGGCGCCTTTTGCCGGCACGGCGCTGGTGTGCATCGAGCGCGAGACGATCCTCTCGCGACGGATCGTGAAGCTCGAGAAGGGCAAGAATCCGCTGCGCCTGGCGGTCGAGGCATCCTGGCGGCCCAACGCGTACATTACCGCGACGTTGATCCGGCCGGTGCGCGCCGCGGAGGACTGGCAACCGCATCGCGCATCGGGGCTGGCGCGGCTGCCGGTCGCGTGCGAGGATCGGCGACTGCAGGTCGCGGTCGAGACGGTCGGGGCGGTGCGACCGGCCAAGCCGGCGCGAGTGCGCATCCGCGTGCGGAATGCACGGGACGAACCGGTGAAAGAGGCGGCGGTGGTCTTCGCGGCGGTGGACCAGGGTGTGCTGGCGCTGACCGGTTTCAAGCCGGTCTCGCCGTGGTCATTCTTCTACGCGCCGCGGCGGCTGGACGTGCGGGAGATCGACATGTTCGGCCGCCTCGCGCCGGAGCTCGCGCGCTGGCGGCTCGGCAAGGAGATCGATCCCGGCGGCGGCGAAGGGGCGAAGGTGGCGCAGGAGCTGGCGCGGCGGCTGAATCCCATCGCGGCCAAGCGGGTGAAGACGGCGGTGCTCTACGCCGGCGCACTGCTTACGGATGCCGAAGGAAACGCCGAATTCGAATGCACCATGCCCGCGTATATCGGCGAGTTGCGGCTGATGGCTTATGTCGCCAAGGACGACAGCTTCGGCCTGGCCGAAACCGCGCAGCCGGTAAAGAGCCCGGTGATGTTCCGCGCGTCCTGGCCGCGGTTCCTGGCCCCGGGCGACACCTTCGACGTACCGGTGACGCTGTTCAATCGCACCGGTATCAACGGTGAACCGGCCCTTGCGTTCGAATGCGGCGAATGCCTGGCGCTGGCCGAACCGGTACCGGCGACGGTTAACGTGCCAGCCGGCGGCGAGAAGACCGTGCGGTTGCGCCTCAAGGCGCGGGCGATCGGCAAGGCGACGCCGCGGCTTACGGTCCGGCTGGGCGAGGAGTCGTTCGCCGAGTCGCTGGAATTGCCGGTGCGCCCGGCGACGGGATTCGCGCGCGAGACCGAGATCATGCGGGTGGAGCCGGGCATGGAGACGACACTGCGCCTGCCGGATCGCTATCTGCCCGGAACCGCCAGTTCGCGCCTGGTCGTCTGCGGCCATCCGCTGGCCGCGGTATCCGGCTCGCTCGATTACCTTCTCGCGTACCCGTACGGCTGCGTGGAGCAGACCGCGTCGCGCCTGCTGCCGCTGATCTACGCGCACGACCTGGCGCGGCTGGTGCGGCCGGACGCCATCGGCGCGGAAGAGGTGGAGAACCTGCTGGCGGCCGGGATTCTGCGCCTGCGCATGATGCAGACCTACGGCGGCGGTTTCGCCATGTGGCCCGGTGGACGCGAGGCGCACGCGTGGGGCTCGCTCTATGCCGTCGACGTCCTGCTCGAAGCCCGGAAAGCCGGTCACGCCGTGCCCGTGGACCTGTGCGAGAGCGCGCTGGACTATCTGGAGAAACAGCTTCCGACATGGTGCGCCAGTCGCGACGCGAAGGGCCGGCCCGACCGTTTCGCCCACGCCGCGTACGCCTGTTATGTTCTCTCTCGCGCGCAACGCCGGCCGCACGGCTGGATGGCGCGAATGGAAGAGCTTCTGCGCGTGAGCGACAACGAAGACCGATCCGTTCCGGTTACGGCGCGTTGCCACCTGGCGGCGGCGTTTCTGCAGAGCGGCGAGCGAAAGGCCGCGCGGGGTTTTCTCGCTTCGGCGCCGGAGTCGACGCAACGACGCAGCCGCGACGGCAGCCTCGGTTCGCCGCTGCGCGAACGGGCGATCCTGCTGGCGACGTTGCTCGATATCGATCCGCAGTCGCCGCGGATTCCGGTGCTGGTGCAGCACCTCAAGGTCAAGCTGCGCCATCCCTGGTCGGGCACCACGCAGGAGAACGCTTTCGCGCTGATGGCGCTGGGCAAGTATGCGCGGCGCTCGCCATGCGATCCGGATGCGCGGGTGCGCGTGACCGTCGCCGAGGAAGACCATGTCTTCGACGCGGTGACCGGCAAGACGTTCACGGACCTTGCGCCCGGGGCTTCGGTCAAGATCCGCCTCGAGGGCAAGAGCCCGCTATTCGTGTATCGTTACTGCGAAGGCGTGCCGAAGACCGGCGGCGCGGCGGAGGAAGACGCAGGGATCTTTATCCGGCGCGAACTCATCGGCCTGGACGACGGCCTGGTGCCGCGCGTCTGCGAACAAGGTGCGCTCTACCGCGTTGTCCTCTCGCTCCACGCCGACCGCGAGGTGAATGGCGCCGTCCTCCTGGATCCGCTGCCGGCGGGTTTCGAGATCGAGAACCAGGACCTGCGCGGCACCGCCCGCATCGGTGGGGAGGAGAACGCGACCGCGCTGCGGCCGGAGCATGTCGAGCGGCGCGACGACCGGATCCTCGTCTTCGCCGACGTGCCGGCGGGCGAGTCGTCGTTCAGCTATATCGTCCGCGCGGTCACGACCGGCACCTTCACCCACCCCGCCGCGGAGGTTTCGGTGATGTACGATCCGGGGATCTACAGCGTGCACGGTCGCGGCGTGATCCGCATCGGGAAGGAGTGAGAATGAGGGTGGGCGTCTTTCCGACGCGTCTGCCGTCGGCGTCGCGGCGCCGGCGCTGGCGTCTGTTGACGATCGGCCCGGGCGGACTGCTGGCGCTGGGCGCGGTCTGGTACGTCGGTTGCCTGCTCTTTCCCTTTCCGCGCCATCGCGTCCGGGAAGTCGGGCGCAGCGGCGCGACGCAGATTCTCGACCGCGAGGGCGGATTGATCGCGTGGCGCGTCGACGGGAAGGACATGTGGCGCCTGCCGGTGGAACTGGACACGGTTTCGCCGTGGGCGGTCGCGGCCACGATCGCCGCCGAGGACAAACGGTTCCGGAAGCATATCGGCGTGGATCCGCTGGCGGCGGGGCGGGCGATGGTGCAGAACCTGCGCCACGCGCGGCGCGTCTCGGGAGCGTCGACCGTCACCATGCAGACCGTCCGACTGCTGCGGCCGCGGCGGCGCACGTGGTCGGCCAAGTGTATCGAAGCCTTCCGCGCGGTGCAGATGGAGCGTCTTTACGACAAGGCGACGGTGCTGCAGGTGTATCTCAATCTCGCGCCGTACGGCGGCAACGTGATCGGGATCGAAGCGGCGGCGCGGCGTTACTTCGACAAGGGCGCGGGCGCGTTGACTCTCGGCGAGGCGGCGCTGCTGGCGGGCATTCCACAGCGGCCGGCGCGTTTCAATCCGCGGAAGCGTCTGGCCGCGGCGCTGCATCGCCGGGAATACGTCCTCGACCGGATGCGCGTGCTGGGGCTGGCCTCGGTGGTGGAGCTCGACGCGGCCCGGCGCGAACCGATACGGCTGGTCGAGACGCCGGTCCGTTCCACCGCGCCGCGTTTCGCCGACTACCTCCTGGCGCGAACCGGCTGCCGCGGCGGAGTGTTGCGGACGACGATCACACCGCCGACGCAGGCGATAAGCCTGGCGGTGGCGAAGAGACATGCGCGGCAGTTCGCCGCCGCCGGCATCGACGGCCTGGCCGTGGTCGTCGTCGACGTGAACGACGCGACGCTGGCGGCCATGGTCGGCAACGCCGCGCCGGAGAATCCGCGGACCGGCTGGGTCGATGCCGCCACCGCGCGGCGGCAGCCCGGGTCGCTCCTGAAGCCGTTCATTTACGCGCTCGCGTACGAGCGCG
Source organism: uncultured Planctomycetaceae bacterium (assembly GCA_964457365.1). GTDB lineage: Bacteria > Planctomycetota > SZUA-567 > SZUA-567 > SZUA-567 > CAYWFP01. The sequence continues at coordinate 17,615 of CAYWFP010000019.1, forward strand.
GCGCGCTCACTCCCGCGACGGTGGTCTACGATATCCCCACCCGCTGGAACGAATACCGTCCCGAGAACATCGACCGCGAGTACCGGGGGCCGCTCCCGTCGCGCACGGCGCTGGCCGCCTCGCGCAACGTGCCGGCGGTACGCCTGCTGGAGCGCCTGGGCGTGGCGGACCTGGCCGGGGCCATGGCGTCGCTGGAATTGAAGCCGGCGGGACCGCCGGAGCGGTACGGCCTCTCGCTGGCGCTGGGAACCGCGGAGCTGTCGCTGCTGGAGTTGACCAACGCCTACGCGGCGCTGGCGCGGCTGGGCGTATATCGGCCCTTGCGCTTGACGACGGATCAGCCCCCCGGCCCGAGCCGCAGGGTCTTCACGCCCGGTGCCGCGTGGCTGACCTTGCGCTCGCTCGACAGGGCCGAGCGGGTGCAGGCGCCGCGACGTGTCTGGAAGACCGGGACGAGTTGGAACCACCGCGACGCCTGGGCGATCTGCATCACGCCGCGTTACGCGATCGGCGTCTGGTGCGGCAACCTCTCCGGCCGCGGCCATGCCGGCCTCGTCGGCGCCGAAAAAGCCTTGCCGGTGGCGCTCGAACTGGCCGGGCGGTTGCAGGCGACGGACGCGGACGGGTGGCCGATGCCTCAGGGCGTGGCGGTGCGGGAGGTCTGCGCGCTCTCGGGCTCTCCCCGCGGCCGCGTCTGTCCGCATGGTATCGAGGCGGCGTATCTGCCCGGAATCAGCCCGGAAGCCCCCTGTCGGCTGCATCGTATGGACCGGACGGGGAGAACGGTCGTGCACTGGCCGGCCGAAGCGGTCGCGTACGAGAAACGGCGTTCGCCTGCCGACGTAGCGCCAAGACGCGGTGAACTGACCATTGTCACGCCCGCGCCGGAGGCCGAATACGTCGACGCGTCGCCGACGGGGGACGCGCCGGTACTCGAGCTTCACGCGGTGACAAGTGCGGAGACTGTCTATTGGTACGTGGACGGGACGTTCCTGAGCCGGTGCGCCGCCGGCGAGACGGTGCTCTGGCGCATGCGACCGGGGTGGCACGAGGTCACCGCGGCGGACGACTGCGGCGGCAGCGCCAGCCGCCGTTTCCGGGTGAGCTCCCTGGCGCATTCCGGCCGGAGCCGGTAACGCCGGAGCCCGTGCCTGTCGGCAAGCGGGAGCGCGCTACAGCTCCTCGTCCCGGGGCAGGGGCATGTCGATAAGCTTGCCCACGATGTCGCGGATCGAGATTACGCCCATGGGCTTGTCAATCTCGTCGATGACGACGACGTGGCGGGTGTGCTTCTGCTGCATCATCGCCATGACGTCGCGCAGTTCCGTCTCGACGCGCGCCAGCGGCAGGTCCGAGGTCGAGCGCATGGCGTCGCGCACCAGGCCGGTGCAGTTGATCGTCTTGCGGTCGGGATCGTACCCCTTGCGCATGATGTCGCGCTCGGAGACGACGCCCAGGAGTTGACCGATCTCGTCCAGGACGGCCAGCGCGCCGACGTGTTTGGCATTGAGGGTTTCCACCGTCTCGGCCAGGGTGGCGTCGGGCCGGATGAAGTACATCTCTCCGTCGCGCTCCTGCAGCAGCTTCCCGATCTTCATTCTGCGTCTCCTTGCGCCGGTGGTGCCCCGTTCGGGGGCGCGATGTCCGCATCGTGCCCTTCGCCGCGGCGTCATCATACCGCGCGCGCGGGGTTTGCACAAGTCTTGTTCGCGGGCTCTGTCAGCACGCCGCCGGCGGGTAGAATTTGTCGATCTCGCGGCGGGCGATCTCCACCGCGCGGCGGGCCTTCTCCAGGTTGCCGTGCAGAGAGTAGACGTCGCGGACTACGATCTGCACGGGAACGTTCCTGTCGGCGGTCAGCGCGAGGGTGTTGCGGATCTCCGCGGCCCAGGCTTCCTCGTTCAGCTCGACGTCGACGCCGAGAAGGTTCGGATCGGGTTTGCGGGAGAAGACGATGCCGCGCCCGTCGAGCGCCTCGGCCATGTAGGTCTGGTCGGCCCAGCGGCTGATGGAGACGGTTTTCAGGTTCGGCAGCTTCGAGAGCGAGCTCTCCCAGATCGGATCGGCCGGTTCGCAGCAGCCCCAGTAGACCAGGCCGAACATCTGCGCCAGATCCGCGTAGTACGGGTAGCAGAACTCGGCGAACATCTCCGGCGAGACGCCGACCGTCTCCTGGCTGTCCATGGCGGTCCAGAGATCGCTCAACTTCACTTCGCCCGGCGGGACCTCGCGCGCGGGGAGCTTGGTGGTGAAGTTGAAGCAGGTGCCGCAGGTGCACTGGTTGCCGTTGTTGAGCGTCAGCAGTCCCTCGGCCTCGGCCCAGAGCGCCGCACGCCTGGCGTTGTCGCGCAGCAGGCTCATCACCTCGTGCAGCTTCTCCGGGCAGTCGTACATCGCGGTGAATAACGTCTCTTGGCTCATCAGCCGCACCAGCCGCTGGGTGAGGTTGCAGCTGCCGGGAAACCCGCCGCGGAGGACCACCGGCAGGATATCGCCGAAGGTCTCCTCCAGGAACGCCTTCTCGGCGAAGGTCTCCTCGCGGTCGACGTCGAAGGTCGCGGGCTTGACCATGCCGTATCCGTCCTCGTCCAGATCCTTGATCGGGCAGTCGAAGTGGTAGCCGGTGACCACGCCCTCGGCGTCGGCGACGCGCGTGGTCGGGATCTCGATGCCGAACTCGTCGAAACGGAAATGCCAGCCCATGTCGAGCGTGTCCGGGCAGACGTGGTCGTCGCCGAGAATCTCGTGGTGGCGGATGTGGCGCAGGAAACCGCGCTCGAGCCGCTTGCCGTAGTCGGACTCGCACTGCAGCAGGCTGGCGGACAGGAAGTCGCGGTCGAAGGTCCAGCTCTCGATGGCGAATGGCGGCCGCGCGCCGGGAACGCCGTCGTTGACGTCGCGCCAGAGCCTGGCGCGTTCGGCCATCACCGGCAGCGCCGCCAGTTCGGCCTGGTGCCGGGCCAACCGGCGCAGGCGTTGAATATCGTTCTCGGGCAGCGAATACGTCTTCATCGGACTTCCTCTCGGAGAAACATGTCGTGCGGGCAGATACGCTCCTATAATAACCAGCGGGCAAAGATTCACAACCGTTCATTCCCGCGAAGAAGCCATCGGTACCGCGCCGGCGACGCGTGCGGCGGTTCGGACGGTGCCCGCGCTTTTGCCGCTTGACGGGATCGGCGCAAGCCTTATGCTCGATCAACTGAGCGCGCCTGGCGCGTGGTACGGAGGTCGTATGCCAAGCACGGTTTCGGATCGGTACGAGGAAATCGCCCGCAAGTCCCGCGAGAGCCTCGCGGCATGCCGCGGCACGGAGGCGGTGCGCGTCCAGGTCGGCTCGGCCACCTGTGAGAATGCCGCCGGCGCGCGCGAGGTGTGGAACGAGTTCGAGAAGCATATCCGGGCCTCGGGGCGCGCGGACGTGGTGCTGCACCGGACCGGCTGCACCGGACGGTGCGCGCGCGAGCCGATCGTCGGGGTTTTCGCGCCGGGGAAGATGCCGGTCAAGTACCAGGGCGTCGACCGCGAGGCGGTGCATCGTATCTTCACCGAGCATATCCAGAACGGCGAGCCGGTGCGTGCGTTGATGCTCGCCGGCGGCGCCGAGCCCGAGCGCCGCTACGAGGTGCTCTTCTGCGAAGGCAAGCGCTGCGACCGGGCCCGGCGCATCGATATCGAACAGGTGCTCAAGGACCGGATGCGGGAGGCGGGAATCGCCGAGGAGCGCGTTCGCCTGATGCCCGCGAGTTGCTTCGGACTCTGCGCGTCGGGGGAGGCGGGCAGGCATATCCACATCATGATACGTCCCGACCGCGCGCTCTACCGGCTGAAGGATGAGGAGGAGGTCGGCCGGGTCGTCACCGAGCACCTCGGCCGGGGCCGAGTGCAGAAAGACCTGCTCAGCGACGAACCGTCGGTGAGTCAGCGTTTCTTCGACCTGTACGGCGACCTGGCGTTCTTCAACAGGCAGAGCCGCATCGCGCTGCGCAACGCCGGCGTGGTCGATCCCGAGAGCATCGAGGAGTATATCGCCTACGACGGTTTCCGGGCGCTGGCGGAGGTGCTGGCGGAGAACGACCCGGATGCGGTGATCGAGAAGATCGCGCGCAGCAACCTGCGCGGCCGCGGCGGCGGCGGTTTTCCGACCGGGAAGAAATGGGCGTTCGCGCGGCAGGCAGGCGACCCGGTCAAGTATATGATCTGCAACGCCGACGAGGGCGATCCCGGCGCGTTCATGGACCGCAGCATGCTCGAGAGCGATCCGTTCAGCGTGGTCGAGGGCCTGCTGATCGGCGGCTTCGCCACCGGCGCGAGCCACGGCTACTTCTACATCCGCGCGGAGTATCCCCTGGCGATCCGGCGCATCCGCCACGCCATCGAGACCTGCCGGAACCGGGGCCTGCTGGGCGAGAACATCCTCGGCGCGGATTTCTCCTTCGACCTGGAGGTGCGCCTGGGCGCGGGGGCCTTCGTCTGCGGCGAGGAGACCGCGCTCATCCACAGCATCGAGGGCGTCCGCGGCCAGCCGCGCATCCGGCCGCCGTATCCGTCGACGAAGGGGCTCTGGGGGCATCCGACCACGATCAACAACGTCGAGACCTACGCCAACGTCCCGGCGATTCTGCTCTACGGCGCGGCGTGGTTCGCCTCGCTCGGGACCGAAGGAAGCGGCGGCACCAAGGTCTTCGCCCTGGCGGGCAAGGTGGAGCACACCGGCCTGGTGGAGGTGCCGATGGGCACGACCCTGCGCGAGGTGGTCGAGGAGATCGGCGGCGGCGTCCCGGGGGGCAAGCGGATCAAGGCGGTGCAGACCGGCGGTCCCGCCGGCGGCTGCATCCCGGTCGACCGTCTCGACACCGAGGTCGACTTCGACAGCCTCATGGACGTCGGCTCCATCATGGGTTCGGGCGGGATGATCGTCCTGGACGAAGACGACTGCATGGTCGGCGTGGCGCGTTTCTTCATGGAGTTCTCGGCGGACGAGTCCTGCGGCAAGTGCACCCCCTGCCGCGAAGGCACCACGCGCATGCTCGAGATCCTCGACAAGATGATGACCGGCCTGGCGGAGCCGGAGGATATCGTCAAGCTCGAACGGCTGGCGAAGCTGGTGCAGCGGGCCAGCCTTTGCGGCCTGGGGCGCGCGGCACCCAATCCGATTCTCAGCACGCTGCGCCACTATCGCCACGAGTACGAGGCCCACGTGCGGGACAAGATCTGCCCGGCCAAGAGCTGTACCGCGCTCATCCATTACGAGATCGATCCGGAGAAGTGCGTCGGCTGCACCCTCTGCGCCAAAAACTGCCCCGTGGCCTGCATCGACGGCGAGCGGCGCAAAGCGCACGTCATCGACCAGAGCCGGTGCATCAAGTGCGGTCGGTGCTTCGAGGTCTGCCGCTTCGACGCGGTGAAGAAGCTGTGACGGAACGACGAAGCCGAAAGGCAAAGACGCGTGAACGATAGCGACGAGATTTCCCTGATCATCGACGGCCACGAAGTCACCGTTCCGCGCGGGACGACGATCATGGAGGCGGCCGAGACGCTGGATATCCACATCCCGCGCCTCTGCTACCACCCGGACCTGAGCCTGCAGGGCTCCTGCCGCGTCTGCATCGTCGAGGTGAAGGACATGGACTTCTACATGGCCTCGTGCAGCGTGGAGGTCTGGGACGGCATAGAGGTCAAGACCAGCAGTCCCGAGATCCGCCAGGCGCGGCGGGACATCGTGGAACTGTTGCTGAACAACCACCCGCGCGACTGCCAGACCTGCGAGCGCGACGGCCGGTGCGAACTGCAGGATCTGGCCTACACCTTCGGCGTGCGCGAGCGGTTCTTCGCCGGCAAGCGCAAACGCTTCGCCATGGAGACGACCGCCACCGCGGTGGTGCGCGACAGCGAGAAATGCGTACTCTGCGGCCGCTGCGTCCGCGTCTGCGCCGAGGTGCAGGGCGTGCACAACCTCGAGCAGCAGGGGCGCGGCTTCGACACCGTGGTCGCCCCCGCCCACGGCGACAAGATGGACGACTCGGTCTGCATCCAGTGCGGCCAGTGCGTCAACGTCTGCCCGACCGCGTCGTGGCTGGAGCGGAGACACACCGACCGCGTCTGGGAGGCGCTGGCGGATCCTGCGAAGCATGTCGTGGTGCAGACTGCGCCCTCGATCCGCGCGGCCCTCGGCGAGAGCTTCGGTTACCCGCCCGGCACCGCGGTGGAGGGCAAGATGGTCGCGGCGTTGCGGCTGCTGGGGTTCGACCGCGTCTTCGACACCGATCTCGGCGCGGATCTGACCATCGTCGAGGAGGCCTCGGAGTTCATCCGCCGGCGCGAGGGACAGGGGCCGCTGCCGCTGATCACCTCCTGCAGCCCCGGCTGGGTCCTCTTCCTGGAAAAGTTCTACCCGGAACTGATTCCCCACGCCTCGACCTGCCGCAGCCCGATGAGCATGCTCTCGGTGCTGAGCAAGACGTATTACGCCGAGAAGTTCGACCTCGATCCGGCGTCGATCTACATGGTCGCGGTCATGCCCTGCACGGCGAAGAAGTTCGAGGCCGCGCGTCCCGAGCACCGTATGGAAAACGGCACGCCCTACACCGACGCGGTGCTGACCACGCGCGAGTTGGCGTGGATGATCCGGAGTTACGGCATCACCTTCCGCAGCCTGCCCGAGGAGAACTTCGATGAGCCGCTGGGGATCTCCACCGGCGCCGGCGACATCTTCGGCACCGCCGGCGGCGTGATGGAAGCGACCCTGCGGACCGCGGGCGAGTGGATTACCGGCCAGCCCTCCGACCGCCTTGCCTTCGAGGAGGTACGCGCGGTCGAAGGGTTGCGCGAGCGCGAACTCGATCTCGGCGGGGAGACCGTCCGCGTCGCCGTGGCCAACGGCCTGCAGAACGCCAAAACCGTGCTCGAGAAGGTCCGCGAGGACAAGGAACGCTACCACGCCATCGAGATCATGGCTTGCCCGGGCGGTTGCATCGGCGGCGGCGGCCAGCCGTATCCGGCCCCCGGACAGCGGTTTCTGGATCCTTGGCTTCTGGCCAAGCGGGCCGAGGCGCTGTACGCCATCGACGGGCGCAAGGATCTGCGCCGCAGCCACGACAATCCCATGGTCATGCGCATCTACGACGAGTTCCTGGGCGAACGCGGTGGCGAGAAAGCGCACGAACTGCTCCATACCGCGTACCGCGCGCGCACCCCGAGAGGAATCGCATGAAGACGGCCACCGACAACTGGACGAAGGTCAAGCAGGAGTCCGAATCGGCGCTGCCGGCGGAGATCGTCGACTTCATCGCCCGCATCCGCGAGGACGATCCGCATCCGACCAGCCGCCTCATCAGCGTGCTGCACCGCGTGCAGGCGCATGCCGGCTACCTCGGCCGCGAGCAGATGGACGCGGTGGCGCAGTTGCTGCAGGTGCCCGCATCGACCGTGACGGGGGTGGCGAGCTTCTACCACTTCTTCCGGCTCGCGCCGTGCGGCGAGCATATGATCCGCGTCTGCATGGGCACTGCCTGCCACGTCCGCGGCGCCGAGCGTGTGGCGGAGAAGATCAAGCAGGAACTCGGCATCGACTTCGGCGAGACCACAACCGACGGGCAGTTCTCGCTCGAGCACAGCCGCTGCCTGGGCTCGTGCGGCCTGGCGCCGGTGGTCATGATCGACGACAACGTCCACGGTCCGATGACCGCCGACAAGGTGCCCGCGCTCCTGGAGCAATACATGTCGGCCGGTTCCCGGTAGTAGCCGATCCGGCCGTGAGCCGAGCAATCGCCGCCTCCGAGACGCGAGACAATTCACGGCCCCGCCGGCGCGCGCTTACTCGTCGTATCTCACCAGCGCCTGCGCCAGCGCCTTCCGGCAGTAGTCGCAGAGCCGGCAGCGCCCGTCGCAGGTACTGGTGCGGGCGAACCAGTCGTCGGGCAGGCGGTCGTTGAGCAGCACGTGCGGCGCGAAGGCGGGGCCGAAGCCGGGCTCGAGCAGGTCCAGCAGGTTCCCCCGGTACCGCCCGCTGCAATAAGCCTCCAGGACCAGACGCGGCTTGTCGTGCATGCGCATGGCCAGCTTCATGACCCGGCACAATTCCTCGTAGTGATGGGCGTCCTCCGGGCGGATCCAGGTGGCCTGCAGGATCGCCGGCCAGCGCGCGCGGTCGCGGTACAGTCGCCAGCAGAGGTGCGGCACCCAGTCGGGGATGTTCTTGCGTTCGTCGATCTCGGCGTCGTGCGCCACAAGGTTGTCGTGGAAGCTCTGCGAGGGGCAGTCGCGGAGGCAGCCGCTGTTGGCCAAGAGGCACAGCCCCTTGCCGTTCTCGTCGCACCACGCCTTGACCTCGCGGACGTAGGCGATGTCGCGTTGCCGGTCGCGCTGGAGGTAGAAGCTGTCGAAGAGGTCGCTCATGTAGCTCATGGCCGCAATAGTGCCGATGCGCATGTTGATCGAGGCGCGGATCTCGACGGAGGGGAAATGCGTGCGGACCACGTGCGCCACCAGCGGCGAGGTGGTGGTGACGATGTCGGCGCCGCCCACGATATCCTCGAGGTAGACCAGGACGCTGCCGACGTGGTTCTCCAGCGCCTCGCCGACCGCGCCGGCGCCGTAGCAGTTGGCGTTGAAGAGAAGATCGAGCTTGAGCCCCATGTCGCGCAGGGCGTGCAGGTCCTCTTCCAGCCGGCGCTGGGCCGTCCAGTTGGTCATTCCCCGCTGCTTTCCCAGAGAAGCCCGGCCGGAGGCGTCGCCGACCCAGGGGAAGTACACCTCGGCGAGGTGGTCGCGGTAGTCGCGGATCGTCTCGACGAAGGATTCCGCGCCGTGTTCGCGCAGTTGGTAGCCGGCGGCGAATTTCATGGTTGGGTCCTTTGATGCGGTCGATGGCTGAAGACCGGGCGTCGTCTTCATCATGCCCTCTTTCGCCTCCGGATGCAAGCGCGGCGCGCCGTTGTCGAGACCCCGGCGCTTGTGTTGCCGGCGCTATGGCGGTACAATGCCTGCACGCGGACCGGCAGATCGCCGGTTGGGCAAGCGATGGATCCGCCAGATGAATTTCGTCTTCTTCATGCCCGATCAGCAGCGCGCGGACGTGCTCGGCTGCTACGGGCACCCCGACGCCAAGACGCCCAACCACGACCGGCTCGCGGCCGAGGGGACGCGTTTCGATCAGTGCCACATCCAGATGCCGCTCTGCTCGCCCTCGCGCTGCTGCATGATGACGGGATGGTATCCGCACGTGAAGGGGCACCGGACGCTGCGGCACCTTCTCGGCCGCGACGATCCGAGCCTGTTGCGCTACCTCAAGGAAGACGGCTACCGCGTCGAGGTCTACGGCAAGAACGACGTCTTCGATCCGACCCATACCGCGCTGGCGGTCGACCGCGCCGTGCATACCTGGGGCGGCTTCCCGCAGCGCATCCGCGAACCGGGGGATCCGAAGTATTTCACCTTCCTGCAGGGAGCCATGCCCGGCGGGCCGGAGAATTCCCTCGACTGGCCGAGCATCCGGGCGGGCCTGGACTTTCTGCACTCCCCGCGGGCGAAGGAGCGGCCGTTCATGCTCTTTCTGCCGCTGGTCATGCCGCATCCGACATACGCGGCGCCCGAGCCGTTTCACAGCATGTACCGGTCCGACGAGATGCGCGTCCTGCCCCCACGCGAGGGCGACGTGCCGGCCTTCCAGCGTCTGATGCGGCGGTATCGCGGCTTGGACCGACTCGACGAAACGGTCTTCCGCGAGGTGCGCGCGGTCTACCTGGGCATGACCGCTTACGTCGACTGGATGCTCGGCCGCGTGCTGGACGCACTGGACCAGGCGGGCCTGGCCGGGACGACGACGGTGATCGTCTCCTCAGATCATGGCGACTTCGCCGGCGATTACGGGTTGGTGGAGAAGTACCATACCTGCTTCTCCGACGCGATGACGCGGGTGCCGCTGTTGATCCGCACGCCCGGCGGCAAAGCCGGGCATGTCGTGAACGAGCAGGTCGAACTTTTCGACATCATGGCGACGGCGCTGGAACTGGCCGGTATCGTACCTCGGCACACGCATTTCAGCCAGTCGCTGGTCGCGCAGCTTCAGGGGCAGGCGGGCGATCCGGACCGAGCCGTCTTCGGCAGCGGCGGGTACAATCTCTCCGAACCGCACTGCACCGAAGGGCACAAAGAGAACGATCCGTTGCGCGATTCCGAGCACATCTACTCTCCGCAGACCCGGCAGCAACTGGAGCATCCGGAGACCAATTGCCGCACCGCGGCCATCCGTACGCGCGAATGGAAGCTGATCTATCGGCTCGACGAAACGAGCGAATTGTACGATCTGGTCAACGATCCCGCCCAACTCCACAACGCCTATTACCGTTCGGAGTTCGCCCAGACGCGGAGCGGGTTGCTCGAACGCCTGTTGCGCCACATGATCCGCACCAGCGACGTCGTGCCGTTTGCCGAAAGCTCGCGCGAATGGCCGCCTGAGTGAGGTAGCGCCGCTTCCTTGCTCCAATCCATCTGGGTTCTCGCGTGCCAAGCACGCCCAACGCTCCTTGATGCGTACAACTTGTTATCCTATAAGTAGGTTATGGCCCTTTGTTCGCCTTCCTTTTTCTAAAGAACCCAGTATCTAAAATAAATATATTGACAATTCCGTATACTAGAATAATATGCAGGAGTAAGGAGGCACCAGGAACGCGGATGAACAACACGCTATTCAACGGTCTGAAGGTACTCGAGTGGCTGGCCGAAACAGGCGCGCACCACGCGATCAAGGATGTCGCCGCGGCACTGGAATTGCCCAATTCGCATGTCCATCGCCTGCTGCAGACGTTGAAGGAAGCGGGTTATGTCACGCAGGACAAGAAGCGCCGCTACGGCGTCAGCCTGCAGGTGCTGATGCTTTCGCAGGCTTGCCTGAAACGGCTGAGGCTGCGCGATCAGCTCCGGCCGTATCTGCGCCAGTTGGCCGAGAAGACCAATGGCTCGGGCTTTCTCTCGGTGCCGGTACACGGTCGACCGCTGGTGGTGGACGTCTTTCACTCGATGCACACCGAGCGTGACGCCATGCTCTCCATCGGCGAGTTGATGCCGCTCCATTCCTCCGCGTCGGGACGCGTCTGCGCCGTATTTCAGCCGCCCGAGGTGTTGGCTGAACTGCTGGCCGCGTGCCTGTGGGAAGCGTATACGCCGCGGACGATCACCGATCCGGAGGCATTCCGCCGCTCGCTCGAACGGGTACGTGTCGAGGAGGTGGCGTTGATCAAGGGCGAACGCGCGCCCGGGGTCGATTCGGCGGCCGCGCCGGTCTACGACCGCGGGGGCGAACTCGTCGCCATACTCGGCGTGGCGCTGCCGTGGGCGCAGGAGCGTGGGGAAGGGGAGTATGCCTGCGTGACGGGTTTGATGAAGGAGATGGCGCGCGCGGCCTCGTTCGCGCTGGGAGCGCCCCTGGGCGTGAGTTGATCCACCATGGAAGGAAGAGCATGCTGACGCTTGCCGCCAAGACCGTCTACATCGATCCGGACGTCTACCGGAAATCCAACTGCCGGGAGCGTCTCGAGCGCATGCTGCCCCATGTCGCCTGCGACGACGTCCGCGCGTTGGACGCCGAGGCGCTCGCCGAGGTTTTCGCCATCGCCAAACGCCGCCACGGCAAGGACGATTTTGGCGACGACGCGGTCTTGGTCTTCACGACGTTCGACCCCGCGCGCGCTGACTGGTACTACCACTGGCGCGACGAGGCGGGCGGCCACGGCGGCGTCTGCCAGCCGGCGCTGGAACTCAACCTCGTCGACGGCTGCGCATTCCGTTGCGCCTACTGCGGCTTCGGCCGCTATATCGTCTTCTACCTCGACGTCGAGCGCTTTGTCGAGGGCTTGCCGGCGGTCTTCGCGCGCCATCCGGAGCAGCGGCTTTACAAGTATAGCAACATGACCGATCTGCCGCCCTTCGAGCCCGAACTCGACGTTGTCCGTCCGCTTGTCGAGCGTTTCTCCGGAGAGTCCGCGCGCTATCTCATGCTCTTCACCAAGAGCGACAACGTCGATTTCTTGACTGAATTCGACCATCGCGGCCACACCATCGCGAGCTGGTCGATCACCTGCGACAGCGCCAGCCGACAAGTGGACAAGCGCGCGGCGACGATGCGCGAGCGGATCGCCGCCATGGCCAGGCTGCAACGGGCCGGCTATCCCGTGCGTGCACGCCTGAGCCCGATCGTTCCGGTCAGGAACTGGCGCGAGGAATACGCCGAGCTCTTCGAAGCGCTCTTCGACCAGGCCACGCCGGACATGATCACGCTGGAGCTTCTGGGGTGGATGAACGTCGACGACCTGCTGGCTGTCTTCGACCGCGCCTTCCTCGATCCGGTGGCGGTGCGGGCCGCCGAGGACGCGCGCGAGGCGTTGCGCGAAGTCCCCTGGGGGCCGTTTACGCAGCAGACGCACGAAGAGGTGTATCGCTACTGCATCGAGACCGTCAGGGAGATTTCGCCGTCGACGCCGGTCTCGGTCTGCCACGGCACCGAGGCCACGTGGGGGGCCCTGGGATCGGATATGGCGATGACGCCGGATTGTTATCTGTGCAACTGTGGCCCCGACGCGACGCCGGGCTGCGCGCTGTACGAGCGATGGAACCGGGAAGACGCGGTTGCCGCGCATCGACGCGGATAACGGAGTTTTCAGCGAAGAAAGGAACGTCATGCTGACCAGCGAGTTGGTCAAGAAAGCGGCGTTGGCGCTCGGCGCCGACCTCGTCGGGATCGGTACAATGAGCCGTTTCGAAGGCGCGCCTTCCGAGCGCGACCCGCGCTTCATCTTCCCGGAGGCCAAGTCGATCATCGGACTGGGCTTCCGCATTCACCGCGGCGTCCTGCGCGGTCCGGAGGAAGGCGTCGCTTTCGGCATGTACGGCGCGATGGGGTACGCCAACACCAACAACGCGCATATTCCCGTCGTAACGCGGGAACTGGGGTCGTTCATCGAGGACCGTGGTCACGACGCGGTCATTTACGGCCAGGGCAACCGGCATACCTGGGGGCCCACGGGGCGCCCGGTCCGTCCGGGCTACCCCAAGCCGGACATCCTGATTCACGTCCGCATCGCCGGCGTGATCTGCGGGCTCGGCGAACTCGGCTGGAGCAAGATCTTCCTCTCCCCGAAGCTTGGCCCGCGGCAGCGCCTGGCGTTTATCCTCACCGACGCGGAACTGGAGCCCGATCCGCTGGTCGAGCCGGGGACGCTCTGCGACGGCTGCATGCGCTGCACGCGCGAGTGCCCTTCCGGCGCGATTCCGACGGACCGGCGCGAAAGGGAGGAGGTGACCATCGAGGGCAAGACCTACGCCTGGGGCCGGCTTCGCGAGAGCCGCTGCGGCATCGGCTTCCAGGCCGCCAGTCCGGAGAAGAATCCCTTCCTCGACGCGGATATGGACCCCCGGAATCCCGAGACCCGCCATTTGATCGAACAGGCCATGGCCGCGGGCGATTCGCCCGAGGACGACAAGTTCCGCAATACCGTGCGGCACAAGGTCGAGACGACCTTCCGGCCCAGCGCCGAAGGCAACCGCCTCTATCATTACACCGCCGCCGTCTGCGGCGCGGCCTGCATGCGAACCTGCATGGTCCACCTCGAGGAGAAAGGCAAGTTGACGGACAAGTTCCACACGCCCTTCCGGATCCGCAAGCCGTGGCGCCTGGCGTACGATCCCGAAGAAGCGTTTTGCCAAGCCGAGACGGCAGCCGATTGAATCCGCTGGAACGAGGGGAAGACGATGAAGAGCAAGGCGATCCTGTTCACCGCGCCGAACGAAGTGGGGCTGGGTGAATTCGAGCTGCGCGCGCTGGAGCCGCACGAGGTGCTGGTCGAGGCGACGTATACCTGCGTTTCGCCCGGCACGGAACTCCGGTGCCTGCGCGGCGAACAGGGAACCAAGCCGCGTTTTCCCATGATCCCCGGCTATGCCTTTGCCGGGCGCGTGCTCCAAGCCGGGGAAGACGCGGATCTTGCCGAGGGTGCGCGCGCCTTTTGCCTCGGCACGCGCGATTCCGGGCCGTACGAGTCGTGCTGGTGCGCCCACCTCAGCCACGGTATCATGCCCGCAAGCGAAGTTGTCGCTGTTCCCGACGGCGTCGACATGCGCGCGGCCGCCTTCTCGGTCCTCGGCGCTATCGCCTGGCACGGCCTGCGCCTGCTGATGCCGGTGCAAGGAAAGCGCACGCTCGTGGTGGGCCTGGGCGTGATCGGTCAACTCTCGGCGCGGCTCTTCCGACGCGAAGGCGCGGAGGTGATCGCGTGCGACCGCGTCCAGTCGCGCGTTGACCTGGCTGGCGCCGCCGGCGTCAAGGCGGTTGTGCCCGCCGGGGGCGATCCGATCTTCCCCGACGGCGCGGAGATTGTCGTCGACGCCACCGGTTCGGTCCCGGCGATGAACTGGGCGGCGAAGCAGGCGCTGGTTCCCGCGTGGGATCCGCACGGCGCATATGCCCAACCGGTTCAGTTCCTCGTCCAGGGCAGCTACGGCGGCAATGTCGAGCTCGACTACGATACCGCCTTCAACCGCGAAATGCGACTCCTGTTCCCGCGCGCGCACACCTACGGCGATATCCGCGACGTGCTGGACATGATCGCCGCCGGACGACTGCAGGTGACGGACCTGATCAATATCGAAGCCACTCCCGAGGAGGCGCCGACGATCTACGCGAAACTGGCCGACCCCGCCTCGGGCGCGATGACCGCGGTCTTCGACTGGTCGGCCTGAGCCGGGCGGATTCGGCTTCCTGCATGTCGTCAGCCTCCCGCTCCGGGCAGGTTGGGCAAGACGGCACGCAAAAATAAATTTGCGCGAATAGGCCTCATTTCAGCCGCCCTGTGTTCATAAACGCAGTTATGATAAGCAGTTAAAATTCCATCCAAAATGGGTGGGACAGAGGGCGGTTTTGTATTGACATTTCCGACAAACGGAATAATATTCCAATAGACGGAAAAGGAAGGTAATGGTCACAGCAACCACTGCCACCATCCAATCGGTCCAGAACGCGCTCGAGGTGCTCGACTGCCTGGTCTTCGACCCCAAAGACGCCGGCGGCATGTCGCTGTCGCAGTTGGCCGCGCGGGTGGATCTGCCGGCCAACTCGGTCCATCGGGTGTTGCAGACCTTGATCGCCTGCGGGTATGCGCGGCAGGTCGCGCGCGGGCGCTATGCCGCCGGCCCCAAGATCGATTCCGTCGCGCGGCGCAATCGGGTTCTGTACGGCGAAGGGCTCGCCAGGATCGAGCGCGTGGTCGAAGCCGCCGGGGGAGAACTGCGCGAGATGATCACCTTCGTTACGCTTGTCGACGGCAACTGGCGTCCGGTGACGTACAAGACGGCCGACCAGGACGTGGTGGTTCGCCCCGTGGCGCAGCATCCCGACAGCATCTACACCCTCTCCACCGGCCGCGTGCTGACGGCGTTCGCCTCGGCGGAGGAATGCGAACGGATTCTCGCTGTCCACGGCCTACCGGGCGAGCGCTGGGACGGAATCGCCGACCGCGACGGCTTCGACGCGGCCTGCGCGCGCCTGCGCGAGGACGGCGTTTGCGTAATCGAACAGGCCATGCGCGAGGTGGTCATGTTCGCCGTTCCGGTGACGAGTTCGCGGCAGTCCGTCTCCACGCGAATGACGCCGGACGACAAGCTTTTCGGCGCGCTCGGCTGCAGTTTGCCCCTGTACCGCGCAGAAGGGGAGAAGCTTGGCCGGATGATCGCCGTGCTACAGCAGTATGCCGCCCGTTTGGGCGAAGAGATGAACGCGTGAGACGACGAGGTTTTCGTACGACAGTCCCGGAAGGAGAAGACGATGTACCCGCTCGCCCCCCACAAGGCTTACGTCCACAAGCGCGTCGATGAACAGCCGCACTGGCGCGCGCGCGTCGAACGCGTGCTCGACGGCTGCTCCCGCCGCCCCGAGGTGGTGCGGTATGACGCGGAGAGCCTGCCTCAAGTGGTGGAGGCGTTGCGCGAGCCCCTGCCGCCTGCGGAGGCGGGCGTGCCGCAGGGCTATACGCGCGCGCTGGTCTTCACGGTGCAGGAGTTGAAGGAGACCGCCGAGGAGATGCCGGACGTTTCCGACCTGGTCGCGCGTTGCGGCGATGAGAGCGAGGCGATCGTGCGGCGACTGCTGGGACACACGCCGACGGTGATCAACCATCACCCGCGTTGCAAGGATCATGAGACCGACCTCGTCTGCTGGCCGACCTACGATTTCCGCACGGTTCACGGCTGTCCCCACGAATGCCAATACTGTGGCGCGGGCAAGAACGGCACTTATATCGCCCTCGGCGTGAACCTGGAGGAGTACGTCGAGAAAGTCGTTCCGGAAATCGTCGCGAAACACTCCTGGCAGCATTGCTTCCGTCTGTTGGGCGACGTGGCCGAGCAGGCGGTCTTCGAGCCCGAGTACGGCGCGTTCGAACTCTTCAACGAGAAGCTCGCGGAGCTCGACCGTTTCCTCTACTTCCACTCCGCCGGCGACAACATCGACTGGGCCGCGGACCTGCCGCACCCGGACCGCCTGATCGGGGTCTTCTCGGTCACCTGCGACTACGTCGCGCGCGAGTTGGAGAAAGGATCCGGCTCCTACACCGCGCGTTTCGACGCCATGGGGCGGTTGAACAAGCTCGGCATCCCGGTGCGGCCGAAGTTCAAGCCGATCATCCCGGTGAAGAACTGGCGTGCGGAGAACGCCCGCGCGATCGAGGAGATGTTCGCCCGCTCCCGGCCCGAGAGCGTCGGCTTGTGCGTGATCATGTGGAACACCGTCGACTGGCTGGTGGAGAACATCGGCGAGGCGCACCTGGATCCGGAGTTGCTCGCCGCCGCGCGCGAAGCGGCGCCCGTGATGAAGGATGTCCGGACCGGCCCGTATCCGCACGCGGCGCGCAAGGAGATCTACCGGCACTTCATCGCCGAGATCCGCAAGCACGACACGGAGGTGCCGGTCTACCTTTCGACCGAGTCGCGGCAGATGTGGGACGAACTGGAAGGCGAACTCGGGCAGGACAAGCGCGCCTTCTTCTGCGGTTGCTCGCCGGTGGGACTGCCCGGCAGAAAACTCAAGTTGTCGGAGGACTGCCCCTGCTCGACCTACGTACCCGCGGAGACGGCAGCGCCGAGCGCGGAGTAGCTCCCCCTCTCTCCGTGCGGGGAGAGGACGCGGTTTCGTTATTCCGTCACCCACGGCGTTCCGGGCGCGACCGTCGTGCCGGTGCAGTCGATCGTGCGCGTGCCGATGCGGAGGCGATCCAGGGCAAGCGTCCCCTGCCCGGCTTCGAGTTCGAGGCGGCCGTCCTCGGCCAGCGTGTACGTTCCCCACGCCGTGCCGGTGGACCAGAAGAAACGCCCCGGCCGCGACGCCAGCGTCAACGTCTTCTCGACCGCGGAGTAGTCGAACCCGGTCCAGGCCAGCAGCGCCGCCCAACTGGCCATGGCGCGTGCGTAATGCCGTCCGCACTCGGCCTCGTCGAACGGGTTGCGTTTCTTGCCGTCGTAGCGCGCGCGGATGTCGTCGATGCACTGCAGCGCTTCGGCCTCCTGCCCCTCGTAGAGCATGCCCACCGCGGCGGTGTATTCGAACCCGGTCATCACTTCGGTGAAGTACGGAAACGGGCACTCCGGTCGCCGCCCTTGCGGGTACGAGGCCATCAACAGCGCCGATTCGCCGCCGAGGACGTAGCTGCGCATGATGTTCCAATGGCCGTGGAAATCGGTCTTGCGATTCTCCGTGTAGATGGTCCGCAGCGTCGTCTTCACGTTATCCGGGTCGTGCAGGTGCCCCAGGCCGCAGACGTGCGCCATGTATTGCCCGACGAGCTGGTCCACCAGGCATCCGGCGCCGAGCTGGTAGTCGGCGGTCGTCAGGGAGTCCCCGCCCATTCCGATGTACAGGTCCGGCGGTACCGCGTCGGGATTCGCCACCGGGCGGATTTCGTGCTCGTAATACGAACCGTTGAAGAGGTGTTCGTCCATCCACGCGCTGCCACTGGCGAAGAGCTCGCGGCATTCGGTGGCGAAGGCCTCGTCGCCCAGGTGCGCGGCCATCTCCGCGCAGGCTTTCAGCGCGCCGAGGTACCAGCCGGTCATCTGCGGGTTGGGGCCGAAGTACTCCACGTCCATCGTGTTGTGCTGGCAACCCTCCATCACACCGTCGCGGTCGGCGTCCCAGCCGCCGGGGATCCAGCAGTATGCGAGCGTCTTCTTCGCCTTGGGCCAGAGCTTCTTCAGCCATGCGTCGTCGCCGCAGAGCTTCCACTCGCGGTAGAGCTTCATCAGGCAACCCATCTGCCCGTCGGCGGCGGCCTTGGGGCTTTCGCTCGCGCGTGAGATCGGCAGGTTGACGCGGAAGCTCATGCGCCCCTCGTGGTTGGTCGCATGCAAAAATTCCACCTCGCGCATTCCGCGCGCCAGATCGCCGAAGAGAAACGCCGTCGCCTGCTCGTAGTTCCAGACGTGCGTGCAGCTGCCGTAGCAGCAGCCGCTGCCGTCGCAGCAGCCTTCCCAGCCGTAAAGATAGCCGTCGGGCGTGCGGAAACAGGTTTGCGTGCGCAATGTCGAAAGGTTGAAGAGCGCCGCTTCCTTGACCGTTTCGGGCAGGTCCGAGGCGCAGATGCTACCGACGAACGCCACCGTTTCCTCCTCGAGCACATCGCGCTCGTCGCAGAACGCCGCCGCCGCCATCCAGGCGTCGCCGAAACGCGTGCAGTAGTAATTGCCGATCATGTTCGGATCGCCCTCGCAGGCGCACTCGCATTTCTTCGGCGTCCAGGTGTAGCGGTTGGGAAAATGCCAGCCCAGGACGAAGACGAACTCCGCCGATGAGCCGGCCGGGAGCGTCTTGCTCAGCGCCAAGGACGCCAGGGGTGAGTCCTCGTCCTCCGCGTCGCGCGGATCGAGTCGGCCGTCCTCGCGCAGGTCGTCCAGAAAGTCCAGCAGCGACCCGCCCCAGCGGACCTTTTTCCGCCATGCCTCGCGGTAGGTAACCTCGCCCGTATCCGGCGTCAACAGCGCCAGCGTCCCCCAGGCCGGATCCGTATCGGCGACGCCTTCGGAGTCCATGAAGAGGCCGCGCAGGCCGTCTTCGTCGCGGTAGCGGTTGCGGTTCTTCGCGGCGCCGACGGGGTTGCCCTTGCCCGTCCAGCTCACGTCGGTCTTGCTGCCGTCGATGCCGATGAAATTCGGCAGCGAGCCGCAGACGGTGACGTCCAGATCTTCGGTCGAGGTGTTCTCGATCACGTAGCGCAGCATCGCCACGGGCAGGCCGCTTCTGTCCGCGTCCTCGGGAACGAGCGGGTTGAACGCTTCCAGCCGCGCCTTCAAGGGCATCATCGGGTCGCTCAGTACGACCTGCGCCAGCGGGTAGGTCGCCTCGAAGCGGCAGTCGCGGAACCGGGCCAGGCCGTGGCCGCAGGTATAACTGCCCATGTCGCCGTCGTACTCGGCCGTGTCGAGCGGCCCTTCCAACGCGCGCATCACCGGCTCGCCCCCCGCGGATCTGGCTCTGACGGCGAAGAAGGGGCCCATGTTGCGCACTGCCGCCGGGACGAAATGCTTGGCCGGCCGGTTCATGATCTCCCAGTCGCGCAGGTCGCCCCGGCCGCCGAGCGAGACCGTGCCCGTGCCGATGCCCCCCAGGGGCATGGCGATACGCAGAAGATGTTGCGCGTCGTACGATTTCAGAACCGGCCACGTATTCATCTCTGACCTCCCTGTATTCTGAAGTTGTTGACAAAAACCTCTTGTGACTCTTATATTAAGACCAAATTACGGGAGGGCAATGGCCACGACTCGCAAGAATATACGCAAAACTGATATCATGTGCGACCGCGTCCGCAGCGTCCCGCTGGGGCACCTCGGCTGCGCGGCGCTGCGCGAAGCGGGAGTGATGAGCCTCGGCATCGACGACCGCGCTCCCGGCAGCGCCTGGGGCGAGAACCTCTCGCCGACGCATCTTCTATTCTTCATCGTCGCGGGGGCGATCGAAATGGTCGACCTCCCCGCCGGAGCGGGCGCGGGGCAGTGCCTCTATACGCCTGCCTCGATCCCGAAGAACTACCGCGCCTCAACGGAGGCGGTGCGCGCGGTCTACCTGCATTTCCGCGCTCCGCCGTGGCCCGGCGCGGGGGAGACGCCGCAAGTTTTTTCCGCGCCTGGCGCGGCGCGTCTGGACGGGATCTGTGAGGCCTTGCTGGAAGAGACGCCGGCGCGTTCGGTTGCGGCCGAGTCGGCCTGCCGGCGCTGGGCGGAACTCCTGCTGATCTACCTCAAGCGCCAGCTCCCCGCCGCCGGCGCGGAGGAAACGGTGCTGCGGCAGCGGCTGGACGCGGTCTGGCAACGCGTCGGCGCCGCGCTCGCGGAGCCGTGGACCGTAGCGCGCCTCGCGATTCTGGCGCACATGTCGGAGGGGCATTTCCACCGCCAGGTGCGCAGGCTCTACGGCCAGCGGCCCATGGCCATCGTGCGGCGCCTGCGCTTGGAGCGCGCGGCGGACCTGCTGCGCACCACCTGCCGCACGCTCGACGACATCGCCGCCGAGGTGGGGTACGCCACCGGCTACGCCCTCTCCAATGCCTGTGTCAAGGTGCTCAAACAACGCCCGCGGGAGTTGCGGAAGGGGGAGTGAAGGGGAAAGAAGGGATCAGGGAGACGCGAGGAGATTTCGCAGATCCTCCCAAATCATCGGCGTTTCGAGCAGTTCCGCGAATTCGCGTACCGTCCGTTCGATTCGTCCGCGATCCAAGTCGTATTCCATATCCAGAAGCGAGCGGATATCCTGCAGGTCCTTGGGGCGATGCGCCACGGCCTTCATGATAACGAGGTCCTCCACCGTCGGCAGTCTCAGATCCAGACCTTCCACCCGCAACGTCTGCGCGCGTTGTACGGCCTCCTGCTCGAACGGGAGCAAGCCCAGCGAGATATCGACTCCGACATTCGTTTCGCCATGCTCCAGCAACAGCACGCGACTGGTCCGCGCAAACGCCTCGGCCTCGACCAGGCGCGGCTGCAGGCCCTCCTCCGGCGCTCGGCTCAGGATTTTCGCGATGCGTTCGTCGTCGTCGAGAATCGCAAGCATGTCGATATCCGCCGTATATCGCGGCTGCGCCAGTTCGGTCACGGCAATGCCGCCGATAACGACGTAAGGGATGGACAAGGCCTCGAGCAGACGGATTGCCGCGGCGAGGGGCGCACGCAATTCCCGCAACGGAACGGCGCTCATCCCAGCGCCTTCCGCAACCGGGCCCAGCGTTCGCGGACCGCGACGATCTCCGGGTCGAACGGATCGGGCGCGGGCAATCCCAGCCCCCGCCCCAGCCGCATGAGAGCGGCCAGTTGGTGAAAACGTTTTTCCGGCGAGGCGCGGCGGCGCTCCTCCCGTTCGAAGGCGTTCACGGCTTCGTGCCCGCGTTTCCATTGGCGAAGGATATCCGGATCCATGGAAACGATTATACCTCGGAGCGCGAGAAGATCAAAGGAGGAAGGTGCCGCATTCGTCGACACCGGCAGGGAGAGACAAACAGGGCCGACCCTCGCGGCCGGCCCTGTCGGGAATGCTTGCGTCTTCGGCGTCGCCCTACGCTTCGTCGAGCGCGGCCACGCCGGGGAGCGTCTTGCCTTCGAGGAACTCCAGGCTCGCGCCGCCGCCGGTGGAGATGTGCGTCATCTTGTCGGCAAGGCCGGACTTGTTCACCGCGCTTACCGAGTCGCCGCCGCCGATGATGCTGACGCAGTCGGTCTCGGCCACGGCCTCGGCGATGGCGAAGGTGCCCTTGGCGAAGGCCGGCTTCTCGAAGACGCCCATCGGTCCGTTCCAGACCACTGTCTTGGCCTTGGAGACGGTCTGCTTGAACAACTCCACGCTCTTGGGGCCGATGTCGAGGCCCAGCATGTCGGCGGGGATTTCGTCGAAGGTGCCGTCGGGCTCCTCGACGTCGAACTTCCTGGCGCAGACGTGATCGACCGGCAGCAGGACGTCGACGTTCTTCGCCTCGGCCTTCTTGAAGATGTCGGTCGCGACGTCGAGTTTGTCCTCCTCGACCATCGAGATGCCGACCGGTTGCCCCTTGGCCTTCATCAAAGTATACGCCATGGCGCCGCCGATGATGATGCTGTCGCACTTCTCCAGCAGGTTCTCGATGACCATGATCTTGTCGCTGACCTTGGCGCCGCCGAGGATGGCCACGAACGGCTTCTCCGGTGCCGCGAGGGTGTCGCCGAAGTACTTGACTTCCTTCTCCATCAGGAAGCCCGCGACGCACTGGTCGATGTACTTGGTCACGCCCTCGGTGGAGGCGTGCGCGCGGTGGGCGGTGCCGAAGGCGTCGTTGACGTAGACATCGCCCAAGCCTGCCAGTTCCTTGACGAATTCGTCGATCTTCGCCTTGGTCGCGTCGTCCTGCTTGGCGTACTTGTCCAGCAGTTCCTCTTCCTTGTGGAAGCGGACGTTCTCGAGCAGGATCGCGTCGCCGGGATTCAGCTCGTCGACCATCTTCTTCACCTCCGGGCCGACGCAATCGGGCGCGAGGTTGACCGGCTGGCCGAGAAGCTCCGCGAGCTTCAGCGCCGCGGGCTTGAGGGTGAATTCGGGCTTCTTCTCGCCCTTGGGGCGGCCGAGGTGGCTCATCAGAATCAGCTTGCCGCCGTTCTCCAAAACGTGCTTGATCGACGGCAGCGCCGCGACGATACGCGTGTCGTCGCCGACCTTGCCATCCTTGATCGGCACGTTGAAGTCGACGCGCATGAGAACGCGCTTGTCCTTGACATCGATATCGCGTATAGTCTTCTTGGCCATCGGTTGATCTCCTGAAATAGAACCTGATTGCGCCCCGGACTCCGCGTCGCGCGACAGGCATCTAGTTTTCTTCCGCGACGAAACCTGTCAAGCGAAAACACCGTTAGGACTCCGTGATGACGCATCATACCGACGCGGTCTCCCCCCTGGACGACGCCGGCGACTACGTCGGCCGCCTCGCGCCGAGCCCCACCGGCGCGCTGCACCTCGGCAACGCCCGGACCTTCCTGATCGCGTGGAGCAGGTGCCGGTCCTTCGGGGGCACGCTGGTCATGCGCATGGAAGACCTGGACCACCCGAAGGTCAAGCCCGAGACGATCGACGAGGCGTACGAGGACCTGCGCTGGCTGGGGCTGGACTGGGACGAAGGCCCGCACGTGCAGTCGCGTTTCTCCGATCGTCACCGCGAGGCGTTCGAGCGTTTGCGCAGGCTCGAGCGGATCTATCCGTGTGTCTGCACCCGTGCGGACGTCGAGGCCGCGCAGTCGGCGCCCCACGCGGGCGAGGAGTTGCGCTACCCCAACACCTGCCGCGACCGTTTCCGTGACGCGACCCACGCGGAAGAGGAGGGCGGGCGCATTCCGGCGTGGCGCTTCCGCGCGCCGCTGGGCGAGTCGCATTTCGTCGACCGGTTCTGCGGGTTGCAGACGGCGGACCTGCACGTCTTCAGCGGCGACTTCGTCGTTGCTCGCAGCGCCGGGAAGCCGGCCTATCAGCTCGCGGTGGCCGTAGACGACGCGGCGATGGGGATCACCGAGGTGGTCCGCGCGCAGGACCTGCTGCCGAGCACGCACCGGCAATTAGCGCTCTACGACGCGCTGGGCCTGCATCCGCCGGCGTTCCTGCACGTGCCGCTGGTGGTCGGTTCCGACGGCCGGCGGTTGGCCAAGCGTCACGGCGATACGCGTATCCGCGCGCTGCGCGAGGCCGGCACGCCCCCGGAGCGCGTCGTCGGCTGGCTGGCATCCACCTGCGGCTGGGTCGAGCCCGGAACCGCGTGCATGCCCCGCAAGCTGTTGCCGAAATTCTCCGTGAACGCGATTCCGCCGACGCAGGTGGTGGTCGACCGGGAGGTGCTGCGGGACCTGGGAGTAGGGTAATCGCGGGTTTGCCATTTTCACGCACTTCCGGGTTGCCTTCGGCGCGGCCCGGGTGTATGCATATTGAAGTTCAAACAGAATTTCCGATTCGTTGCCGGCCCGCCAGGAGCCCGCATGACCGAAAACGCGCCCGGCACCTCCCCGCAGGCTGCGCCCGATCCGCAGAAAGCGTTTTTGCGCAAACGGATGCACGAGGCCGTCGCGGAGATGAGCCCGTCCGAGCGCGACCGCGCCGACGAGTTGCTGGTACATCGTTTCCGCGCGGTGCGGCTGCGCTATGCCGCGCACTTCGCCGGGCCGGTGCTGGGGTACATGCCGCTCAGGGACGAGCCGGATATCCGGCCGATCCTGCAGATGATCCTCGACGGGGGCGAACTGGTGCTGCCGCGGGTGCAGGAGGACGGCCTGGTACTGCACCGCGTGCGCAATCTGCGTACCGGCCTGGTGCGCGGGCGGTTCGGCCTTCTCGAAGCCCACCCGGCTTCCCCCGTCGTCGCGCCCGCGCGCATCACCGCCGCGTTGATTCCCGGCCGCGCCTTCACCGCCGCGTGCGCGCGCCTGGGGCGAGGGGGCGGCTATTACGACCGGCTGATCGCCGCGATCCATGCCTTTACCGTCGCCTTCTGCTACGACTGCCAGGTTCTCGAGCACCTGCCGCAGGAAGCGCACGACAGGCCCGCCGACCTGGTGCTGACCCCGACGCATCTGCATAGACGCCCGCTGCTTGAGGCGCTGGCGGACCATCCCGCCGCCGATGCGAAAAGGGCAAGGGCGTGAGGATCCGTCAACCGCCGCCGGATTTTTGTCTTGCGCCGTTCCTCCGGGATCTCGGTAAATGCCCTGTAGGCGCCGCCGGGGTGTGATTCGGCGAGGAAAACCCCGAGTCTCCACCGCGCATTTTGTTTTTCCTGACTTGCATTCTCCCGCGGAGCCGCCCTAGAATACGCGCGTGAGGAATACGCAAAGGGGGAAGAGCATGAAACGCTTACTCGGAGCGCTTCTGGCCATGACGCTTCTCGGTGTGCTCGGTGCCGGCTGCGGCAGTTCGCGGAGTTCCGCGGTCATGGGCGAGAACGTGAATATCGCCGACGAGGACCGGCAATACATGCAGCCGATGGCCGGCGCCGACGGCAGCACCATCCGCAAGTCCGGCGAGCCGAAGACGTTCATGCATCCGCGTTCCGAGCGTTTCTGGCGCGGTGCCGAGGCCTTTGTCTACGGCAACTGGCTGAAACAGAAGTTTTAGGGGCTCTAAGACTCGCGGCCTCTTCGGCGTTTGCGTGGGCGAAGAGGCGACTGAGAAGCAAGGAGGAGAAGCATGCGTCTTGACATGGTTGCGTGGGGTGGACTGATCCTGGCCGGGTGCGCGCTCGTCGGTACCGGCTGCCAGCCGCAGCAGGCCAAGAAGGAAACGAAGGAAGAAGAGGACGTGATCATCGTGCGCGAGTCGGAGGAATTCCCCGACGGCACGAAGATCGAGAAAGCCAACGTCGTCGGCACCAAGAAGATCAAGCGCCCCGACGGCACCGAGACGGAAGTGCTCGTCATCGAGTAGCCGCCTCAAGCCGGTACATCGTTTCCGCCTCCAAGCCCCCGGTTCCGGGGGCTTCTTTACCGGCATGAGGCGTGCCCGTTCTGTCCCCCGATATGCCCGGGGGTTCTCCCCTTCCGCTTTTCCTCCGGAGATCCTGCATGCCCGAGACGGTTTATCTCTCTTCCGATGGAAACAACGGAAATCCCGGAACCTTTGCACAGCCCGTGGCGACGCTGACGGCCGCGCGCGACCGGGTGCGCGCCAGCGGCTGCAGGCATATCGTCGTCCGCGGCGGACGTTACGACGATGTGCATCTTGACCTGGACCAGCGCGACGCGGGGCTGGTGATCGAGGCGGCGCCGGGCGAGACGCCGATCCTCTGCGGCGGCGTTCCGCTGCGCGGCTGGACGCGGGTGGACAAGAGCCTTTTCGCCGCGCCGGTGAAGCTCGAACACGACTTCCGCCTGCTCTGCGTCAACGGTTCGTTCCGGCCGCGCGCGCGATTTCCCCATACGGGGCGGTTGCGGCACGAGAGCGTCTTCGACGTCGACTGGCTCAGCGCCAGCGAGGGCGGCTGGCGGCGCCCGCCGACGCGCGAGGAATTGACCACCATGGCCTGCTCGGCGGCGGTCGTGCGCGACTGGGGCGAACTGGCCGACGCCGAGGTCAGCGTGCTGCACCAGTGGAACGACTCGCTCGTCGGCATCGATCACCACGACGACCAGGCCGGTCTGGTCCGCTTCCGCTCCTCTGCGGGCTACCCCGCCGGCGCCTTCGGCGTGCGCGAGTACATCGTCTGGAACACGCGCCCGGGGCTCTTCGAGCCGGGGCGGTGGATGCTCGACCGAAGCGAGCGGCGTGTACTCTACTGGCCGCTGTCCGGAGAAGACCCGAATGCCTGCGAGATCCTCGTGCCGACGCGGCGGAGCATCGTCCAGTTCCACGGGACCAGGAAGGCGCCGGTCCGGGATATCGTACTGCGCGGACTGACGCTGCAGGTGACCAACACGCCTCTGGTCGCCGGCGGCTTCGGCGCGAGCGAATATGCCGGCGCGGTCCACGGACTGCATGTCCACGGCCTGCGGCTGGAGCGCACCGAGATCCGCTGCGTCGGCGGCCAGGCCGTCCGCGTCAGCTACGCACCCGACGGGGTGATGGAGAATTGCCATCTGCACGACACCGGCGCCGGCGCCTGCTACTGGTTCGGCCACCGGGCGCGTATCGAGAACAACCGCATCCACGACGTCGGGCGCATTTATCTCGCGGGCATGGGAATCTACATTCGCGGCGAGGGCGTGGTGGTGCGGCACAACCACATCCACGACATCGCCTATACCGCGATCAACGGCTCGAGCGGCACCGGCTCGGTGCACGAGTACAACCGGATGGAGCGGATCCTCACCGAGTTGATGGACGGCGGCGGCATCTATATCATCATGGCCGACAACGTCGCCATGCGCGGCAATCTCGTCCGCGACGCGCTCGGCGAACGGCGCCACGCCTACTATTACGACGAGCTCTCGCACGACAGCGTGGCGGAGAACAACGTCGCCATCGACGTCAGCACGCCGCTGCTCGGGCATATGGCCGAGAAGTGCGCGTATCGCAACAACATCATTCTCAACCGCGAGGACATGTGCCTCCACTTCGCCCGCTGCAAGGACTTCGCTCTCGCGCGCAACGTCTTCGTCGCCGGCGGGGAGATCGTGCTCGAGGCGCCGGAGGGCGGGGTGCGTTCGCTGCCGGGAAACATCTTCCATGCCCGGGCACTGGTCGAGAGCGTACTGGACGAGCGCTACGACGAGCTGCGCCGCGAAACGCTGGTCCCGCGCGAAGGCTCGGTCGCGGGCGATCCGCTTTTGTCCGACGGATCCGGCGGCGTCTACGGCTTCGCCCCCGACTCCCCGGCCCACGCCTGCGACATCGAACCGGTGGATGTCAGCCAGGCGGGTACGCGGGAGGCATGAGCGTCACGTCCACGCGCAGGAACGAATCTCCCGCCTGCGGCCCGCCCACTACAGTCAGGCTTAAATTCTGATCGAGGAAAGGAGTAACATAAAACTTAGTCATGTTGCCGTCGGTGAGATCGACGATTACGTTATCGCCGTCGTATAGTAACCCTTTGTCACGAGGCGAAACGCGCCCGCTTTGTCTGAAAACCGGGCAGGAAGGAGACCGCTTTGTCAAAAATGACGGTGCGTAGACCATACGGATATCCCACGCGGGTGGACTGTTCGGATGTCCTGGGCTAGCCCCGGCTGCTCAGTCAGCCCCCTAGCCCTCCTCTCCTCGATCACCACATCCTATTATCCCCGATAGCCGGGCTGTGTGTCAAGGGACAGGGCTGCCGCGTGGTCATGCGGTTGAGCGTGGCGACTGGGCTTGGCTGCTTGGTCGGCCTCCTGTGTCCACCCTTGCCCTGGCCCTGGCCCAGGCTAGTCGTCCTCCTCGCCTACCTGTTCGTCCGCCTCCGGCCCGGCGGACGGTACGCGCGCGGGTGGCGCGGGATTACTCGGATGAATTTGATGCCGTGTCGTCTGGCTGCATGTTTAATGTAGTCTGCGTCTTTTTATCATCTACGGGAAACCCACAGTGTTGACACTTCTTTGCACAAAATCGTGGCCAAGCATAACGTGACTCAAAAAACATATCTCCACAATTAGGGCAAGAAGCATACCTTAGCATCGCCAACAGAAGCCATCCAGGAACAATGAAGGGAGTTCCTGCAAGCAATCCCCAAAGGATATTACGTGATGAAGTCAAACTCACTAATAACATTCCCGCGACAGAAGCGATAGATCCTGCGACCAGTAAAACGCTGGCAATGCATACCTTGCGTCTCATATTATCAATTACTACGGGTGCTGCCTCGGATTTACGCTGCATGAGCTCTCTCCTGCGAAGCTGCGAGAAGGGGCCACAAGTTTTCCCAGCGTCTGGATTTGACTGCTTGGCTGGTCTCCTGTGTCCACGCGGGTGGCCCTGGATGTCGTCATCCTTCCGTCTAGCCCATGTTTTCCTTCTCCAGTTTTCACGATAATTCGGTCAAAGAACTGTTTCCAGGC
>CAYWFP010000020.1:0-39209 GCA_964457365.1 uncultured Planctomycetaceae bacterium
GTCGTCTGCGGCGGCGGCCCGGCCGGGTGCGCCGCGGCTCTCGGCGCGGCCCGCCACGGCGCGCGAGTGCTGCTGCTCGAGCTCGAAGGCCATCCCGGCGGCGCGCCGGTGACGCAGCTCGTCTTTCCGATCCTCTCCACCAACGGCCACGATTTCCAGGGTCTCTGGCATACCTGGGCGCGGCGGCTGCTGGCCATGGACGGCATCGCCCCCATGCGCCGGCACGCCCGTTTCGGCGGCAACTGGTACGTCTCCTCGGTCCATCCGGAAACGGTCAAGTACGCCTGGGAGCACCTGCTCGCCGAGGCCGGCGTCGACGTTCTCTATCACGCCCTCTGCGCGGGTGCGCTGGTCGAGGACGGCGTGATCGGCGGGGTGTTCCTGGAGACCCGCGCCGGGCGCCGCGCGGTCCGCGCGGGGCGGGTGATCGACTGCACCGGCGACGGCGTCGTCTGCGCCGCGGCCGGCGTATCCTTCGAGAGCGGCGCGCTGGGCCGCCCCTGGGCCATGGGCGTGGGCATGATGTTCCGCTTCGGCGGTCTGCCGGTGGCGCCGGAGGACGAACCGGCTCTGCCCGCGCAGGGCTTCGGCCGCGCCAGCGGGCCGCCCGCGGACATGCGCATGCAGATGAAGCGGACGCTGAAGGTCGATCCCTTGGACCCGTGGGACCTGACCCGCGCCAGCCGCGAGGGGCGGGCGATGGGCCTGGAATGCCTCTCCGGCGCGCGCGCGCGCCACGGCGATTCGGTGTATCTCGTCGACTCCGCGCCGCGGCCGGGGGTGCGCTCCTCGCGCCGGATCAAGGGCCTCTGCCAGGCGACGGCCGAAGATGTGTACGAATTCAACAAGTATGCCGACGGCATCGCCCGCGGTTCGTGGGAGGTCGACATCCACAAGCCCGACCAGGCCGACGGGCATGCCGTGCAATTCGAGGATCCGCAGTATCGCCGGCGCATCGAGCGCGCCATGGCCGGCGACTGGTACGATATCCGCTACGGCTGCCTCGTCGTCGACGGCGTGGACAACCTGCTCGTCGCCGGGCGCTGCCTCTCGGCCGAGCACCAGGCCCAGTCGAGCCTCCGCATCCAGCAGACCTGCCTCGGTACCGGCGAGGCCGCCGGCGTGGCCGCGGCGCTGAGCCTCTCGGCAGACCTCACCCCGCGCGCGTTGGAGGCGCAGGCCGTCGTCGACCGGCTCGCTGTCGACCGCGATGTCGAGCCGGCCTTCGCGATGCTCCGGGACCTGCCCGTCTACGGCGGATGAGCCGGTATTTTTGCCGCCGGCGAATCCCGCCGCTCCGATTTTACAAGTTTTTCTCGAAAAAGTTTTCTCGCCTATCTCCTTGCCTCGCCTTGTGTTACTCGCCGCATGCGGCGGGAGCGAAATCCTGTACGGTACGGATCTGTACCACAGCCGCTTGATTTTCCGTCGATCCTGACGCAGATGTGAAGGTGAGCATGAGGCGGGCTTGGTTCCCGCGATTGCTCGCGGCGACACCGGTGTGGCAGAAGGCGGGCGCTGTTCCCGCGACTGCTCTTTGACAATCGAAACGCATTGGCGCGCGCGGCATGACGTCGCGGCGCACCGCCGAGACGACACGGAGATCAGGCCTACGCCTGCAGCCCAAGTCGTTCGAACTGCTCCGGCGGCGCGTCGTTGGCCCGCATCAGCGCGACCATCTGTCGCGTGAGGCGTGCCTCGACCTCCGCGTCCCGGATCGGGTTCTCCTGCGCCGGGTCGTTTTCCAGGTCGAAGAGCATCGAGCCGTATTGATGGGCTGTCGAGCCCCACGGACGGCGGGCCGGGATCTTCATTACCCGCGCGCCTTTGGTAAACGCCCTCGGCGGCGCGATCTCGGCCTCGGCCAGCTCGTCCAGGCCGAAGAAGCCGCGCATGTTTGTCGGCATCAGCGTGTAGTTGTAGAGCGGCCCGTTCTCCTCGCTCTTCGGCGCGCGCATGTAGACGTAGCGGCCGTCGGTGACGTTGACGTGTCCGCCGTGCAGGCCGAAAAGCCCCGCTTCGCGCACCGGCGCGTCCTCGGCGACGGTCTGCCTGAGCGCCGCGCCCTGCATGTCCGCGGGGCGCTCGATGCCGAAGTACTCCAGCAGCGTCGGCGCCAGGTCGACGGTCTGCACCAGCGACTGCCGCCGCTCGTTCTGCCTGCCGCAGCGCGGGTCGTAGACGAAGAGCGGCGTGTGGGCGACCTCGTTGTAGAAGGGCGCGTGGCACTTGGCCCAGAGTTCGTGCTCGCCCATGAGAAAGCCGTGGTCGGTGTTGACGATCAGCATCGTGTCGCGCCAGAGGTCCAGCTCGTCCATCAGGTCCAGGGCTTTCCCGAGGTAATGGTCGCACATCGAGTGCAGCGCCGCGCAGATGTAGCGGCAGTGCTGCACCGCCTCGGGCTCCTCCGTGACCCCGCGGTAGCACGGCCAGTCGAAACGCGGTCCGTCGTAGTCGTGCGGGTACAGGTCCATGTATTTCTGCGGACAGAAATACGGCTCGTGCGGGTCGAAGGTCTCCAGGTGGAGGAACCAGTTCTCGGCGCTCTTGTTGCGGCGGATGTAGTCCAGCCCGTCGGCGAAGGTCTTCGGCTGGGGCTGGTCTTCCTCCCGCTGCATGAACTGCCGGTTGATGTCGTGCTGTGCGCGGTACTGCCCCAGGTGTTCGGGCACCGGCGGCTCGTCGGCCTGCCCCATCCACAGGTCGTACTCCTGTCCGCGGTGGAATTGCCAGGAGCTGTAGCGCGTGTGGTAGGTGGCGCCGCCGTCCTCCCAGTAGTGGTAGTGGTCGCTCGCCAGGTGGGTATGCACGCCGTTCTCGTGCAGGATCCGCGGCAGCGAGTCGTCGAACGGCTCGAGCGGTCCCCACGAGCGGTGGAGGAAGTTGTACCGCCCGGTATGGAGCTCCCGCCGCGCGGGCATGCACGGCAGCGACCCGGCGTAGCTGTTCTCGAAGGTGACGGTGCGTTCGGCCAGGCGCTGGAAGTTGGGCATCACCGTCCAGTCGCAGCCGTAGGGCGGCAGGAAGCGGCGGTTGAGCGTGTCGAACATGAGCATGACGGCTTTCATGGCGTGCCTTTCGTGCGGGGGATCTGGGATTCCCGGCATTATAACGCCGGTGTCGGGCGTGACAAGCGGCAAAGAAAACGGCCCCCGCGCGGGAGCCGTGGGATGCTGGCGGAGAGACAGGGATTCGAACCCTGGGACGGGGTAAACCCCGTCACGGGCTTAGCAAGCCCGCGCATTCGACCACTCTGCCATCTCTCCGGTCGATCTCCCAATATTACCGCCGGCCAGGCGTTTGTCAATAGCCGTGCCTTGAACCGGGGGGGGCGGCTGCATATCATTGGGGAAACGGCCGGCACGAGGGCGGCCGCAGGATACGTGCATGACCCGCGACTCCTCCATCCGCGACGCGCCGCCCGAACTCGGCCGCTCCAGCACCTCCCGCGCCGAGCAGATCCCGGGCGGGGCCCTGGCGGACCTTCTCGGCGAGGACGAGCCCGAGACCGCGCTCGCCGAGCGGCGCGACTACGGCGAGCGCTACGCCTTCGTCCGCGTTCTCGGGGAGGGCGGGCAGGGCATCGTCGTCTGCGCGCGCGATACGCTGCTCGAGCGCGACGTCGCCATCAAGGCGCTGAAGAAGCCGCTCAATCCCGCGCGGCAGGACTACCTCGCCCGCGAGGCCAGGCTCTGCGGCATCCTCGAGCATCCGAATATCCTGCCGACGTACGATCTGGCGTACGACGAGACCGGCAGCCCGCTCTTCGTGATGAAGAAGATCGAGGGGACGCTGCTGGAGGATATGCTCCAGGAGACGCACCGCAAGAAGCATCTCGGCCTCGACGGCAGGCGGCAGACGGAGATGTCGCGCCTGCGCCTGCTGCAGATCTTCCTGCAGGTCTGCAACGCCATCGAGTTCGCCCACTCGCGCGGGGTGCTCCACCTGGACATCAAGCCCGGCAACGTCAAGCTCGGCGCTTTCGGCGAGGTCTACGTCATCGACTGGGGCTTCGCCGCGCGCATGGACGAGGAGCCGACGGTGCTCGCCGGGACGCCGATCTACATCGCCCCCGAGCGCTTCACCAAGCGCCCGCCGGACGCGCGCTGCGACGTCTACAGCCTCGGCGTGATGCTCTACCGCATCCTTACCAACCGCCACCCGCGCGAGGTCAGCCGCATGACCTTCAAGGAGTACCGCCGGCAGTACGACGAGATCCCGCTGGTCCGCCCGCGCGAGCGCGACCGCTCCATCCCCGTGGCGCTCGAGGCCATCGTGCTCAAGGCCATGGCGGACGATCCCGTCGGGCGCTACGCCTCGGTGCGCGAATTGGCCGACGACCTGAACCGCTTCCTGGACATGCTCCCGGTCAGCGCCTACCGCGAGACGATCTTCCATCGCGCCAGCCGGTACGGCCGCAAGCACCGGCGCGGAGTGACCGTGGCGGCGGTGCTGCTGGCGGCGCTGGCGGTGACCGCGGGCGTGGCCTACCGGATGCACCAGGCCCAGCGCCGCGCGGAGGGGCTCGCGCAGCGGCACCGGCTGGAGGAGGAGCGCAAGCGACGGCTGGCCAAGGCGCGCATCCCGCTGAAGAAGGCGGTCGACCTCGTCCAGTCGGTGCGCCAGGCGGTGAAGGCCGCGCCGGAGAAGGAGGGGAAGCTCACGCTGCTGGCGCCGGCGTTCCGCCTCTTCGACCAGGCCATCCGGCTCGATATCGACCGGCAGTACGCCGACGCGTATTACGAGCGCGGCATGGCGCACGCGCTGGCGCACAACTGGGCGCTGGCGCTGGAGGACTTCGAGAAGGCGTACACCATCGACCCGACCTACATCATGGCGCGCTACTACGCCGGGCAGATCCAGGCCGACCATTTCAAGAACCCCGAGCGCGCCAAGGCCGAGTTCGAGGCGATGAACCGTTTCGACCCCGGCAACGAGTACTCCGAATTGGGCCAGGCGCGGCTGGAACTGGGCGCGGCCGAGCGGCTCAAGGACGCCAAGGGCGATGCGGAAGCCATTGCCGGGCACTACCGCGCCGCGCTCGAGCGGTGCGACCGCGTCGAGGCGGTCAACCCGGACCTGGCGGACGTCTGGTATCTTCGCGCCCTGGTCTACCAGCGCAGCGAGACGCTGCGGGACATCGACCAGGCGCTCGAGGCCTACACGCGCTACCTGCAGGTCCGCCGCGACAACCCCTCGGCCTACGCCAACCGGGCCGACATCTACGCCCGCGAGCTGGGGAACTACGAGGCGGCGATCCGCGATTACGACGAGGCGCTGCGGGCGAACCCGGATTACTACCTGGCGCTGCGCAATCGCGGCTACTGGCTCTACAAGGAGCTGGACCGCTCCGAGGAGGGGCTGCGCGACTTGAACGCGGCCATCGCGGTGAAGAAGGATTTCTGGAACTACATGACCCGCGGCGCCATCTACGAGGGCATGGGGCGGATGCGCGCGGCCGAGACCGACTACACCGAGGCGCACCGCCTGGAGCCGGAGAACCCGTACATCTGGTATCGCTGGGGCGTCTTCCACTTCCGCGAGGGCAACGCCGCCGACGCGGAGCTCTCGCTGACCAAGTCGCTGGAGCTCTCGCCCGAGGCCGACAAGGCGATCCGCTACCACCGCCGCGGTATCGTCCGGCTGGCCCAGGCGAAGTACGCCGACGCGGTCAACGACTTCGAGGCCTCGATCCGCCTGCGCGCGACCGGGCGCATCTACCCGGCGCTGATGCGCTGGCTGGCGCTGCGCCTCGAGGGCGTGCCGGTGGACCGCGCCAGTTTCGAGCAGAACCTCGACGCGCCGGAGGACAAGCCCTGGCTGGCCGCGGTGGGCAGCGTCTACCTCGGCGATATCCCCCCGGCCGAGGCGCTGGCGCTGGCGCAGACGCCCGCCGCGCGCTGCGAGACCTTCTTCTACCTCGGCGCGCGGGCGCTGGTCGAGGACCGTCTCGTCGAGGCCCGCTCCTACCTCGGCGAAGCCCTCGCGACGGGGGCGGAGCTGCAGATGGAGCATGCCCTGGCCAGGGCGATGCTCGCGCAGGTGAAGGAGGCCGAGGATTCGGCTGCAGAGATCACCCGCATCGCGCCGATAAAACAGTGAAGAACTTTTTCTGCGGGGACGGGGCTCATGGCCGAGGACACTGCCGCTATCGAAGAGAAGTCCGATAACAAGAAGACCGCGCCCGCGGCGGGGAACGACGACGCCGCGTCGGGGCCGAGCCATTTCCGCACCACCGCCTGGAGCGTGGTCATCGGCGCGCAGGAGGCCAGCGGCGCCGAGCGCGAGCACTGCCTGGCTCAACTCTGCCGCACCTACTGGAAGCCGATCTACTACTACATGCGCCGCCGCGGGCTCAAGCACGACGACGCGCGCGACATGACCCAGGAGTACTTCGCCACCTTCCTGGAGAAGAATTTCGTCGCCACCGCCGACCGCGACCGCGGACGCTTCCGCACCTTCGTGCTGGTGACGGTCAACCGCTTCCTCACCAAGCAGCTCGAGCGCCGCAGCCGCCTCAACGCCAAGCTCAATATCATCATCCCCGTCGACGCCGATGGCGAGGAGTTCGTCCTGCCGGAGCTCTCCCACGGCAAGACCGCCGAGGACGAGTTCAACCGCCGCTGGGCGCTCTCGCTCATCGACGCCACGCTCGAGCGGATGAAGGCCGACTGCACCGAGGGCAAGAAGCGGCTCTATTACCGGACCTTCGAGCTCTACCTCGACAGCATCGGCGGCAACCGGCCGCTGAGCTACCGCGAGATGGCCGAGCGCCTCGGCGTCAGCGAGACCGATATCACCAACTTCCTCTTCCGCGGGCGCAACGTCTTCCAGAAACTGCTGCGCGACGAAATCCGCCAGTCCGTCGATTCCGAGAGCGGCATCGACGAGGAGATCGAGGCCCTCAAGGACTACCTGCGCGAATAGCCGGCCCGCCGCCGCGCGTCTGCGTACGGTCCGACATCGCCGCGCGTCTTCGTCGCGGCTCCGTGCCGGAGGGGCTTCTTACCACAATCCCAGCACGTTCAGCATCACCCGCAGCACCGGGAAGAAGATCCTGCGCAGCAGCAGCCAGCCCGCGATCAAGCCGATCAGGTGGAACGAGCCGCCGTGGAGGAAGCGGAAGTAGGAGTAACACCAGCGCCGCGGCAGAATCAGCGGCACCGCGCCGCTGCCGTCGAACGGCGGCAGGGGCGTCAGGTTGAGCAGGCAGAGCAGCAGGTTGAGGTTGAAGAGGATGCTCAGCACCGTGACGATGGCGCGCCAGAAGCCGGTGGCCTGCGCCGTGCCGACGACCTCGATGAAGTCCCATGTGCCCAGCCGGGTGAAGACCCCCGCCGCCAGGCCCGCGCGCAGAAAGGCGGCCGCGACGAGGCAGAGCAGCAGGT
Organism: uncultured Planctomycetaceae bacterium; assembly: GCA_964457365.1. Taxonomy (GTDB): domain Bacteria; phylum Planctomycetota; class SZUA-567; order SZUA-567; family SZUA-567; genus CAYWFP01. The sequence goes on from CAYWFP010000020.1 coordinate 7,389, forward strand.
TCGAGAGGGGCCCGGCCAGCGACATCAGCGCCGAGCGCCGCGGGTACTGGTTGGCCCAGCGCGGATCGTACGGCGCGCTGGCGAAGCCGAACATCCAGGTGCCGCCGTACATGATGAACGAGATGATCGGCACCGCGATCATGCCGACGGGCTCGCGGCGCATGTGCGGCAGCGGGTCGAGCGTCACCTGCCCGCCCTCGTACGCCGTCCGGTCGCCGCCCCAGTAGGAGAGCGCCGCGTGCGCGGCCTCGTGCAGCGTTGCCGAGAAGAGGAAGACCGCGTACCAGAGCAGTCCCAGCAGCGGCATGTCGGACATCTCGGGCATGGTCAACCCCGGTGCGGCGGAGATCCGTGACGGTCCAGTTCGCGCTCGATTGTCTCCACCAGCGTCTCGATTGCAAACGGTTTCGTCAGGATCGTCTCGATCCCGAGGCGCATGATCCGGTCCATCAGTTCGTCGCCGAGGCGCGGCAGCTGGCGAGCTGCTACCGCCGGTCGCTGGCGCCGGCCAAGGAGCACGGGCTGGCCGCGGTCGCTTTTCCCAGCATCAGCACCGACATCTACGGCTACCCGGTCGACCAGGCCGCCGGCGTGGCGCTGGAGGCGGTGAAAGAGGCGCTCGCGGAGCCCGGTCCGATCAACGTTGTGCGTTTCGTATTGTTCGACGCGGCAACATATTCCGCGTACGAGCGTGCACTCGCCGAAGTGTACGGAGAGTAGAAAAGCGCAGAAATCGCTTGACCCGGATCGGGGCAAATATCGATAATGTAAGCGGTTAGACGATTTCGTTCCGATCGACACCCGCAAACGGATGCGCTTATGACACTGCGTTTCGATACTGTTCTGCCGTGCCTGCCCGTCGTGTTTCTGCTGCTGGGGGCGTCTCTCTGCGCCGGCGAGGGACCGACCGAGAAGCCGGAGAAAGACGCGGAGGTGCTCCGCGCCACGGCCGGCCCCAAGGAGAGGGCGGAGGCGGTGAGCAATCCGCCGCGACCGCTGGCGGAGGTGGCGCAACTCGGGGAGAAGCTGGTCTTCGTGGTCAAGTGGGAGGGCGCGCCGGTGGGGACGGTCACCGCCCGCGTCTGGCCGCGGCTCAAGAAGCTGAACGGGCGCGACGCCTACCTCTTCGAGGTCCACGCCGAGTCCAACGACTTCCTCTCGCTGATCTACCCGGTCGACACGACGATCAAGAGCTACGCCGACGCGCATACCGGCCGGAGCTACCAGATCCGCCGCAACGCCCGCGAGGGCGGCTATCGCGCCGACGACTGCCTGCAGTTCGAGCTCGACCACGTCATGGAGGACGGCACGCACCAGGCGGTGAGCATCTTTTCCAAGGTCAAGAACGGGCGGCTGGTGACCAAGCGCCCGCGGCCGATTCCGGGGCCGGTGCAGGACGCGCTCTCGATCGCCTACTACCTGCGCCACTTCGACCTGGAGAAGGCCGAGAAGTCGGTCGAGGTGTTGCTCGGTACGCGCAAGCGCACCTCGGCGGTTTATCTCAAGCGCCTGCGTCTGGAGAAACTGACCGTTCCGGGCCTGGGGCAGTTCGAGTGCGTCGTGGTCGAGCCGCGCGCGGAGGAACTGGACGAGGACGACCGCCTCTTCCAGACCAAGGGCAAGGCCGAGATCTGGCTGGAGAAGCACACCCGCATTCCGCTGAAGGCCACCGTCGGCGTCACCTTCGGCAGCGTCTCGGTGATGCTGATCGAGCAGGAGAGGACCGCGCTCGAGGAGTACCGCGCGGGGAAACCGGGGCCCGACGCCGCGACGCCGGCCGCCGACTGACCCGCCCGAGGAGCCGATGCGCGCCATCGTCGTCATTCCCGCCCGTCTGAGTTCGACGCGTCTTCCGCGGAAGCTGCTCCTGGACGAGACCGGGCTGCCGCTGATCTGCCACACGCTCGAGACCGCCGCGGCCGCCTGCGCGCTGGCGCCGAAACGGTTCACCGAGGCCCTCGTCGCCACCGACGACGAGGAGATCTACGCCGCGGTGCAGCGCCACGCCGCCCGGCGGGGGCTGACCGCGCGCGCGGTGATGACCCGCCCCGACCACGCGAGCGGTTCCGACCGTGTCGCCGAGGCGGTGGCGGAGTTGCCGGATTTCATCGAGACCGTGGTCAACCTGCAGGGCGACGAGCCGGAGCTCGACCCGGCGCATATCGTGCGGCTGGCCGAACGCCTGGGCGAGGGGAAGGACGGCCCGGCGCTGGCGACGCTGGCGTATCCGATCGTGGACGGGGCGATGTACCGCGATCCGGGGGTGGTCAAGGTGGTGGTCGACAACCGGGGCGAAGCGCTCTACTTCTCGCGCGCGCCGATTCCGCACCTGCGCGACAGCGAGGCGGTGCCGGCGGACGCGCTGGGGCATGTCGGGATTTACGCCTACGGGCGCAGGGCGCTGCAACGTTACGTCGGCCTGCCGCCGGGGCGGCTGGAGCAGACGGAGAAGCTCGAGCAGCTGCGGGCGCTGGAGAACGGCATGAAGATCGCCGTGGAGATTCTGCCGACGCGTCCGGCGCCGGGCGTGGACACGCCCGCGGACTACGCGGCCTTCGTCGCGCGCCAGGCCGCGCGCGCAGCGGAATGAATCAGCGGAACTTGCGCCCGCGGATGAAGCGGTACCAGTCCTTCTCCATCTCCCCGAGATTCTCGTATTCGTAGGCGGCCATCAGGTCTTTGGAGAGTTCCTTGGTGCCTTTCTCACGGAAGGTGCGCAGGAAGGCGTTCCACTGCGGCTCGCTCCGCTTCTGCACCAGGAAGGCCACGAAGGCGTACATGAAGGCGCACTGCTCGGGCGTCAGCGCGTCCACGTCCGCGGCGAGGACGGTCATGATGTGCACGCGCGAGCGTTCCTTCTTGGTCATCTTCTTGACCACCTTGATCCAGTTGTCGTTCTCGAGGATCTCGGTCTGGTTGATCTTGTCGCCGCCGGCACCGGACTCGTAGTACTTGTTGAAGTCGATGTAACTCACCAGCGCCTCGTCGCGCAGCGTGATCTCCATGTAGTAGCCGAAGCCGGCGGTCATCCACATCTTCGGCGGGACCAGCGGCTTGTGCAGGTAGATCGACAGCAGGTGCTTGGCCAGCGAGTGCACCACCGCGCCGTGGAGGCGGGTCGGGTCGCGCTGCATCCGGTCGCGGCGGAACAGGATGTTGGCGCCGAAGGGGATCATGCTGACGCGCTTCCAGATCTGCTTGCGCTGGTTGGCGTCGGACTTGTCTTTCAATTTCTCGACGAGGAAATCGACGAGCTTGTCCCAGTCGCCGGGCTTGTCGATCATGTAGAGCGATACCTTCGGCACGTACGGCAGCTTCTTGGCCGCCGCGTCGGCCTCAGGGCCGTCGAAGATCAATTCGAAGTCCTCGAAGACGCGGTCGCATTCGTCCCACACCTCCTCGACCAGCTTCGGCAGTTTCTTGTCCTCCGCCGTCTGGTAGTAGATCTTGAAGCGGTCGGTCTCCTCCAGCGAGAAGCCGGTCAGGGGGCCGAGGTTGTGCTTCCCTTTCTCGGCCGCGCGGGGACTGTTCGCGCCTATGCCGAGAATGCAGAGTATCGTCAGGAGCGCGCCGGTCGATCGTCGCATTGGGATTCTCCAGTCTGTCGGGATTTTCACGATCCACTAATGTTCCAGTATACGCATCGGTCCGGCGGAGGTAAAGGACGAAACCGGAGCGCTTGCGGGGCGCGGGGGCTTTCCGTATGCTTCTGACATGCTGCTGCCGATCTACATGATCCATCAGGTGCGCCCGCGCGAAGCCGGAGGCGATGCCTACCTCGACCTGACGCCGGAGGATCTCCGCGCGCAGATCCGTCAACTGCGGCTGGGGGGCTGGACCTTCGTCACGCTCACGCAGGCGTGGGAGCGGATCCAGAGGCGCGCGCGCGGGCGTTACGCGACGCTGACCTTCGACGACGCGGGAAGCCATTTCATGCGCCACGCCCGGCCGGTGCTGCAGGAACTGGCGGTCCCGGCGACGATCTTCGTCATCGCCGGCAGCTACACCGACGCGCAGCTCTTCAACCTGCCCGCCGACTGCGGCGAGCCGCTGCCGCCGGAGACGCTGCGCGACTTGCACCGGGGCGGGTGCGAGATCGGTTCGCACGCCATGACCCACCGCGAGTTGACGCGGATGCCGCCCGAGCACGCCCGGCGCGAGCTCAAGGACAGCCGGCGGCTCCTGTCCGACCTGCTGGGCGAGGAGGTGACGAGCGTGGCCTATCCGCGCGGGCGCCTCTCGCCGGCGGTGACGCAGGCGGCGCGGGCGGCGGGGTATGTCTGCGGCTGCGGCACGTTCCGCGGCAACGTGCACGCGGCGGCCGACGGCTTCGCCCTCAAGCGCGTGCGCATGAAGAGCGGCCGCGGCGGCTGGCGCCTGGCCTACACGGCCACGCGGCTCTACGACTGGCTCAACCGGCGGCGCACCGCGCGCGAGCGCAGGGCCTTCGCGGAAGAAACGGCATGAGATTCCTCTTCGGGCTGGACAAGTACCGCCGCCGCGAGGGCGGGGCCGACGGCCTGGCGCGCGGGGTGACGCGGGCGCTGCTCGCCCACGGCCACGAGGTGACGGTGCTCGAAGCCGGCGCGCGCGAGGAGACGGTGGAACGCGACGGCGCGAAGATCCACAGTCTTCACTTCCCGCGCCCCCGTTGGATCCGCGACAGCGACCTGGCCATGCTGCGCCTGAACGACGCGTGGAGGCCCCGGGTGCGCGAAGTCATCGAGGCGTGGAAACCGGATCGCGTCCTGACGCAGAACATGCTGGCGCCCGCGACGGTGGCGGCGGCGCGCGCGGCCGGGGTGCCGGCGACGATCTTCTTCCACGGCTATCGCTGCCTCGACCCGACGTTCTACCTCGACCGCGACGCGTTGGCGGACGGTCCGGCGACGTTTTGGCGGCTGCCGCTCCGGGAAAAGCTGAAGTGGCCGCTGGTGAAGACGGTGCTGGCGCGCTACGCGCAGGCGTATCGAGAAGCCGACCGGGTGATCGCCAACAGCGCGTATATCGCGCGGGTCGTCGAAACGCGGTTCGGCCGAAGCGCGGAGGTGAGCTATCCCGTCGTCGACATGACCGTCCCCGAGGAGCCGCCGGCGCCGAACCCGGGCGGCGCGCTGCTCTTCGCCAAGCCGCAGAAGATCAAGGGGATCGAGACGATCCTGGCGCTGGCGGAGACGATGGCGCAGAGACGCTTCATCGTCGTCGGCGCGGCCTCGGGACGAACGCGGCGGGCGCTGGCGGCGCGGCCGAATATCGACTACCGCGGCTGGGTGGACGACATGGCGGCGCTGTACGCGCAGAGCGCGCTGCTGCTGGCCCCGGCGCGCATCCCCGAGCCGTTCGGGCGCGTGGCGGTGGAGGCGGGGCTGCGGGGCGTGCCGACGGTGGCCACCGACGCCGGCGGGCTTCCCGAGGCGGTCGGCGAGGGCGGGGTGCCGGTGCCGCGCGGGGCAGGGGCGGACCGGTGGCGCGAGGCCATCGACAAGGCGACGGCGAACCACGCCGCGCTCTCTCGCGCGGCGCGCGCGCACGCGGTGGATCTGCTGAAGACGCATTCACCGCAAAGGCTGGTGGAGATGCTGAGCGGGTGAGGGGGGGGGCTATTCCTGCCCGTTCGCCCCCTCGCCTTCCTTCTCCGGGCCGGGCAGGTTCGCCTCGTCGGAGTTGTCGTCCGGGTTCGGCAGCGGCGTCTGGGCCGCTTCCTCGCGCGAGAGCTTCAGCAACTCCTCCTGCGCCTTGAGCTTCTTCTGCAGCGCCCGGATCTCCTGCGCCTGCGCGTCGGCGCGGTCCTGCAGGAGCTGCAGCTTGCGCTCGGCGTTCTCGCAGCGCTTCTTCGCCTCCTCGGCCTGCCGGCGCAGCTTCGTCGTCTCGGCCCCGGCCCGCGAGACATTCTCCTCGGCTTTCCGGTTGGCATCGGCGAGTTTGGCGGCGAGGGTCTGGTTCTCCTGCTGCAGCCGGTCGACGCGGTTCTGCAACTCCTGTCGCTGGTCGGCCGCGCGCTTGTCGGCGGTCTCGAGGCGTTCCTGCAGGTTCGCCACCCGCGTCTGCGCCAGCTCCTTCTCCTGCTTCAGCCGGTTGACCGTGCCCTCGAGCTCGGCCTTGGCGCGCATGATCGCCTCGACGTCGCGGGCGTCCTCGCTCTTCCTGCGCAGTTGCGCGATCAGCTCCTCGCTGCGGATATCGTTCTTGTCCAGGGCCTTGTCGGTGCGCACGCGCTGGGCGTTGAGCTCGACGATGAAGTAGGCCCAGGATGCGCCCAGGAGCGCCAGCCCGACGATGAAGAAGCTGGCGAAGACCAGCCGCGGCACGCCCTGCCGCTGCAACGCCTGGGTCAACGGTTTCTGCGACTCGGCGATGGCGCTGGAGAGAAAATGCGCCGCGTCCTCGGGCGTCCAGACCACCGGGTGCTCGCCGCCGCGGTCGCGGTCGACATGGATGTCTTCGGGCATGGCGTCTCTCCTCAACAAAAGGGGGCGAACGGACTGCGTCAACGACGTCCGTAATCGTATCCAACCCGGGCGGCAATTCAAGGCGAAACATCTTGCGCGGCGCGGGCGGGCCGATAGGCTTGGAGCAGGGAGAGAAGGCATGCGCATGCTGGCGGTGGATCTGGGCGCGCGGCGGGTGGGCTTCGCCGTCTGCGACGCGGAGGAGACGATCGCCTCGCCCGCGGGTGTCGCGGCGGTCGCGGACGGGGCCGGGGCGCTGGCGGCGATTGTCGACAAATGCCGCGAGGTCGAGGCCGTCCGCATCGTCCTGGGCCATCCGCGCGACATGAGCGGCCGGCACGGCCCCAAGGCGCGCGAGGCGGAGGAACTGGCCAAGCGGCTCGAAGGCGAGGGCTTCGACGTGGACCTTTTCGACGAGCGCTTGACCACCGTCGAGGCCGAACGGGCCTTGCGCGCGGGCGGGCGCACGCGCAAGCAGCGCCGAGGCGCGATCGACGCGGTGGCGGCGCAACGCCTGCTGCACGCGTACCTTGAAGCGCGGCGGCGGGAGTTGGGTTAGCGCTGCATTTTTTTCCGGTATGCCAACCCGTACCGGAATTCCGATAATCTTTCCCCAAAAGTAAATCTTCCCGTCTGGACAGCCCCCCCTTTTTGCTTACAATACGATTTCCGTTGGAGCAATCCGACGGCGGTGGACGCCAGTGAGGTCAATGATGCGGCGCGCGCAACCTTTGATCAGCCTCTTCGTTGTCGCCCTTTTCTGCGGCTACCTGATCTCCGCCACGACGGAGCGTCCGGCGCGGGATGAGGAAACGAGCGACATCATCCTGCTCTCGCGCCTGGCGGCCGTGCCGGCGGTACCGGCCGATCCGAAACCGGTCGTGACGCCCGTCCCGGCCGGCAATCCCGAGGAGCGGTTCTTCCCCAACGCGCACACGCCCGTCGACGCAGCGCTGGCGCTGCCGCGCTCGGGCGCGGAGATCCCGCCGCCGCAGCCGCAACCGCACGAGCGCGAGGCGTGGAAGGGCGAGTACCGCGAGGTCTGGGCCATCGTCACGGCGTACTGCCCGTGCCGCATCTGCTGCGGTCGCAGCGCCAACGGCCGCACCAGCACCGGCACCACCGCCTGGCGCCCCGGCGCCGCGGCCGACCCGCGGGCGCTGCCGTACGGGACGCGCATCCATGTCGAGGGCTACGGCTACACCGAGATCGACGACACCGGCGGAGCGATGCGCCGGAACTGGCGCCGCAACGGCATGCTGCACGTCGACATCCGCATGACCTACCACTACCAGGCCCGCCGCTGGGGACGCCGCGTGATGAAGATCCGCGTCTACGACGCGGGGCGGTAACGGGGCGGCTGCCATGCGCCCGTGGCGCTTAGGACCCGTTAAGCAATAAGATCGAAATTCTGAAATTATTGCTTAACGGGTCCTTAGCCGATCTCTTCCTTGACCTGGATGGCGACGCGGCGGATGGCGCCCATGTCGAAGGGCTTGGGCATGAGCTGGGTGAAGCCGCAGTCGTAGAGGTCGTCTTCGTTCCAGTGCTCCATGACCGCGCTGATGGCGATGATCGGCGCCTGCACGCCGTGGCGCTTGAGGTACCAGGCGACCTCGGCGCCGTGTTTTCCCGGGAGCATGATGTCGATGAGGAACATGTCGAAGCGGCGCGACAGGACCTCCTCCAGCGCCTCCTCGCCGCTGGCGACGGTGACGCAGTCGAGGTCCTCGGCGTCGAAGAGTTCGCGCAGCATCTGCCGGGTATCCGGATCGTCGTCGACCACCAGCGCGCGGGCGTGGTGGCGGGCCTTGACCTCGGCGACGAAGGTGTCGTCGTCGATATCCACGGCGGGGGCGAGGCGGCGGGCGTTGATGTCGAGGATGTTGAGGATCTGGATGACGTCGCTGGTGTCGATGTCGTTGTCGACGGCCCACTGGACGATGTCGAGGTTCTCGGCGCTGGCCTTGAGCCGGTCGGTGATCTCGCGGACGAGGTTGGTGTTGTGGTGGAACTTGTAGTTGAGCAGGCCGAAGTCGCCGTTGTCGAGCTCGGTCCAGAAGATCTCGCCCTGGACGTGCTCGCACCAGCGCTCGCGGCAGAACGTCCGCCAGTAGGTGTTGTGCCAGTCGCGGATCGCCTCGTAGCCCAGGTCGCGCCCGGCCTTCTCCGACTCGATCCACTTGTGCCGGTGGGCCTCGCGCTCGGCCTCCTCGAAGATGCTGCGGCGGTCCTCCAGCGGCGGAAGATCGGGCACGAACTCGGTGTCGCTTTCTCGTATCGGCATCGGGGGATCCTTCAACGGTATCTCTCAGGCATTATAGAGCGAGCGGGCGAGTGTTTCAAGGCGGGCGGCGGAGACGATTTTCCGTTGACGCCTCCGCGCCGATGGGCAAGATGAAGGGATCGCCGTCATCCGGCTTCCGAACGGGGGAAATTCATGAGATACCTGCTGGGCATCGATATCGGCACGAGCGGCACCAAGACCATTCTCTGCGACGAAAAGGGCGCCATCCGCGGCGAGGCCACGGTGGAGTACCCGGTCCATACGCCGCGACCGGGCTGGAGCGAGCAGGAGCCCGAGGACTGGTGGCGGGCGACGGTGAAATCCGTCCGGCAGGTGTTGAAGAAGGCGCGCGTCAACGGCAGGCAGGTCGCCGGCATCGGCCTCTCGGGGCAGATGCACGGGCTGGTCTGCCTGGACCGGAACGACAAGGTGCTGCGCCGGGCCATTCTGTGGAACGACCAGCGCACCGCCGCCGAGTGCGCCGAGATCACGCGCAAGGCCGGCGGGTTGGAGAAGCTGCTCAAGCTCGTGGCCAACCCCGCGCTGACGGGCTTCACCGCGCCGAAGATCCTCTGGGTGCGCAAGCACGAGAAGAAGGTTTACGACAAGACGGCGAAGATGCTCTTGCCCAAGGATTTCATCCGCCAGCGCCTCACCGGAGAGTATGCCACGGAGGTCTCCGACGCCTCGGGGACGCTGCTCCTGGACGTCAAGAACCGCGCCTGGTGCAAGCCGCTGCTGGGCGTGCTCGGCATCGACGCCGACCTGCTGCCGACCGTTCACGAGTCGCCGGAGGTCAGCGGCACGGTGCACGCGGCCGCGGCCAAGGCGCTCGGGATTCCGGCGGGCACCCCGGTCGCCGGCGGCGGGGGCGACCAGGCCGCCGGCGCGGTCGGCAACGGTATCGTCAAGAAGGGCGTGATCTCGGCGATGATGGGCACCTCGGGGGTGGTCTTCGCCCACGCTGAGGCGGTGGAGACCGATCCGCTCGGGCGGGTGCATACGTTCTGCCACGCCGTACCCGGGAAGTGGCACGTCATGGGCGTGGTACTGGCCGCGGGCGGGTCGCTGCAGTGGTTCCGCAACGCGCTCTGCCAGGAGGAGATTTCGCTGGCGCGCAAAAAGAAGTGCGATCCGTACGATATCCTCGCCGCCGCGGCGGCGAAGGCGGAGCCCGGGTGCGAGGGGCTCTTCTTCCTGCCGTACCTGACCGGCGAGCGCACGCCGCACGCGGATCCATACGCGCGGGCATGCTTCGTCGGCCTGACCCCGCGGCACGACAAGGCGGCGATGACGCGCGCGGTGATGGAAGGGGCGACCTACGCCATGCGCGACAGCCTGGAGATCATGCGCGGAATGAAGATCAGGGCCAGGGAGATCCGCCTCAGCGGCGGCGGCGCGCGCTCGCCGTTCTGGGCGCAGATGCAGGCGGACGTCTACGGCTGCAGCACCTGCGTGACCAATTCCAGCGCCGGCAGCGCCTACGGGGCGATGCTCCTGGGCGGCGTCGGGGCGGGGGTGTGGTCCTCGGTGCCGCAGGCGTGCGACGCGACGATCAAGGTGGTCAAGCGCACGCGCAAGCGCGCCAAGGCCGCGCGGGCGTACGACAAGTATTATCCGATCTTCCGGGATCTGTACGCCGCGCTGAAGAGCGACTTCGCCCGCATCGTCGAGGCGGTGGGGTAGCTACGGCTGCTCCTCTTCCGGCATGACGCTGGTACCCTGGCGCAGTTGGGCGAAGCGCTCGTGGTCGACGTTCTTGACCGTCCAGAGCGCCAGTTGGCGAACCCACGGCGCGGGGTCCGTCTCCGCCACCTTCGTCAACGCGTCCTCGGCGACCTGCTGGAAGTATTCGTCGTTGTCGATGGCGTCGCGCGCGGCGGAGGGCGCACCGTGGCGGAGCACGCCCAGGCGCAGCACCGCCTCCTGGCGCCAGAACGCCTCGGTGTCCTTCTCGGCGACCCTGATCAGCGCGTAGAGGCAGTTGAAGCGGCGGAAGTCGCCCAGCTGGACGCGGGCCTTGCGGTAGACGGCGCGCTGGAGACGCAGCAGATACTGGTAGTACTCGAGCGCGGCGCCGGAGGCCTGCATCTTCATCCGCCGCTGGAGGAAGCTGCTGTATTTCTTCGCGGCGTTGAGCTTGACGTCGAGGCCGATGAGGTAGGCGATCAGGCTCGAGCGGTCCTGCGTCATGTGCCAGCCGTAGATAAAGGCGCTGTGGTAGACCGCGTCGGCCTTCTCGACCTCGCCGCGGTTTTCGTACTCCTCGGCCAGATCGAGCAGCGCCGCGGCGTAGGTCTCGAAGACGATGAAGTCCGGCTGTTTGGCCGTGCCCTGGCTCATGCGCGGATAGTAGTCCGGCGTCAGGCGGCACTCGCGCAGTCGCACCGCCGCGAGGATCTCGCGGATGCCCTGGCCGTTGTAGCGTACCGACGGGTCTTTCGGGTCCTCGTTCTTGCGGTCCTGCGGGTAGAGCGTCTCGAGCTTGGCGTAATGCGTCGCGGCGTTGCCCTCGCGCTGCGGCAGCGTGATCAGCTTCTCCAGTCCCTTGTTGCTGTCGATGTGCTTGACGTAGACCGTGCTCTCGAGGAACGCCTGGCCCGGGGTCTTCTGCGCGGGTTCGTCGGCGCTGGGCGTCTCCTCGCCCGCGCGGGCGCAGAGGCTCAGAAACAGGAGCGAAACGGTCCAGAAAGCGAGGGTGCGCACGTATCGTTCTCCGTCGGGTTCTCTCTGAGGATAGCGAAACGGGGAGGCGACCGCAACCGTTTTCCGGCTTTCACGCGCGGGGCAGGCGGAAGAGCCGGGCCATCGCGCCGACTTCCGAGAGGAACCCCTTGGCGTCGACCGGTTTGGGGATGACGCGGGTGGCGCCGGCGGCCAGCGCCCGGGCGAAGAGCCCGGTCTGCGGCTGGGTGGCCATGACCAGGATCGGCGTATAGGGATTGTTCAGGTGGAGCTGGCGGATCGTCTCCGCGGCGTCGCGGTCGTGGAGGAGCAGGTCGACGACGATCAGGTCGAAATAGTCGTGCGTCGTCTGCTCGACGGCGCCGACGCCGCCGTCGGCGAGACGGCAGCGGTAGCCCGCCTGCTTCAACAGCAGCTCCAGCGCCTCGCCCGTGAGCGGCTCGCTGTCGACGACGAGGACGCTCTCGCTCTCTTCGCTCAGGATTCGTTCGGGCGCGCGCGTTCCGGTGGCGCGCCCGGTCAAGGACGCGGCGAGGTGGACGAGGCGGTCGCGGTTGATCGGCTTGGCGGTGCAGAAGACCGCGCCGGCCTCGATGGCCTGTCGCGCCAGCGTGACCGAATAGGCGGCGGTGACCATGACGATCGGCGGCCGCGGCGGCGACTTGCCCTCGCGGGTGCGCTCGAGCAGTTCCAGCCCGTTCATGCGGGGCATGAGATGATCCAGGATCACCAGGTTGAACCTCTCGCGCGCGAGCGCCTCGTGCGCGGCCTCGCCGTCGCCGCAGACGCTGACGTGGAAGCCGGCGGTCTCGAGGATCTTGCGGTAGATCCGCTGCAGCGGCACCTCGTCCTCGACGACGAGAACGTGCGCGGGCGCTTCGGCGGCGGCGGCGGCGGGCAGGTGCAGCGTCACCGCGGTGCCTTCGCCCGGCGCGGAGGCGAAGCGCAGCTCCCCGCCCATGCGCTCGACCAAGCCGCGCGCGAGGGTCAGGCCCAGCCCTTTCGCGCCCGGCAGCGGCCCCAGCGCCAGCGGGCCCTTGGTGGTGAAGAAGGGGTCGGCGACATGCTCCAGATCCTTCGCGGCGATGCCGGCGCCGCTGTCGGTGACGGTGACGCGCAGCGTCCCGTCGGCCATCACGGCGCGGACGTCCAGGAAACGCGCGCCCGGCGCGACCGCCAGCAGCGCGTCCTTGGCGTTCTGCAGCAGTTCGACCAGTACGAGGGTGAATCCGGCGCGGTCCAGCGTGAGCGGCGGCAAGGCCGGCACGTCGCTACGCACGCACACGCCGTAATGGACCAGATCGTCGGCGAAGGTTTCCAACATGTCTGTCAGCAGCGCCCCCGCGTCGGTCGTTTCGAGCGCGCCCGGGCGCAGGTATCCCAGGTGGCCCATGCGCCGGACCAGGGCGGAGCCGCGGGCGACAACCTTGCGGAAGTTGGCGAAGATGCGCGCGTGCAGCTCCGTGTCGTCGGGTTTGTCGGCGCCGAGCTGGGCATAGCCGCCGAGGGCGCTGAGCAGGTTGTTGAATTCGTGCGTCACGCCGGCGGCGAACGTCGAGAGCGCGCGGGAATATCGGTTCTGGCATTCCTCCAGCAGCGCGGCAAGGAGTTCGTCACGATCGTCGCATTTGGGGATGTCCTGCATTCGGCCTCCTGCGTTCGCCCGGAAGATGTATGGTGCCGATAAACAAGAAACGTTCCATACGCCCATATCAAGGTTGGGGCAGTGTACGGCAGAGCGAATGGACGGAATCGCGACACATTCGCGCCGGGGACTGTCTATGATCTTGACAGGTGTGCGGGCCGGGGATTATGCTGAAGCGTTATCCCTGCCCGAGGAGACCAGCATGGCCGCCGATGACGAGGAACTGTCCGAAGCCGAACGCCTGATGGCGAATATGGAGAAGCTGGAGGCGAGCGACCTGCATATCAAGGTCGGCAGCGCGCCGATCTATCGCATCCACGGCAAACCCCAGCGCCTCAAGGGCGAGCCGCTCATGCCCGCGCGGACACGGGAGCTGATCTTTCCGCTGCTGGCCGAGGACAAGCGCAAGCTCCTGGAGGAGACCGGCGCGGTGGACATCGGCGTGGGCATCCGCGGCACGGGCCGTTTCCGCGTCAACATCTACAAGCAGAGGGGCACCTACAGCCTCGCCGCGCGGCGCGTCAATTCGGAGATCCCCACCTTCGAGGAGCTGATGCTGCCCAAGGCGGTCAACCGCATCCCCGCCTTCGAGGACGGACTGGTGCTGGTCATCGGCGTCACCGGGTCGGGCAAGTCGACGACGCTGGCGGCCATCATCGACCGGATCAACCACTCCCGCCGGGTGCACGTTATGACCATCGAGGACCCGATCGAGTACGTCTACCGCGACGACAAGGCTTTTATCAACCAGCGCGAGATCGGCATCGACGCGCCGGATTTCCACGTCGCGCTGAAGTACGCGCTGCGGCAGGATCCCGACGTCATCCTCGTCGGCGAGATGCGCGACGTCGACACCGTCGAGACGGCGCTCGCCGCGGCCGAGACCGGGCACCTGGTCCTGGGCACGCTGCACGCGACCAATGTCATGCAGACGGTGACGCGCATGCTCGAGTTCTTCCCGCCCGAGCGGCAGCCGGGCATCCGCCAGGTCATCAGCTATACCCTGCGCGCGGTCGTCGGGCAGCGGCTGGTGCCGGGGATCAAGAAGGAGCATCCGCGCGTGCCGGCGGTGGAGTTGATGTTCGTCACCCCCAGCTTCCGCAAATACATCTCCGACGGCGACGACCCGAAGATCCCCGAGGCCATCCGCCAGGCCGCCAAGGAGGGGATGCAGGACTTCAACATGAGCCTGCTCAAGCTCGTGCAGGAAGAGTACATCGCCGAGGAGGACGCGCTCGCGCGCAGCCCCGCGCCCGAGGCGTTGCGCATGAACCTGCGCGGCATCACCTTCAGCACGGACAATACCTGAACCCGCGAGGCGGGCGGCGTGCGCTCACCGCCGCGCCAGGCCGGTGAAACGGGCGAGTTCCGCGTCGACGCGCGCCTGGTGATGCGCGGGGAGCCGTTCGGCCGAGTGCAGCGCCCGCAGATGGGACAGCACCTGCGGCACGCCCTGTTTGAGCCCCTGGATCAACGCGTCCACCGCGCGCGTCAGCAAGCGCTCGACGCTGCCGTGGCGCAGCTCGAAACGCCCGCGCCGGGTCACGCGTGCGAGGATGCGCAGGTAGGTCTCCCGGTCCTCGACGGAGAGATCGCCGGTATCGTCGAGGACCTTGAGCAGGCGCTGCATCACCGCAGCGGCCATGCGGTGGAGCTGCGGCAGGCGGTCGGGCTGCGAGAGGAGCTCCGCCAGCGCCTCGAGCACGGTGACGTCCTCCACGCCCTTGGCCAGACTGCTGGCGATGCGCACGCGCTGCTGCGGCGGCAGCCGCGGCTCGGCGCCGATACGCCCAAGCGACTCGGTCAGCAGCGCCACGTTCTGGGGCCCGATGACGACCTCGAAACGCTGGCTGATCTGCCACAGCTCCAGCAACGCCGTGACGATCTTCTCCTGCAGCGCCGCTGGGGTGTGCGGGGCGGTGGCGATGTCGCGCAGCGCGGAGAGGCACGCGGGTATCAGATCGGCGTAGATGTCGGTCTCGGCGCCGATGCGGAAGAGCTCCTCGCCGTCGATCTGGTCGACGGTGAGGCTCGGATCGGGCTGGGTGGCCTGCAGGTGCGTCAGACAGAGCCCGGCGACGGTGCGGACGGTCTCGACGGCGACGCCGGTACCGCGGCAGCAGAGCCCCAGCGCCTCGAGCGTCGCCGCGTCCTCGGGGCCGCCCTGCAGGCGCGCGAGCAGCGTGCG
Organism: uncultured Planctomycetaceae bacterium; assembly: GCA_964457365.1. Classification (GTDB taxonomy): domain Bacteria; phylum Planctomycetota; class SZUA-567; order SZUA-567; family SZUA-567; genus CAYWFP01. The sequence continues at coordinate 22,643 of CAYWFP010000020.1, forward strand.
CGAGACGAAGTCGACGGTATCGCCGGAAACCCCGGGGCGCGAGCAGATCCGCCCCATCGCCAGGTGCAGCGCGCTGCGGAAGGCCGTGTCCTTGAAGCTGAGCGAGGACAGCGTGCGCAGCAGCGCCTCGATGCGCCGGCGCAGGTCCCGGTCGTCGCGCAGCTCCAGCGTCAGGCCGATGCGCCCGAGCGCCTTGGCCAGCACCGCGCCGCCGAGGTTGTCCCGCCGTTCGTTCAGCGCCTCGACGACGGGCGCGACCGCGGGCTCTCCGAGACGCACCAGCGTCAGTTCCAGGGTGTCGCCGAGCGGCCACTGGACGTAGTCGTTCAGATCCCGCAGGAAGGCCGCGGCGATCTCGCCCCGAAGCGCCGCGGGCAGGTCGTCGCGGGCGGCGACGCGGGTCTCGAGAATGTCGATGCGCACCTGCATCGGCGCGTGTTTCAGCAGATGCAGGCACGCCTCGGCCATGGCCACGCGGGTGGCTTCATCCGGAACCCGCGCGCGCAGGTAGTTGTCCCACAGGCGTACGGCCTGGCGCTGGTGGGCGGTGCCGGCGGCGGTCATCCTCTCGGCCAGCGCCCGCAACCCCGCGTCGCCGATCCGGCTCAGGAAGGTGCCGAGCGTGCGCGTGAGCGGGCTGCCGGCGGGATGCTGGAAAAACGTCTCCGCGCAGAGGGGCACCAACTCGGCGCGGCGCGCCTCGTCGAGATCCATGCCGGCCATCATCTCCAGCATCAGCCCCTTGTACTCGGTCGAGCGGGTGTTGCGCGCCTCCTCCAGCAGGTACGAGGAGACCCAGCCGGGGCGCGTCCGCTCCAGCGCCATCAGAAGCTGCCGGAAATCCGGCAACAGCGCCTCGCCGCCGTGGTGCATGCGCTCGATCACCGCCCGCAGCAGGTCGTCGTTGCCGACGCGCTCGGCGCCCAGAAGGCCGGTGAGGTCGACAAAAGTCGCCAGCGTCCGGCGCAGCAGGTCCGCCGGCGTCCGCGGATCGCGCAGCGCCCCGGAGACGGCCATCATCAGCGCATCGAGGCCGAGCGGACTCGCCTGCGACGCGAGGTCGACGAAGCGTTCGGCGGCGAGGTTGCGCTCGGCGGGCGTGCCCTCGGCGAAGAGGCGGGCGGCGTCGGCGAGCTGCGGCTCGAGGCCGAGGCGGCGCAGGCCCTGCGCGGCGGCCGCGCGCAGCACCGCGTCCTCGTCGGCGGCGGCCTGCAGGAAGATCGCGGCCTTCTCCCGGTCGGGGAGGTCGGTGAAGGCGATCTGGCGCAGCGCGGCGACCTTCTGGTTCGACTCGGAGGCGGTGAAGACAGTCACCCGCAAGCGCGCCACCTCCTGCGGGGTAAAGGCCCCGGTCGTCCCGGCGGATTCGCCGGCCGGTGCTGGCGGTTGTGGCGGGCGCGTCGCCGGAAGCGTTGCGGAGGATGGCGGCGGTGCCCCGTTCGGGTCGAGGCGGGAGAAACCGGCCTCGGCCAGCGTCTCCTCCTCGGCGGCGATGACGGTCCACTCCGCCTGCTCCACCACCGTCAGCGGCAGGTTCTCGGCCACGGCGGCGTAACGCTCGTCCCGTTGCAGCGCCGCCAGCGCGGCGGCCGGATCCTCCGCCTGCAGCAGCTCGCGGCTCAGCAGCAGCCTTTCCAGCGGCGTGTCCGGCTTGGCCTCCTCCAGCACCGTCGCCGTGAGCGCCACGCGCTTTCCCAGGAGCGCGCCCACGCGCGCGGCCAACCGGCGCGAGCAGCCGAAATGGGCGATCAGCGCGTCGCGTTCCTGCAGCGCCAGTTCGAGCATGCGGTCTCCCGTGGAGAAACAGGTTCGATCACGCTGGCAGTGTACACCGCCGGGCTGGTTTCGGCAAGGGAGCGGTCAGTCGTCGTCGGGCTCGATCAGGGCGTGGCGCAGCTCGCGGCTCATGTCTTCGCCGATGTCGCCGCAGGTTCGCATGCGTTCGAGGGCGTCGAGCTCCCGGTCGAGCGCGGTCCGCTCGAGGATGCGCCGCTGCACCGCGGCGACGGCCTCGGCGGCGTCCTCGGCCAGCGTCTGCAGCCGCATGTGCGCGCTGTCGCGCCCGTCCTCGTAGTACTTGCGGCAGGCGGCGACGGTCTCCGCGCCGGCGTCGGTCAGCTCGGCCAGCCGGTCAAGCTCGTCCAATACGTGCCCGGCGGCGGAGACGAAAGCCGCGTCCTGCTCGTACGTGGAAGCGATGAGCTTCCGGCGGTGCGCGCGGGCGTAGGCCGAGCGGGGCAAGAGGCGCGCGATGACGGTGCGGACGCGTTCCTCGCACCAGAGGTCGACGGTCGGGACGGCCACGATCGGCGCGGGCGGGTCGCCGCGGCGCAGATCGCCCTGCTTGCACTCGAGCGCGTGCTCCAGCTCCCGCAGCGAGGCTTCCGAGAGCAGCGCGTTCTGCTGGCGCAGGCGGTAGGTGCGCCGCTCGACGGCGAAGGCGCCGGTCCAGAACGTCCGGCGGCGGGTCGCGCTGTCGTACTCGGGCTCGTCGCGCAGCCAGCGGATATTCTTCCTGGCGTTCTCCAGCGCCTGTTCGTGCCGGGCTCTGACCTCCGCCTCGAGTTGCGGCGGCACCGATCCGGGGAACTGGAACTCCTTCAGCCGCTCGAGCGCGGCGCGTTCGAGCGCGGCGCGGGCGTGGTCGCGCAGCATGCGATGGACCAGCGGGATCCGGTCGAGCCCGAGGCGGGCGAGAAGCCCGGGCATGGTCGGCCCGCTGACCAGGAGCGTGAAGAGGGCCACGCCGAAGGTCATGTCGATGATCAGCTCGCGGTAGGCGAAGTCGGTCGCCACGCTCAAGGCCAGGGCGAAGGCCACCGCCCCGCGCAACCCGCCCCAGAAGAGCACCGTCTGGTAGCGCCGGTCCACCGGCTGGGTCCTGGGCAGACGGTTGTAGAGCGGCAGCAGGCCGAAGATCATCAGCCCGCGCGCGACCAGGACCGCGGCGATGGCCGCGAGCACGCAGACGATGACCGTGCCGTTGTTGCGCACCCGGCCCAGGAACTCCGCTTCGCTCAGGCCCACCAGCAGGAAGATCAGGCTGTTGGCCACGAAGACGGCGTACTCCCAGAAGAGGTTCAGATACTCCTTCACCTCCGGCGTGAAGCGCGTCTTGCCGAACCAGCCGACGACCAGCCCCGCGCCGACGACGCCCATGACGCCGGAGACGCCGAGGACGTGATCGGCGAGGATGAAGGCGGCGTAGGCGACGACCGAGGTCAGCACCACCTGAATGACCGGGAAGTCGCGCACGAAGCCGATGGCGCGGATCATGGCGTAGCCGAGCAGCATCCCCACCAGCAACCCGCCGCAGAAGACGTAGACGAATTGTCCCGCGCCGAAGAAGATGCTCCAGCCGTCCACCGCGCCGGCGGCGACGATACCGAGCAGGATCTGGAAGACGACGATGGCCGTGGCGTCGTTGAAGACGCTCTCGCCCTCGACGAGCATCGAGAGGCGCGACGGGGCGCCCACCTCCTTGAAGAGCGCGATCACCGCCACCGGGTCGGTCGCCGAGATCAATCCGCCGAAGAGCAGCGCCGGCCCCAGCGGCAGCGGCGTCAGCAGCGTGATCAGCAGGCCGACGATGAAGGTGGAGACGATCAGCCCCGGCCCGGCCAGCAGCAGCACCGGCCCGATGTTCTTGAGCAGCAGGCGGCTGTCGATCTTGAGCGCGGACTCGAAGATGAGAACGGGAATGAAGACGAAGAGGATCATGTCCGGCGTCAGCCGCAGGCGCTCGACCGGCGCGAGCGCCGGTACGTTGTCGGCGAGCAGCGCCAGCGCCAGCCCTACGATCACCAGGCCGATGGTGAAGGGGAAGCGGATGCGCTTGGCCGCCACCGCCGAGACCGACGCCAGAAACAGCAGCGCGATGACGAGGGTCACGGTGCCGACGAGGCCGATGGGTTCGGGAGCCATGCTTTCTCCTCGGGGGGTATTCTAGCAGGCGGGGCGGGGGCGGGGAGCGAAAAAACGGTTTTCAGACAGAACCCAAGGACTTGTTCAAGCAATAAGTACGGGAAATTCTGAAATTGTTACTTAGGACCCGTTAAGCAATAAGATCGGGATTTCGCTCGGCGCGCCGACGGTCCGGATGCCAGGCGGCGGCGCAGCCGTTCGGCGCGGCGGCCGGCCGGCCGCTCGATGATCAGCGTCTTCTGGATCGCCACGTTGTGGGGCATGGTGATCAGCCGTCCCTCCTCGTCCTGCAGCAGCAGGAAGAAGAGCTTGATGTCGACGACACGCGCGGTGTGGCTCGCGTCCTCGCCGACGTTGATGATATCGCCCAGCCGCAGCGGATAACGGAACGTCAGGATGATGCCGGAGGTGATGTTGCTCGGCACCGACCAGACGGCGAAGAAGCCGATGCCCACGAGCGTGAAGATGCTCCTCGAGACCACGTAGACCTACTGCAGGTTGATGCCCCGGACCAACGTCAGCAGGTACAGGAAGACGAGGATCAGCAGAAACCCGATGGCTTTGCGGATCGGGCTCGTGCGCGCGTGCTGCCGCAGGCCGCGCCGGAGATGGACGAATACGCCGACGCGTTCTTCAGGAAATTCCTCGACGCGGGACTGAAGACCGGCGTCTGCATCCGCCCCTCGCGCATCATCCCCAACCCCAAGGGCGGCTGGAAGCACCAGCAGGTCGACGATCCCGTCGCCTCTTCGTTTGCGCCGTATCGTCTCTCTCCGATTGCCGCGATTCCTCGCCGATGTCGGCTTTTCTGCGCCGCCTGAGCCCCGCCGGCGCCGCCGCTGCCGGCAGGATTTTCCCCACCGATCTGCCGCCGCCTGCGCCCGCGCGTCGGAGAGACGTCGGGCCTCTTCTTGTAACCTGATTGGCGATAAGATGTTGTGGTTCTGGTGGCCGTTGGTGGCGATGGCCTCCTTTTTGTATCCCCGGGTGGCGGAGAAACTGCTCAAGCGCGCCTGTTCAGTTCCGATAACTCTTATAGAGCCGGTCGAAGTGAGGCGCTCTGGGGGACCGGACGGAAGACGCGCCTTAACGGAACGGAGACGAAACCATGGCGATGCCTACTTCCATGATCGGCGGTCTGATCTCGGGGATGGATACGGCCAGCATTATCGATCAGCTCATGCAGATCGAGCGCCGCCCCGTGGACCGGATGGAGATGCGCCTCGAGGAGGAGAGGCTCAAGCTCGAGGCCTACCGCGGGATCAACAGCGTATTGCTGGATTTCTCCAGCACCACCGGCAGCATCGCCGGCAGCGAACTCTGGGACACCAAGTCCACCTCCTCTTCGAACGAAAGCGTCCTCACCGCCACGGCCTCGAAGTACGCCCGTGCCGGCACCTACAGCTTCCGCGTCGGGCGCCTCGCCCAGCGCGCGGAGTTCGTCTCCTCCGGCTTCGCCGACCGCGACGATTCGCCCGTCAGCGCCAGCGGCGGCACCGTTACCATCGACTCCGCGCTCGGCGGCTTGAGCCGCAAGACCAGCCTCAGCGCGCTCAACGGCGGCGGCGGCGTCTACCACGGTTCGATCAAGATCACCGACCGCCAAGGCGACACCGCCACCATCGACCTCTCCACCGCCGCGACGCTGCAGGACGTCATAGATACGGTCAACGCCGCCGACGGCGTGGATGTGACCCTCGTCGTGGACGACTCCGCAGCCGGCGGCGGGGCGCGCCTGACCATCACCGACAACAGCGGCGGCGCGGGCACGTTCAAGGTCGAGAACGCCGGTTCATCCACCACCGCGACCGACCTTGGTATCGAGAAGTCCGGACTCGCCGACACCCTCGCCGGCGACGATATAAATGCCTTCGTCAGCACCACCCCGCTGGCGCTCCTGAACAACGGCATGGGCGTCAACGACGGTAACGCCGGCACCATCGTGATCGAGCACAACGGCGTGACCACCGAGGTCGACCTGTCCGCCGCCCGCACGCTGCAGGACGTCGTCGACGCCATCACCGATGCCCACGGCGACCTGAACGCCAGCCTGGTCGGCGGAGAGAACCTGAACGTCTGGTCGACCGCGACCGGAACCGTCAGGATCTACAGCGATACCGGCGACGATCCGCTGAACAGCACCGCCGAGGACCTGGGTATCGGCGGCTTTGCCTTCGACGGTGCCGGCAATCCCACAATCACCGGCCGCAAACTGACCAGCCCCCTGAACAGCGTTCGCGCCGACCAGATAAGCGGACAGCGCCGCTTCGACCGCGACATCTCGCTCGACGACTTCGGCATCGCCGACGGCGACACGCTGACGGTGACCGACAAGGAAGGCGACTCGGTTACATTCACCGCCGGCACGGGCGCCGGGCGCGATGGCACCACCGTCGGCGATCTGCTCGACAAGATCAACGGCTCCACCGACGACGTCGACGCGCTGATGTATATCGACGTGGACAAGGGCGGCCTGGTCATCGCCGACCTGACCGGCAAGACCGACCCGGGCGACACCATGACCATCACCGGCACCGCGCGCACGGCGCTCGGATTCAGCACCGACACCGCCGCCGGCTCGGTCAACGCCGTGCAGGGCGACGCCATCTACGGCGGCGGGATGCGCAGCGCCTTCCTCAGCGATCTCGGCGTCAATGTCGGCGACGTACTGGACATTACCGACCGTAACGGCAACAATTTCACCTATGCCGCCGCGGCCGGCGACCGCGTACAGGCCCTGGTCAACGCGATCACCAACGACACGAACACCGACCTCGTGGCCCACGTAGACGAGGCCAACGGCCGCCTGGTCATCGAGGACACCAGCGGCGGTCCGGCCAATCTGATCATCGCCGATGTCATGGGAGCGACATTGGGTCTCAACGGCTCTTTCGCCAGCGATTACCAGGCCGGTGCGAGCGTTTACGCCGGCGGCGGTCTGCGCGAAGCGGAGAGCAGCCCGGCGGCCAACCTCGGCTCCGTCTTCGTCGACGATGGCCTCGGCGGGTTGTACGAACTGGATCTGAGCGCTTTCGACGGCAGCGCTTCGATCCGGGACATCGTCAACGAACTCAATACCCAGGCGGCCAATGCCGCGCTCGTCGGCGGCGGCCCGGCGAAGAACCTGGAGATGGTCTTCGCGATCAACGCCGACGGCAACGGCATCACCGTGACCAACAACGCCGCGGGCGAGACGCGCGAATTTACCGTCAATCCGGCCAATTTCAGCCACAAGCTCGGCTACGACCTGGGGCTGATCACCGGATCCGCGCTGGCTGCCGCCGGTGGCAGCGTCGACACGGGCGACCTGGACGCGCAGTATATCACCCGCTCGACCAAGCTCGCGGACCTCAACGGCGGCGAAGGCGTCGAGAGCGGCTATATCGCCATCACCAGCTCGAAGGGCCTCGAGTCGACCGTCAGCCTCAGCGGCGCGACCACCGTCGGCGACGTCATCGCCGCCATCAATAACGCCGGTCCCGGCCTGCGCGCCTCGATCAACGAGACCGGCGACGGCATCATGCTCGTCGACCGCGTCGCGGGCAACCTCGCCATCGAGGTGAGCGAGGCCTTCGGCGGTTCCACCGCGGCCGACCTGGGCCTGCTGGGCGCGGGCGACAAGGGGATGCTCGACGGCAGTTACGAGGCCAGCGTCACCATCGACGGCAACGACACCCTCGTCGACGTGATGAACAAGATCGCCGAGTCCGGCGCGGCGGTGAACACCAGCATCATCAACGACGGCTCGGGGTTCACCCCCTACCGGCTGACCGTCTCCGGCAACTCCACCGGGGCGCTCGCCGACCTGATGCTCACCACCGACATCGCCGCGCTGGGGCTGAGCAAGTCCGCCGACGGGGTCGACTCGGTGCTGCTGATGGGGCAGAGCGGCGTCTCCAGTCCGACGATGCTGACGGGCAAGTCCAACACCAACAGCTCCGCCGTGCTCGGCCTGACCCTGGACATGAAACAGGCCAGCGGGAGCTTCACCACCGTCTCCGTGACCGAGGACACCAGCGGCGTCGTCAGCGCCGCCGAGGAACTGGTGCAGAAGTACAACGCCCTCAACGACATCGTCAAGGAGTTGACCAGCTACGACGAGGAGAGCCAGACCCCGGCGCTGCTCTTCGGCGATATCGAGATGCGCAACCTCATGAGCTCGATCAACGACTCCTTCTTCTTCACCGTCGAGGGCATCGCCGGCGGCTACACCTCCTGGTACGACATCGGTCTGAGCTTCACCCGCGAAGGCAAGATGGAGCTGAATACCTCCGAACTGCAGGATGCGCTGAGCTACAACTTCGAATCGGTCAAGGAGCTTCTCACCCGGACCGTCGACGCCGCGCGCGGCGACCGCGGCGCCAGCGTCAGCACCAACGCCAGCGCCGACCGCGTCAAGGAACCCGACGTCAATTCCTGGCTGGCGAACATGTCCGCGCCGCCGCCCACGACGAACGTCGGCGACCGCTACCGGATCACGAGCTCCGCGGCGCCCGATGCGGCGTGGGGCACCATCGCCAACCTGGCCGACAACGTCGTCGTCGAGTACGACGGCAGCGAATGGTTCGTCAACGACCAGGATTACGACTACGTCGTCCTCGCCACCGTCCTCGACGCCGGCGTCACCCCGCCGCCGACGGCCAACGCGGGCGACCGCTACATCCTCCGCAGCGGAACGAGCAATCTCGATCCGGGGTGGGGCGCCATCGCCGACGTGAAGGACGACGTCATCGTCGAGTTCGACGGCGCCGACTGGATGGTCGATACGGATGACCCGAAGTACGACATCACCAACATCGTCAACGGCAACACCGACCCAGACGACTACGGCACCGGCAACGGCTTCACCGCCCGCGACACCATCGCCAGCGGCGACGACACCGTCACCATCGGCTTCGACAAGGCGCGCTACATCTCCCGTGTCAACATCCATCACCTGCTGGGTCTCGGGGACGACGACAACGGCGCACTGAAGGACTTCACCGTCGAGTATCTCGACGGCCGGGGCGACTGGCAGAACCTGCGGACCATCACCGGCAACAAGTCCGACGTCAACTACCTCGGCCTCGCCGCGCCGACTTTGATGAGCCAGCTCCGGATCACCGCCACCGGCACCAACGCCGACGACGGCAAGATGCGCCTGCTCGAGATCGAGGCCATGGAGGACAACAACCTCGGCGGCCAGCTCGAACGCGAGATCGACAGCATCACCGACTCCATCGACGGCTTCTTCGCCCGCCTCGAGGAGGAGCAGTCCGACCGCATCAAGCGCATGCAGGAGAGCATCGCGGACAGGGAGAGCCGCCTCGAGAGCGTCGAGATGCGGTACATCCGCCAGTACGCGGCGATGGAGAGCGCCATGGCCTCGCTGACCACGCAGAGCGATTTCTTCACGCAGCAGATGTCCGCCTGGACCAACGGCGCCAAGAAGTAGGCGCGCGCCGCCCCGGAAGCGACCCGCGTAGCCCTTCTCCGCGAAGGGCTGCTTCTTTCCGGCCGCGCTTGCGGACACCTCACGGCGCGCCTATAATCGCCGGTACGCGTTGAAGGCGAGCCGGGGGGAGAGACGTTGCAGACGGTCGACGCGGTGGTGGCGGGGCATCTCTGCCTCGACGTGATCCCGAGCTTTCCGCAAACGGTCGAGAACTTGCACGACCTGTTGATCCCGGGGCGGTTGACCAATGTCGGCGCCGCCGTCTTCGCCACCGGCGGCACCGTGGCCAACACCGGCGGCGCGCTGCACCGGCTGGGCCTGACCGTGCGGCTGATCGGCAAGGTCGGCCGCGACTTCTTCGGCGAGGCGATTCTCGAGCGCCTCCGCGCCGTCGCGCCGGAGCCGGCGAAGACCGTTATCGTCGACCCGGAGCAGCCCAGCTCCTACACCCTCGTTCTCAACCCGCCCGGCGTGGACCGCATCTTCCTGCACTGCCCCGGCGCCAACGACGCCTTCGACAGCGCCGATATCGACGCCGCCCTGCTGCGGGGCGCGCGCCTCTTCCACTTCGGCTATCCGCCGTTGATGAAGCGCGTGTTCGCCTACGAGGGGCGCGAACTGGCGGCGATTCTGGAGAAGGCCAAGGACGCCGGCGCCACCGTCTCGCTGGACATGGCCCGTCCCGACCCGGAGGCCGAATCGGGCAGGGCGCCGTGGGAGACGATCCTCGAGAACGCCCTGCCGCTGGTGGATGTCTTCACCCCCAGCGTGGACGAGCTGCTCTTCATGCTCGACCGGCCGCGTTTCGACCGCGTCGAGTCCGGCGCGGAGACGGTCTCGGAGAAGGTGCTGGCCAGCCTGGCCGAGACCTGCCTCGCCTACGGGGCGGGGATCGTGCTGATCAAGTGCGGCGACGCGGGGTGTTACCTCCACACCAGCGGCAACCCCGTCCGCCTCGAACGCCTCGGCCGCGCCTTCGGCGAGCCGGCCGACTGGGCCGGCATCCGCCGCCACTGCCCCTGCTACAAGGTCGACGTCGTCGGCACCACCGGCGCGGGCGACTGCACCATCGCCGGCTTCCTCGCCGGGATCCTGCACGGGCTCTGCGCCGAGGAGGCGCTGGACCTGGCCGTCGGCGCCGGCGCCTGCTGCGTGGAGCGGCCCGACGCGCTGAGCGGCGTGCCGGCGTGGGACGAATTGAAGGAACGCGTCGGGCGTGGCTGGCCGCGGCACCGGCCGCGTCTGCCCAAGACGTCGCGGTAAGGGAGATCCGGCATGATCGCGCGCAGCGAGGTGGAAGGGGCGAAGAAACGGGCCGCGGACGTGCTCGCAGGGGCCGGCATCGCGCTCACCGAGGCCGAGCGCGCGGCCGTCGAGGTCGCCGACTTCGGCCTGGACGATCTGGCACGGACCGGTCTGGAGCTGGTGGTCTACGTCAACAACGACCGCTACTGCGCCAAGGAGCTGGTGATGTTCCCGCGCCAGACCTGCCCCGAGCATCGTCACCCCGACGTCGACGGAGAAGCGGGCAAGACCGAGACCTTCCGCGTCCGGCGGGGCGTGGTCTACCTCTACGTCCCGGGCGAGCCGGCCGCCTCGCCCAAGGCCGCGCCGCCGCCGGGGAGCGAGGCGTATTACACCGTCTTCGACGAGGTCGTGCTCCGGCCGGGGCAGCAGTATACCATCGCGCCGGATACGCTCCACTGGTTCCAGGCCGGCGACGAGGGCGCGATCGTCTCGGAGTTCTCCAGCACCAGCCGCGACGAGGCCGACGTCTTCACGGATCCGCGCATCCAGCGCCTCCCCGCGGTGGACGAGACGCGGTAAGGCCACAGACGTCCGATGAATTCGCGCCGGGCTCCGGTGCGGCATCCGGCGTCTCTTCGGGCTCGGGGCGACGCCCCTCATGACCGGATATGGATAAAAGCCGTTCTCCCGTTGTCCGTCTCGATGAAGGCCGAGAACCGGATTCCCGACCGAACGGCGCGTATTCCCGCAAAGGCCTCACGGCATGTTGCTGTCGCTGACGAGGAACGGGTGGCCGCGCAGCTCGAGGATGTAGCCGACCTCGCAATCGGCGTTGCCGTCCTCGCCGAGGGGCATGTGCTGTTTCCGGATCGAACAGACGCCGAAGCGATAACCGATCAGCTTCTCGCCGGCGAAGTCGCAGACGGTCATGCCCTGCAGCACCGCGCCGTTGGTGTCGATCGGCTCGACGTAGACCGGATCCTCCAGCCGCCGGTCCTTCAGCCGGCGGTAGACCTGCCCGCCGCCGGGGCCGGCCTTGACCCACTGGATCTCGCGCTCGCCGCGCGCGACGACGAGGATGCCGCCCTGCAGGTGCCAGTTGAAACACGAGGTGGAGTACTGCAGGCAGCACGGGTTGCGCCCGACCGCGACGGTGCCGCCTGCGGCCACGTCGTTCCCGCCCGCCACTGAGGGCGTCAGCAGGTTGCCGACGCGGAAGAGGTGGAGCGTGCCGTCGACGGTGGCGATACAGGTGTACGGATCGTTGGCGCGGCGGCTGCCCTTGCCCCAGGCGATATACTGGTCGTGGTAATACGACTGGCTCGCCAGCACCGCCGTCGGCGGGTACTCGAATTCCGCCGTGGCGACGACCACCGGTTTGGGCGAGGCCTTTGCCGGCTCCTCCTCGTCTCCGCGGCGTCGCTTCTTCTTGTGCATGTCTTCGAAGCAGTAGGGCCATTCGTCCGGCTCGTCGCCGAGGTTGCGCGTCTCGTCGAACTTCTCCTGCGTGGCGAAGTACATCTCCCGGTAGTATTCGAAGAGCGGCTGCAGGTCGACCCAGCAGGCTTTCTTCTCGTACTTGCCGATCAGCACCGCGTAGCCGCCGCGCGCGACGGCGACCCTGTTGGGGCCGTTGTAGAAGGAGTCGCGGATGCGCTGCTCGCGGAACGGCAGCTCCGCGGCGACGTTCATCTGGTTCTTGATGCCGCGGTAGAAGGTCCACGGCTGGTTGTCCGCGGCCGTCGAGATCGCCGTCGGCGCGTAAATCGGCAGGTCGACGTAGCCCAACAGCTTGATCGTGTCCCACATGCCGGTGTTGTGCATGCCCGGGAACGGCTCGGCCCAGTCCCACTCGTGCAGCCACTTCCCCGGCGGGGTGAAGCTGGCCACGGCCAGCACCGCCAGTTGCCCGACGTACTCCTTGGTGTCCCAGACCGCCACGAGGATGAATTCGTTCCTGGCGGTCACCGCCACGGCCATCGGCACCTTGTGCTTGGGGAACTGGAAATACGGGTACGACGGGTCCGAGGTGCCGTTGCCGCTGGCGGCGAGGTGGCCGCTCTTGAAGAGGATGGCGCTGCTGACGTTCCAGGGGCCGTTGCCGGCGCTGCGGGCCATGGCGAAGGGACGGCTGGCGCCGCGCCAGTGCGGCATGCCCTCGTCCCGGCGCCGCCCCCACGGGCCGTAGCGGAACGTGCCGAAGCGCGCCTCGAAGGTGTAGAGAGTGTCCAACTCGCCGCGATTGCCGTTGAGGTGGATCACCTCGCCCTCGACCATGATCTGGCCCTCTTTGTCGGTAATCTCGCCGAGGTGGTAGTCGATCGTCCTCTCCGGGCGCCAGTTCTTCTCGTTGCCGATCTTCTCGCGCGGGATGGCCGGGCGCTGCCAGACCAGGGGGAAGTCCTCGTCCCTGGGCTTCTCGTCGTGGAAGAAGTCGTAGTCGGGCCCGAGCATCTCGTCGATATCCTTGTCGCCGTATTCTTTGCTCAGTGTCTTGTAGCGGCGCTTGTCGAGCTTGCCCCGCCGGTCCACCAGCCGCGGCCAGAACTTCAGCAGCTTCTTCTGCTCGGGGGTGTACTGCGCCTCCTCCTCGTCCTCGGCCGCCGCTTCTTCCGCGCCCAGCGGCGCGCCCAGCAGCAGCAGGAGGGAAAAGGCCGAAAGCAACATGCGCAAACGCGGCATACGGCATCCTTTCGTGTCAATGCGGGTTTCGATCCGCCAGGGATCGCCGCTCGCTTCCGCCGGAATCCGGGGAACGCCCGATGAGCTGCATCGTAGCGCCATGCGCGGCCGGGCGCAAGGGAAACGCGAGGTCACTTCATCATGAAATCGTCCACGCGCAGGCGGTAGCCGCGGATCTGCGCCTTGGGCGCGTCGTCGACGATGTAGGCGACGACGTACAACTCGCGCTCGCCCAGTTCCACCCAGCCGGAGTATCCCAGGTCGTTGCGCAGCGAGCGGTCGAAGTCGATGGGGACGATGCGCGTCCAGGCGTCGGCGCGCGTGTCGCAGACGGCCGAGTCGCGGTCGGTGAACGCGCCCATGAAGTTCTGCGCGCCTTTGGGGCCGGGGATGAAGCGGTAGGTGATAAATCCCAGGCCGTCGCGGAGGAAGCCCGCCACCGGCCGGTGGCACCCCGGCAACGGGAACTGGATCGGCGCGCTCCAGCTCTCGCCCCTGTCGTGCGAGATCGTCTTGAAACAGTCGAGCCCCTGCATCGAGTTCTCACGGTGGAACGCCACCAGCGTTTCGCCGACCTCGACGATGGACACCTCGCAGAGGTTCAGATCGTCCCGGCTTCCGACGATCACCGGGTCGCTCCAGCTCTTGCCCTGGTCGTCGGAGTACCACAGCCGCTGAACCAGCTTGTCGATGCTCGTATCGCGGTAGTGGCAGGAGACGAGCCAGCGCCCGCTCGCGAGTTCGATCAGCTTGTCCGGGACGATGCCGTGCGCGGGCGTGGCCACCGGCGCGCTCCAGCTCTCGCCGTCGTCCTCGCTGAAATAGAGCAGGTTCTCGGCCTGCAGTTCCTTGCAGCCCCACTCGTGGGCGTGCAGCTTGTCGACCAGCACGGCGACGCGGCCGTCGCGCAGCGCCACGACGCGCGCGCAGTTGTAGTAAGGCGTGCCGGAGGTGGCCTCCGTGACCGGCCGCTTCGTCGACCACGCGTAGCCGCCGTCATCGGAGACGCAGCAGACGATGCGCGTGTAGTCGCGGTCGCAGTGGGCGTTGCACTCGGAGAAGACGCAGACCAGGCGCCCGGTATCCGTCTTCGCCAGGCAGGGCCAGGCTTCGTAGATGTTGTCGTCGCGGCTGACGGTGTTCTTCACGATCATGATTTTCCCCTATGATTCTTCGAGGCGATGGGCAAGCCTTTCAGGCACTCGAACGCCGGTTCGACATCGCGGTCTTTCGCGAGGCTCGCGACCAGCTTCGCCGTATCCAGCGCGCGCGGCGCGACGTTCGCGTCGAGGCTCAATGCGGCGGCGACGCCGGCGGCTTCGCCGGTGGCCATGCACGTCTGCTGAATGCGCAGGCTCGACTCGGCCACGTGCTCGGCCGAGAGGCAGCGCCCGGCCATCAGCAGGTTGTCGATGCCCGCGGCGACGAGGCAGCCGTAGCGGATGTCGAAGTGTTCGCCCGTGTCGAGTTGTGCGCGGCGTTTCTTCGCCTCGTCCGAGGTATGGTCCACCGCCGGCGCGGTATAGCTGTCGGCCGGCCAGATATCGATGTTCCAACTGCTGCGGGCGATGCCGTCGTCGTACTTGAGGAAATCCAGCGCGTCGGTCTCGGTGGCCGTGGCGCTGCCGTGCAGGCGGCGGCTCGAGCGCAAGCCGATCTGCGCGCCGGTGTCCAGGAGGTACGACTGCTCGAAGCCGGGGACGTAGGTCTTGTAGAAATGCGCGGCCTGCCGGACCTGCTCGCGCCCCTCGCGTTCGGCGGCGGTGAACTGCCACGGGTCCAGGGGGTCGACCTGCAGCACGCGGCTGATGACGGACAGGATCTCGCGGCGCGGCGTGGGCAGCTCCCAGAGCCAGCCGCGGATATAGCCGAGAATGCGCGGGCTCTCGGTCAGCACCGGGTGGATCAGTTCGCCCCGCTCGGTCGCGTCCCGCAGGTCGCGCTCGAGCTTCTCCATCACCGCCGGGTCGGGCCAGTTGGCGGGCTTGGTGACGTTGGCCATGCGCATCACCATGGTCAGCGCCATGGCGTACTTGTGCGCGCCGTCGCCCTGGTCGAAGCCGACGCCGCTTTCTCCGGCGACATAGCCGTCGCCGGTGGTGTCGATCACCCTTCGCGCGCGGATCACGCGGCGCCCCGCGCGGGTCTCGCAGAAGATCCCGGCGGCCTTGCCGTCCTCCTCCAGCACGCGCGCGGCGTGGACGTGCAGGAGCATCTGCGCGCCGGCCCGGGTGACCAACTCGTCCCAGACGTACTTGACCTGCTCGGGATCGACGCTGCCGCGGAAGTTGCCCGGCGGTCCGCCGTCGAGCCCGCGCACGCCGTCGCGTTTCATGAGTTCGCGGATATACTCGTGCCACACGCCCTGGAAGTCGACGCCGTTGGTGGAGAGGAGCACGCAGACGAGTTGCGAGACGGTCGCGCCGCCGAGGAAGCCGTCCTTCTCCACAAGCAGCGTCCTCGCCCCGTGCCGCGCCGCGCCGATGGCGGCCGCGCAGCCGGCCGGGCCGCCGCCGCAGACGACGACGTCGTAATCGCCCAGCACCGGCACCTCGCGCGCCGGTTCGTTGATCGTCCCGTTGGTGTTCATCCTTCTCCATCGGCATAGATCGGCGGATTTCCGGGCAGCCACTTCGGCACCGCCGCGGCGGGGCGCTGGTGGCGGCCGTTGGCCATGTCGACGGCACAGGTCACTTCGTCGAGCAACCGCTCGGTCAGCGCGCGCCTGATCTCCGCGCAGGCCGGGTCGTCCCACCGGTTGCGCGTCTCGCGCGGGTCGTCCCGGCGGTCGTATAGCTCGCCCCACGGCCGGTTGAGGTAGCGCGTCAGCTTCCAGTCCGGCGTGGTCAGCGTGCGCGCGCGCATCGGCGCGAAATCGTCGTCGTTCTCGGTCAGCGCGGCGGTGCGCGGCAGCGGCGCGTCGCCAACGAGCGAGGTTTTCATCGACAGCCCCTGCATGCCTTCGGGCTCGGCGACGCCGGCGAAGTCCAGCAGCGTCGGCGCGATGTCCACCACCGAGGCCATGCCGTCGAGGCGCGCCGCCTCGATGCCGGGGCCGGCGAGCAGCAGCGGCGTGCGCAGGATGCAGTCGTAGTGGAATCCCTTGCCCACCAGGCCGTAGTCGCCGAGGTAGTCGCCGTGGTCGGAGAGGAACGCCACGACCGTGTTCCGGGCCAATCCGGTTTCGTCGAGCGTGTCGAGGATGCGGCCGATGCCGTCGTCGAGGAGCGTGATCATTCCCGCGTAGACCGCTCTGATCTCGCGCCAAAACGCCTCGCC
>CAYWFP010000020.1:39219-45099 GCA_964457365.1 uncultured Planctomycetaceae bacterium
AGCGGCGGTAGTCGTCGGGCGGCGTGCCGGTGACGCGGTCGACCGGGCCGCCGTCGGGGCGGCGGGCGCGGCCGCTCTCGCCGGTCATGGCCGACCAGTGCAGCGGCGTCGGCGCGCTCTCCTCGCTCAGCGCCGGCACGGGCGCGGGCATGTCGCGCGGATCGTACATCGAGGCGTACGGCTCGGGCACGGTGAACGGGTGGTGCGGGTCGGGGAAGCTGACGTGCAGGAAGAACGGTTCGTTCCCGGCGCCGCGGAGGAAGTCGACGGTCCGCGCGGCGATGTAGTTCGTCGAATGCGCTTCCGGCGGCAAGGTCCACTCGACCGGGCCGAGGTTGCCCGCGAGGCGCGGCTCGTGCCAGCGGCGGCGCGCGCGGCGCTCGTCCAGGTCCGGCACCGTCTCGTGCAGCCAGGGGGCGTAGCGGTTGCCGATGCAGCCGTCGCCGTGGCCGTTGACGAGGTCGACCTCGCGGAAGCCGTAGAAGTCGCAGCCGCCCGCGTTCCGCGTGGCCTCGACCGCGGCGGGTTCCTCGCCCTGCGGCCGAAGGTGGATCTTGCCGATCGAGGCGGTGCGGTAGCCGGCGCTTCCGAGTACGCGCGGCAGGAAGCGCGGGTCGTCGGGCGTGGTGCAGCCGACCATGCGCGCGCGCATCGCCGAGGGGTAGCAGCCGGTCAGCACCGACGCGCGACAGGGCGTGCACGTTGGCTGGGTGACCATGCACTGCTCGAAGCGCGCGCCGCGCGCGGCGAGGCGGTCGAGGTTGGGCGTCTTGACGAGGGGGTTGCCGAAGCAGCCGAGCCAGTCGGCGCGCAACTCGTCGCAGAAGATCAGCAGCAGGTTGGGCTTCATCGCGCCGGAATTATACTCGCCGCCCGCGTTCGTGCAAGCCGGGGAAACCCGATTGCCCGGCGCGTCGCGCGCATCGTCGACCGCGGGCCGAATGAGAATGCCGATATTGACCGGCGCATACCCGTGGCCGACTCGCATTGCCTCCCTTTTCCGTCTCGGTGTACCTGTGGTCAATCTGCGTCAAGACCGGGCCGAAATCAAGAAAAACTTGCAAGTCTTGCGAAAGAGGTGTTACACTCCCCCCTTCGCATACCGGGAGAAGAGACGATGAGTGGACAGAAGGTGATTCTCGACACGGATATCGGCGATGACGTCGACGACGTGATGGCGCTGGGGCTGATTCTGGCCTCGCCCGAACTGGAACTACTTGGCGTGACCACGGTGTTTCGCAATACGATGGCGCGCGCCAAACAGGCCAGGACGGTGCTTCGAGTCGCAGGACGCGAAGACGTGCCGGTCGCGATCGGTTGCGGCGACGTGCTGGCGCGCGATGTGGATTATCTGGGGAACCAGGATCATCCCTTCATGGGCTATCTCCGTGGCGACTTGCCGAACCAGGACAGCACCTGTCTGCCCGAGAACGAACTTCCCGCTTGCGACCCCCGTCACGGGGTGGATTTCCTGATCGAGACGATCCTCGCCGGCGCGGGCGATATCACTCTCATCACCATCGGCAGCATGACCAACCTCGGCATGGCCCTGGTCAAGGAACCGAAGATCCGCGCCAAGATCCCGAAGATCATCAGCATGGCCGGCGCCTTTGACGGCCGACCGGAATGGAACATCCGTTGCGATCCGCTGGCTGCTCGTATCGTCGCCGATTCGGACATACCGGTCGACTGGATACCGCTGGACGTGACCACGCGGGTAAAATTCGACACCGAACGGATCGAGCGTTTGCGCGACTGCGACAAGCCGCTGGCAAAGAAGATGATGGATTCCATCGACGCCTGGCAGGCGCATAGCGGCTGGGGCGACGGGCTGCCGGTGATGCACGATCCGCTGGCGGTGGCGACGATGCTGCAGGAACTGGTCGAGTGGAAGACCGGGCGCGTCGACGTGGTTACCGATGCCGGGCCGGCGCTGGCCTGGACGATCTTCCGGCCCGACAAGAACGGAAAACACCGATACGCCCACAAGGTCGATCCCGCGGCTACGCTCGATTTCTGGCTCGAGCGCATCACGGCGTATGAATGCCGAGGAGAGGAATGCGGCCGAATATCGTCATCTTCCTTGCGGACGATTTAGGCTACGACGACCTGTCCTGTTATGGCAGCGAACGTCATCGGACGCCTCACATCGATGCGCTGGCCCGCAGCGGCATGCGCTTCACCGATTGCCACAGTAACGGCTGCATGTGCAGCCCCTCGCGCGCGGCTTTGCTGACCGGGCGTTACCAGCAGCGCTGCGGCGTCGAGTATGTCCTGGGCCCCGAGCGGATGGGCGTGCCGCCGATGCCGACCCACGAGACGACGTTGGCGCATATGCTGCGCAAGGCCGGGTATGCCACGGGGATGTTCGGCAAATTTCATACAGGGTACATGCCGTCCCAGTCCCCGCGCAGAATGGGGTTCGACATCTTTCGCGGCATGAACGGCGGCATGGACCACCATTCGCGCTTCAACCGCTGGGGCGAGGGCGTCTGGTATCACGACGAGACGCTGGTCGAGGACGAGCCGGGATATTCCACCGAAGTGATCGCCAGGTATGCGCTGGAGTTTATCGACGCGCACCGCGCCGAACCGTTCTTCCTCTACATCGCCGACTGGATGGTGCACTTTCCCTGGCAAGGGCCGAACGATCCGGTGGATTTCCATAAGGGGGAGGACAACAGCGCCCCGGAAAAGAAATACGGTTCGGTATCCGACCGCAAGCGGGCCTGTCGCGAGATGACCGAAGCGATGGACAACAGTGTCGGGCAGGTGGTAGAGCGGTTGCGCGCGCTCGGCCTATTGGACAATACCTTCATCTTCTTCTCCTCCGACAACGGCGGGCATCAACTGGTCTGTGAGAACAGGCCGCTCAACGGCGCCAAGGGCAGCATGCTCGAGGGCGGACACCGGGTCCCGGGGATTGCGTCCTGGCCGGGGGTGGTCCCCGGCGGTGCCTGCGGCAACGAGACGGTGATGCTCTTCGATTTGCTGCCGACAGCGCTCGACATCGCCGGCATTGATCCGCCTGCAGGTCGCCACTTCGACGGCCATAGCCTGCGGGGTGTTCTCAAAGGGGAGGGCGTCTTGCCGGCACGGACGCTGTTCTGGCGCCAGGGAAGTCAGTTCGCCGTTCGCGAAGGTCACTGGAAGCTCTTCGGTCAAGGCGAATCCTATCGCCTTTTCGACGTGGAGAACGACATTGGGGAGCGCAACGACCTCGCCGAAGCTCAGCCGGCGCGTCTGAAGCAGATGCTGACTGCATATCGCGATTGGCGTGCCGCTGTCGATGCCGACGGCCTTGCCAGCCAGGCCCGCTCCGATTGGCGCAAGCCCGCATGAAGCGCCCGTACGGGCCAATCGCCGAGTCGTCCACTTTATCCGTACATAACCTGTTGCATGATAGCGGTTTGGTTAAAGCACGACGATCTCGTGCGCCGATATATACATCATGAGCTAGACCGGTATTCACGTCTTCCATACACAGCGATACATTGGAGAAATTGCATGTCAGAACCCATGAATGCTCGCGGCGCCGGAAAACAGCAGGAACGCGACGGCCTCAAGCGCCAATTCATCGATAGCCTCGAGATGCTGCGTGAAGAAGCCGCGCACGGTTCGGCTCCACCGGAGGATGGCGAGAAGGCCGGCGATGCTCTTTATGAACGCGAGATCGCGCGTCTGCGGCAAGAGTTGCGTCTCGCGCAACGGACGACGGCGCTGTTGGAGAAGGACCTGCATCGGCTCGAACAGAAGGCTCTGGAAGCGATCGCCGAAGCGGGGGAATTGAGGCGGCGAATCGACACGATGCAGCACGGCTGCGAGACCGCCGGGGACAAGATCTTGCTCGAGAGCGAACGCGAGACATTGATGGCGCGTCTCGACCAGGAGAAGGAGTCTCGGCATCTCCTTACCGAGGCGCTCCATCATAGCGAGCGCGAAATCGCCCGGCTGATGAAGAACCTCGATATCTTCAGCCGCAAATTCAGCATGAGTGAATGGAGTTGACCGCCTCGGAGCCACGGAACGGATAACGTGAAGCGCGGCTTTGAGGCCCGCGCTTTTTCATTTGGGGAGAGCTTTGAGAGCCCGGGTGGCCGCTTCGCGCACTTGGGGACTCGGATCGTCGCGTCGCAGCGACTGGAGCGCTTCGCGAGAATCGGCGTCTTTGCGTTGACGTAGAAATGCGATCGCATCGAGGCGAACGGTTTCATTGCGGTCTTTCAACTGCCCGCGTGCGGCAGTCAACGCCTGGGCCGGGGCGGCTTGCCCGAGCGCGCGTAACGCTTCGCGACGGATCGCGCTCTGCGGATTCGCTTTGGCCGCCGCGACTACCGTGGGCGTAAGCTCCTTCAGCACATCCTTCTTGATCGCATACATGCTCAGTGCGTTCTTCACCGCCTCGAGGTCGCCCGCGGCGAGTGCTTGGCGAGCCTTGGTCATCAGCTCTTTGCGGTATTCTTCGATCGACTGGTTCGGGGGCTGGGGACCGTTCTTTTGTTTGGCCGCATCGAGGATGGCTTGGCGTTGTTCGCGCGCGCGCGCGACGTGGGGGGTGTCGGAAAAGCGTTTCAACCATTCGCCGAGGCGGTTGACAATGATCCGATCCGAGATTTTACCCTTGTCGGCGATGATCTGGTTAAGTTGACGCGCTGCCTGCTGCACATGCTCGCGTTTGGCTTTCTCGGCTTCGATTTCCTTCAGCTTCTGACGCAATTTTCCGGCGCGTTCCTCCGCGCGCTTGGCGTACTCGCTCTGCGGCCACTTGCGTGCGATCTCCTCGTAACGCGGCAGCATCGCTTCGTGATTGTCGCCGAGATCCTGTTCGTAAACCAGAATCCACGCTTCGCGTGCGGCAAGTTCCGGCGATTTCCCGTTCTCCTCCCGAGGGGGGATGGGGGTCGGATTCTCGGGTTGTTCGCCGTTTTCATTGCCGTTGCCGAAGAGGAATATCGCTCCGACGACGAGGGCCAGAAGCGCTCCGCCGGCAGGGGCGGCGAACTTCAGCCAAGAAGCGGATTTCGGCGCATCGTGCTCGCCGGAGACGACGCGATGTCGGCGCGTGGCGTTGCCGGCGCTTCGCGTTCGGCGTCGGGAACGGGAACGACCGCTTGCGCGTGGCGGCGGGTGCCCTTCGCGCACAGCGCCGATGTCCTCCAGCAGCTCGTCCGGAGTCTGATAGCGGTCGTCTGGATCTTTGGCCATCATCTTGGCGATAAGCTGCGCCGCGTGTCGGCTTACGTCTTCGCGCAATTCGTTGACCGGCTTAGCGGTCTCCTTGATGTGCTTGATCAGCACTTGTGCGGCGGTGTCGCCGTCGAAGGCGGTCTGCCCAGAGACCATGTGGTATAGCGTGGCGCCGAGGCTGTAGATGTCCGCACGGATATCGATATCGCGAGCGCCGCGGGCTTGCTCGGGCGAGATATAGTGCGGCGTGCCGACGGCCGTGCCGTCCTGGGTCAGCGCGGCATCGGTGCTGGCCTTGGCAATGCCCATGTCGCAGAGTTTGGCGACGCCCTTCTCGGTATAGAGTATGTTCTCCGGCTTGATATCCCGATGGACGATGCCGGCGCTCCAGGCGTGAGAGAGTGCTGAAGCGATCTGCGCGACGATGTCGAGTGCCTCGGCCTCGGAAAAGGGGCCGTTGCGTTTCAGGTGATGGGCGATGGATTCGCCTTCGACGAGTTCCATTGCGATGTAGCAATAGCCGTCGGCCTCGTTGCAATCGAAGGCTGCGACGATGTTCTCGTGATTGAGTCTGCCCGCGGCGCGTGCCTCTCGGAGGAAGCGCTCTTTGAAACGTTTTTGTTTGGCCAGAGTACGCGGCAGGATCTTCAGCGCGACGATGCGGTCCATGCTCTCCTGCTTGGCGACGAAGAC
>CAYWFP010000021.1:0-44663 GCA_964457365.1 uncultured Planctomycetaceae bacterium
CGCAGGCCCAGAGCTGATCGACGCTGGTGCGGCCCATGCCGTCGGTCCAGACGCCCACCATTGTCAAGGACGAAGCCGACGGCGTCACGCGTCTGCGTTGCATCGGTCCCGAGGAAGGGCCGATGCTCGCGGCCTTGAGCGCGCTGGCGCAGGAGAAACAATGGGCCGTGGTCGAGCTCTTCGGGATGCCGTACAATCTCGAGGAGACGTTCCTGGCCATTACCGAGACCGACACCGCCCCGCTGGCGATGGAGAAAGGAGGTGCCGCATGAACGGTATGATCAGCGTATTCCGGCGCGAGCTGGCGAGCTATTTCATCACCCCCATCGGGTACATCTATCTCGTGGCGTTTCTCTGGGTCTGCCACTTCCTAGGCCTGTTCGCCACGGTCTTCTTCCTCTTCCCGACCGCCGACATGCGCGGTTACTTCTATATCCTTGGCGGCGTCTCGACGATCCTGCTGAGCGCGATGACCATGCGGCTGTGGGCGGAAGAGCGCGAGGAAAATACCTTCGAGATGCTGCTGACGCTGCCGGTGCAGACGCCGCTATTGGTTTTGGGGAAATTTATGGCGAGCCTGGCGTTCTTCGCCTTGGCGCTCTGCTGCACGCTGACGGTGCCGCTGATGATGGTCCTGCTCAGCCGCGGCCAGACCCTCGGCGGCGGCGCCTTCGGGTTGCTGGATATCGGGCCGGTGCTGAGCGGCTACCTCGGGGCGCTGCTGCTGGGGGCGTTCTTCATCGCCTTCGGTCAGTTCGTTTCCGGCATCTGCCGCAGCCAGGTAGTGGCCTTCGTCGTCACCGCGCCGCTCCTCTTCGTCGTCTACGCTGTGGGCCTGCCGGACTTCCAGCCCATGGTCAACTCGATGCTCTCGTTCATCTCCGAGAAGTCCGGAGAGTACCTCGCCGATTTCTTCGGCGTCTTCCCGCACTACAAGAGCCTCGCCCGCGGCACCATCGACGTCGGGGACCTGCTCTTCTTCCTCATCTGGACGGTGGTCTTCCTGATTCTCAACGTCCTCTCGCTGGACCGGCGGGGCCGTAAGGACGGCACCCTGATGCTCGCGGTGGCGTCGGCGCTGTTGATCGGCATCGGCCTGGCGGCCAACATGCTCATCATGGACAAGAGCCTCGGGCAGTGGGACGTGACCGAGGACAAGATATTCACCATCAGCGACGAGTCGGGCGAGATCCTCGCGAATCTCGACGACGTGGTGACGGTGAAGTACTACGTCTCTTCCAAGGACAAGCTGCCGCCGTCCTACCGGATCCTCGAACGCAGCGTTCGCGAGAAGCTCGAGGCGCTCAAACGCGCCGCGGGGGAGAACCTGCGCATCGTCGTCGTCGGCAATCTCGATCCGTCGAAGGTGCTCACCAGCGAGTTCGAGAACATGGGCAAGGAAGAGAAGAAAGACCGCGAGAAGTCGCTCGAGGAGCAGCTACTGAAGAAAGTCAAGCCCTTCACGATCACCGACTCCGCCGGCGACAGCTTCAACGCCCAGCTCGTCTACTCCGCCATCGAGATCCTCTACCGCGACAAAGAGAGCGAGGTTATCCCGCAGGTGAACCCGGGACTGCTGCCGAAGCTGGAGTACCAGATCGTGCGGCGCGTCTACGAGATGACGCGCAAGACCCGACCGGTGGTGGCGCTGATCGCCCCGCGGATGCCGCCCGGCGTCGACCCGCGGATGGCGGCTTTCATGCGTATGCAGGGGCAACAGATGCCCGATCCGTACGGCAAGCTGCAGGGCTATCTGCGCGAGGACGGCTGGGAGGTCAAGCGCGCGGACCTGACCGAGAAGGAGCCGCTGCCGGCCGAGCTGGAGGCGCTGGTGCTGATCAATCCTCAGCATCTCGACGACCGGCAGCAGTACGAGATCGCCCGCGCCATCAGTGCCGGCACGCCCGCGTTCATCGCCGTGCAGCTGTACGAGTGGAACTACCGCGTCATCTCGGGCGGCATCAACGTCACCCGCCGCGATATCGAGCCCCGTATCAACCCGATTCTGAAGCCCTGGGGCGTGGCGGTGAGCGAGAAGGTGCTGATGGACAAGGATAGCGTGCCGCTGCAAATGGGCGGCATCGAAGGGCTCGTCGCCACCGGCGGACAGCCTTTCACCTTCCCCATGCAGGTGAAAATCTCCACCGGCTCGATCAATCAGGAGCACGTGCTGACCAAGGGGCTCGAGGATTGTATCTATATCTGGGGCACGCCGATCGAACTCGACGACGGCAAACTCGACGAGAACGGCCTCTCCTCGACGGTGCTCATGCAGAGCAGCCCGCAGTCGTGGACACGGCAGACGGTGATGACGCTGAGCCAGACGGATATCGAATCGCCGGCGGAGACCGCACGCGACGCCACCGGCAAGCTGCAGCTCCGGCCGCGACCGCTGATGGTGCTGCTGGAAGGCAAGTTCCCCTTCGCTTTCAAGGACATGCAGACGCTGCCCAAGTGGGCGCCCGCGCCCGACCCGATGGGGCAGCCGCCGAAGGAGGACGAGAAGCCTCCGGAGCCGGCCGAACCGGTGACGCTGGTGCCGACGCGGGTGCTTCTCGCCGGTGCGGCGACGCCGTACGGCGAGAGTTTCTTCCACCCCGGAAGCTCCCACGCGCGCGTGCTCAGCAACGCCCTGATGCAGTTCACCCAGGGCGAGACCGGGATCGCCATCATCAAGTCGGGGCACAAGACCGCCAGCCGCCGCACCATCCCGCAGCCGAAGAAGGGCGAGGCGATCAAGTGGAAAATCATCCATGTCATCGGCATCCAGGCGTTGATCATTCTCGTGGGCGTGATCGTCTGGCTGGTGCGTTGGCAAGCGCGGGCCACGTACCAGATGCAATTCAGGACCTGAAGACACAACCGGGAGGAAGGCGATGAAACCGAAATATCTCGTGGCGCTGGCGGTGGTGCTGGCCGTGCTGATCCTGGCCAGCCAGATCGACAACGGGCGAGACGAGGACGAATCTCTGACGGAGAAGGCGGGGCTCGAGCGCCTGATCGATGCGAAGATCAAACCCGGCGAGGTACAGGTCCTCGAACTCGTCCGCGGAAGCGGCGAGGACCCCGAGACGCTGCGGATCGAGAAGAACGAGACCGGCGACTGGATCCTCGTCTCGCATTGGAACCTGCCCGCGCGGCGCCAGAAGGTCAACGACTGGCTCGACGCGGTGCTGGAGTTGCACGGCGAGGTGATCTCCAACAACAGCGAGGGCCACGAATCGACCTATCGCGTCGCCGGTGACGAGGGTTTGATGCTGAAGGTCTTCACCGACGCGCCGGCACCGGCGGCGACCCTCTGGATCGGCAAGTCCCGCGGCCAGGGGCGCACCTTCGTCCGCCGCGAGGGCGAGGACACCGTTTACGAAGGGCTCGCGGGGCTGCGCGAAGCGTTCCGCGACGGCGGTTACGGCGAGGAGACCCCGCTCTCCTCCAAACCGTGGTTCGAGAAAGAGATCCTCCGCGTCGAGCGCGAACGCATCGTCAAGCTGGCGCTGAAGCACCCCGACTATTCCCTCGAGTTGAAGAAAGAGGAGATAAAGCCCGACCCCGACGCGGAAGAAGCCGGAGAGGAGGCCAAGCCCGCGCCCGAAGAAGCGACGTGGACGATCGTCGCGGGCGATCCCGGTTTTCCGTTGCAGCAGGGAGAGATCGATACGCTGCTCCGTAACATCGCCGCCGTGGACGTCAGAGAGGCGGTCGACCCGGCGAAGAAGGACGAAGTCGGGCTGGGCGAGCCGGCGTACCGCGTCGATGCCACGCTTGATCACGGCGGGGTGGTGACGCTCTTCGGCAGCCGCCGGAAAGCCGGGCAGAAGGTCGTCTGCTACCTGCAGGAGAAGGGCAGCCCCTTTATCTATACCACCTCGGTCTTCACCTTCGACAGCCTCTTCGCCGAGGGCAAGGGCCTCTTCGACCTGCCGACGCCGCGGGTGAAGGCGAAGGAGGTGCGGGAACTGGAACTGGTGCAGGGAAAGGACAAGCTCCGGCTCAAACGATTGGACGCCGAGAGCGAATGGGAGCGGGTCGTCGGGCCCGAGGGCGCGGTGGATCAGGAGAAGGTGAAGAAGCTTCTCGAGCGTCTGGGCGGTTGGACGGCGGTTGAGTTCGCCCCGCCGGACAGGCGCCAGGCCGCCGGACTGAACGCGCCGACGCGGGCGCTGACGGCGACGCTGGCCGACGGCGCGACGACGACGCTGCAGTTGGGCAATCCGCACCCGACCATTCTCGGGGTTTACGTCAGCGGCGGGGACGAGGCGCCGGTGCTGGTGATGAAGCAGGACGACGTACAGGTCGTATTCCCCCGAATCGTCGCGCTGGTGCCGCCGCCGCCGACGAAGCCGGAAACGCCCGACGGGGAGGCCGGCGCGGAGAAGGATGCGGAGACCGAGGCCGCGCCGCAGTAGGAGCACGCGATGCGAAGGGCACGGGCGGTCTTGCTGTCGATTCTGATCGTGCTGGCCGTGGTCGGTTGCACCACGCGCGAGCCGCTGAGCGGACGCAAGCAGTTCTCGCTGGTCAGCGACGCGCAGGTCAACCAGGTCGGGATCAAGGAATACCGCGTGTTTCTGCGTAAACACCGTCTCAGCCGCGATACGGCCCAGGTGGCGATGCTGCGGCGGGTGGGCAGACGCATCGTCGCGGCCACCGAGCGGCGTTTCGCGGACGATCCGGTGATCTCCGCGCGCCTGAGAGAGTACCGCTGGGAGTTCAACCTCGTTGTCGACGACGCCGTCAACGCTTTCGCCATGCCCGGCGGCAAGGTGGCCTTCTATACCGGTATTCTGCCGTACACCCACGACGAAGACGGCCTGGCCGTGGTGATGGGGCATGAAATCGCACACGTGGTCTCGGGGCATCACAAGGAGCGCTACAGCCAGGCGCTGCTGGCGCAGGGGGTGGGGACGGTGGTGAATATGGCCACGCGCAACGCCGCCGCCGCCCAGCGCCGCGCCATCCAGCAGGTCTTCGGCATCGGCGCCAACGTCGGTTACGTCATGCCCATGAGCCGGGTGCAGGAGAACCACGCCGACCGGCTGGGCCTGATCCTGACGGCGCTCGGGGGCTACGATCCGCACGCGGGGGCGGCGTTCTGGGAGCGGATGAGCAAGGCGAATAAGGGCAAGCCGCCGCAGTGGCTGAGCACGCATCCTTCGGACGAGAAGCGCATCGAGCGCATGAAAGAGGAGTACATCCCCGAGGCGATGAAATACCGTGTATACGTGACCGATGCGGGCGAGGAGGCGATGGTCGTGACAAGGGAGACGCCATGAAGGATCCGAAAGCGATTCTGCAGGAGTTACAGGCCGGCGGCAAGGCGTTCGGCAAGGCGTTGCCGGAGGTGGTCGGGGCGTTCATGACCAAGCTCAAGCCCGCGGCGATGCACGACGGGGCGCTGTCCAAGAAGCAGAAGGAGTTGATGGCGCTGGGCATCGCCATCCACGCGCGCTGCGATTATTGCATCGTCTATCACACCCACGAGTGTCTCAAGGCCGGCGCGACGCGCGAGGAGATGCTCGAGACCTGCGGCGTGGCCGTGCAGATGGGCGGCGGCCCGGCCATGGCCTACGCCGGCTTCGCCGCGCGCTGCATCGCGGAGCTCGCTGCGGAGGGGTGATTACATCCACTTCTCGGCGATCTCGTCGGCGGCGTCGGGAAGGATGCCGGCCATCCACGCCAGATCGAGCACGGTGAAGCGCGAGCGTATCTGGTGCGCATGCAGAAGCGCTTCCTTGAGATGACAGACGCTGCAACCGATGTCCTCGGCGCGGTAGGCCGCCCCCGCGCGTTGCAGGCAGTCGCGGAGCATCTCCGGCGGGCGGACGATATCGGCCACCGCCGCGCGCACACGGTCCCACTGCGCCGGATCGCGCAGCGTGTCGCGGGCGGCGTAGATGCGCTCGTGCTTCTGCCGGTAGTGCGCCTCCACCTCCTGCGCGAGCGTTCCCCAGTAGGCTGTATCGACGCTCTCCTCGACCTTGTCGAACGAGGGTTTGTCCAACGCCAGGAGGCGACGATACAGTTCGCTGGCGAGGATGGTGCCCAGGCCCACCTGACGGCCGTGCAGGTCGTGGCCGTGTCCGTCGCGCATGGCCAGCATGTCCAGCGCGTGGCTGACCAGGTGTTCGCCGCCCGAGGACGGCGCGGAGGTTTCGGCCATGGTCATTGCCGCGCCGGTGAGGAGCAGTCCGTGGAAGAGCGCCCGCAACGCTTCGGGTCTGCGCTCGCGGATGGCCTCGGGATGATCCAGGTAGAGCGGTTCGATCTCCGCGATGAGGCCGACGGTGCGGTCGCAGTAGTAGTCGCCGAAGAGCAGATGATTGACCCGCCAGTCGGCGGAGCTGACCGACTTGGCCAGGATGTCCCCGAGCCCCGCGGCGGTCATCTCGAACGGCGCCTCGCGCAGCACCGCCGGCGTGGAGAAGACCGCCCGCGGCGGGCGCGCGCGTACCAGCGTCTTGACCCGGTTGATCGTCGGCGCGACGTTGGCCGAGGCGTGCCCGTTCATGCTCGCGGCGGTGGCGAAGGCGACGAACGGGATGTCGCGTTCGTAGGCCAGCCACTTGCCCAGGTCGTTGATCACGCCCGCGCCGACGGGAACGACGATATCGACCGCGGGCAGTACGCCGTCGAGCGTGTCCTTGGTCGTCTCGTCGCAGACCGGGCTCTCGCTCTCGGCCGTATCGGGCACAACCACCTCGGCGACGAGCCAGTCGGCGGCTTTCAGCGTTTCGGCGACGTCCCGGCCGGCGGCTATGCGGGTGCGCGCGTCCATCAGCACGGCCACGCGGCGGAAATGCGTGACGCGGGCAAGCGTCTCCGGCAGCCTTGCGAGCGCATCCTCGGCATACTGGATCGTATCCGTCGTGATGCGGTGCACCTTGCCGCAGTCGCAGGGGAAGGTCGTGCCGAAGATCGCCAGCGGATCGCCCATTATTCCACCCGCACCAGGCAGTAGCTCTTCTTGCCCTTGCGCACTACCAGCGTGTTCTCGCCGGCGAGATCCGCGGTGGTGACGACCTGATCGATGCCGCCGAAGCGTTCGTTGTTGAGGCTGGCGCCGTTTTGCTGGAGCGCGCGGCGCGCTTCGCTCTTGCTCTTGAACAGCGGCGTCAGCGCCAGCAGGTCGACCGCGCCGATCCCGCGCGCGAGTTGGTCCCGGGTGAGGAGGATCGCCGGAACGTCCCGGAAGATGCCCGCGAGATCCTTGTCGGAAAGGTTCTCGATCTTCTCGCCGAAGAAGACGCGGGTGGCCTTCTCCGCGGCCGTCAGCCCGTCCTCGCCGTGGACGATGCGGGTCAATTCGGAAGCGAGCGTCTTCTGTGCGGTGCGCGCGCCCGGATTATCCTGCGTCTCCTTCTCGATCTCCCGGATCTCCTCGAGCGAGAGGAAGGTGAAGACCTTCAAGTAGCGGATCACGCTACGGTCGTCGGCGTTGACGAGGTACTGGTAGAACTGGTACGGGCTGGTCATCTCCGCGTCGAGATAGACGGCGTTGCCCTCGGACTTGCCGAACTTGCGTCCCTGGCTGTCGGTGACCAGCGGGATGGTCAGGCCGAATGCCTGGGCGCTCTCGACCTTGCGAATCAGGTCGATGCCGGCGGTGATGTTGCCCCACTGGTCGCCGCCGCCGAGTTGGAGCCTCACCCCGTGTTCCCGGTAGAGGTGCAGAAAGTCGTACGCTTGCAGCATCTGGTAACTGAACTCGGTGAAGCTCATGCCTTCGGGGCTCTCCAGGCGCCGCTTGACCGATTCCTTGGCCAGCATCTCGCCGAGGCGGAAACGCTTGCCGACGTCGCGCAGGAACTCGATGAAGCCGAAGCGCCCGAGCCAGTCGTGATTGTCGAGCATCACCGCGGCGCTGGGGCCATCGAAGTCGAGGAGGCGTTCGAGCTGTCGGCGCTGGGCGGCGACGTTGCGGGCGATGGCGTCGGCGTCCAGGAGGTTGCGTTCGCTGCTCTTTCCCGACGGATCGCCGATCATGCCGGTAGCGCCGCCGACGATGACGTAGGGCGTGTGTCCGGCCAGTTGCAGACGGCGCTGCGTGAGGATGGCGCAGAGATTGCCGATCTGCAGGCTCGGCGCGGTCGGGTCGTAGCCGGTGTAGAAGCGGAAGGGTTTGCGGGAGAGCGCCTCGCTCAGGGCCTCGTCGGAAACGGCGTCCGCGAGGCCGCGCGCGCGCAGGTCGGGGAGTGGATCGTGCATCATGGCTCCAGGGGATATCGCGATGGCGGCGAGTCAGTCCTCGTTGTCGAGCATGGTTCGGATCTGTTCGAGCTGGGCCGAGAAGCGGCGCATGCTCTCCTCGATGCTCTGGCCGTGCTTGGCGATGCTCTGGGTCAATTCCGCGGCCTTCTCGTCGGGCAGGCCTTGAATGATCGTCTCCAACGCTCGCTGCTGGCGTTTGACGCTCTCCTGCTCGGTGGCCAGCGCGGCGAGAATCTCGAGCAGTTCCTGCTTGGCCGCGCCGGTATCGATGGCGTTTTTGCTGATGATCGGGTCCAGAATCGCCCGGAGCTGCGGAATGGCGAACGGCTTCTTCAACAACCCCGTGGCCCAGGAGAGCGCCTCTACGCCGATGTCGGTCTCGGGCATGCCCGTCATATAGTAGAGTGGAATGGAGGCATCGTGCTCGTGGATGATCCTGGCCATCTTCCGTCCGTCGAGTCCGGGCATCATGATATCGATCAGCGCCAGCGAGATCGGCCGTTTGCGCAGCAGATCACGCACGCATTCCTCATTCGCGCAGACGGTGGGGACGGCGCCATAGGAGACGATCAACTGGCTCAGCAGATCCGAGATATCCTCGTTGTCTTCGAGAATCAGGATCGTCGGTATCGCATCCGACATGCAAGATGCCTTCTTGCAAAAGAGTTATAATTAATTCACTACCTTCCCGATCACTATTCTAGGTGCTTTTCGTTTTCTGTCAAGCGTGGTGGAAAACCAAGCGGTTGTCGTATATGGGATCAGGAAGGTAATCGTTATCTTCGTATTGTGGTAACTTCTTTTTGTTTATGCTGATCGGGTATGCGCCGCGTTTGCGGTTTCCGCGGACCGAAGCGGGCGGTCACCCAGAACCGGCACGAAATTACTGTTGCGGAGTAACGGTCGTATGCATATGACATATGAGGCGGTTAGCGTGATAATCAGCCGGGACATCCGTGGGGAGAGTCCGTTTGTGCCAAATCCCATCGGCCTGAAAGTGGCCTTTCGCTTTCGTAAGACTGGTCGCGCGCGGTTCTATTCCCACCACGACCTGATGCGGCATTTTGAACGCGGCGTACGGCGCGCCGGGCTTCCGGTACGCCTGAGCCAGGGGTTCAATCCGCGCCCGCGGATCGTTTTTGCGCACGCGCTGGGTCTGGGCGTAGCGTCACGTTGCGAGGAGGTGGCGATCGAGTTTACCCGGCCGCTCCCGCTGGCCCCGCTTGGCGAAAAACTCGTCCCGGCGCTGGCGCAGTTGGTGGAGGTGGTCGACTGGCGCAAGCTGCCGCCGGTGCGCAAGGGGCCGACCGTTCGCGCCTCGTGTTATCGCGTTACCGGCTGGGACGACCATGAGAAGTTGGCCGGCGCGGTCGCGGCGTTGGAGGCGCAGGAGGAGGCACTGATCGAGCGCTCCCGCCCCAAGGGCACCAAGGCGGTGGATATCCGTCCGTTGATCGACTGGATGCGTGTCGAAGACGGCATGCTCGAAGTGAGATTGTGGCATACGTCCGGACGGTCCGGGCGTATCGACGAGATTTGCCGCTGGCTGTGCGTGCGCACCGACGACGACCTGGCGAGCCTCCACATGGAGAAGACCGCCATGGACGTGGCCTGAAACGAGGGCGAGAAGCCTTTGGGTTCGGGGGCCGGGCGCAGGCCGCCGGCGGGGGTAAAGGAGAACCGATCGTGGGAAGAAGGAGGGGAGGGCGCGGGCGCCGGAAATCGTCCAGCGTCAAGAGCGGCGGGCGGCGCATGCTGATGAACGTGGTCGATCCGGGCGAAATCCGGGTGGCTCTCGTCGGCGACAACGGGCTCGAGGAACTGTATATCGAACGGACCGGGGGCGAGTACGTCCACGGCAACATCTTCAAGGGCAAGGTACAGAACATCGAACCGAGCTTGCAGGCGGCCTTCGTCGATATCGGTTCGGAGAAGAACGGTTTCCTGCACGTCTCCGACGTCGTCCCGCCCCACGGCGGCTTTCCCGACGTGCTCAAGAAACGACGGCGCAAGAAGGTGCCGGATTCCCGCCGGCCGCGCATCGAGGAGATGCTTCACAAGGGGCAGGAACTGCTGGTGCAGATCACGCGCGAGCAGATCGCCAGCAAGGGACCGAGCCTGACGACGTACGTCTCGCTGCCGGGGCGGTATCTGGTGCTGATGCCGGCGGTGAACAAGCGCGGTGTCAGCCGCAAGATCGTCGACGACAAGCAGCGCGAGGAGCTGAAGAAGGCACTCAACCAGATCGATCCGCCCAAGGACATGGGCTTCATCATCCGTACCGCCGGCATGGGGCGGGGGCGCGAGGAACTGCAGCGCGACCTGGATTATCTCACCCGCCTCTGGGAAGCCGTGCTCCAGCGTACCACCAAGGTCAAGCCCCCCGCGCCGATCTACCGCGAGAGCGACCTGGTCATCCGTGCCATTCGCGATTACGTATACGACGACGTCATCGAGGTGCTGATCGACCGCGAGGCCGAGTGCGACCGCGCCCGGGAATTCCTGCACGCGGTCATGCCCAACTTCGAGAAATGCGCCAAGCTCTACACCGACAGCGACCCGCTCTTTCACCACTTCGGTATCGAGGAGGAACTCGACCGTATCTTCGCCCGCTCGGTTCGACTCAAGAGCGGCGGCGAGATCGTCATCGAACAGACCGAGGCCATGGTCACCATCGACGTCAATACCGGCAGCTACCGCGGCGCTGACAGCCGCGAGGTAATCCTGGACATCAACCTCGAGGCCGCCGCCGAGGTGGCGCGGCAACTGCGCCTGCGCGACATGGGCGGCCTGATCGTCATCGACTACATCGACATGGACCACGTCGAGGACCGGCGCAAGGTCGAGGAGACGTTCCGCGAGGCCATGCGGCGCGACCGCGCGCGCCATACCATCCTGCCGATCAGTTCGCTCGGCCTGATGGAGTTGACCCGCCAGCGCATGCGCAAGAGTCTCTTCGGCACCCTCTACTCGGTCTGCCCCTCCTGCGGCGGCACCGGGGTGCGCAAGAAGCCCGAAGCGCTGGGCATCGAGTTCATTCGCGAGGCGCGCGCGCGTCTGGAAAACGGACACGGCCGGTTGATCGCGCGGCTGCATCCGGAGATGGCGTTGAGCATCGGCAACGCGCAGCGCCAGACCATCGCCGCGTTGGAGCAGGAGAAGGAGAGCCGCATCGAACTCGTCGCCGATGCGAAGCTCGAGCTCGACGAGATGGTCTTTGCCTGGGCGGAAGAGGCGGAATAATACGTTTTCCGCCGGCCAAAATACCAGGATTGCGCATAAGTGATTGAATCACAATGCGTTGTGATGAATTTGCTGGTGTGGAGGGGCGCCGGGCGGGCGATATTCGGGTCCCTTTTTTCATGAATTTGCGGAACTCCTTGCCGAGCAAGGCGTAATACGGGCAGCAATGGACGCCGAGCGCACCGACAGCGAACTGATGCAAGCGGCCGGCCGCGGCGATCTCGGCGGGTTTACGGTTCTGGTCGAGCGGTACCATCGGCGCGTGCTTTCGTTTTTAACCCGCTTTCTCGGCGATGCGGAGAAGGCGGAGGACTTGGGACAGGAGACGTTTCTGCGGCTCTGGCGCAAATGTCGCGAACAGGGCGACAGCGCCGGGCGCGAGGGGAATTGTTCCTCGCTGATCTTTACCATCGCCGCCAACCTCGGGCGCGACGAACTGCGCCGCCGCGGACGGCGGCGGGAGGTGGATATGGCCGCGATCGAGAACCGGCCGTCGACATGGGAAACCCCGGTGGAGCGGCTCACGCGCGAAGAGATGATCGGTCGCGTGTACGCCGCGCTCGATCTACTGCCCGAGGACACGCGGCAACTGCTGGTCATGCGCGATATCGAAAACATGGCCTACGCCGATATCGCCGATACGTTGGGGCTCAAACTCAACACCGTCAAGTCGCGGATCAATCGCGCGCGGCTGGCGTTCAAGGATGCGTTCTTCCGGGGCGACAGGATCGAGACGCGGGGAGTGTGACATGAACACCGAGGAATACCGGCAGTGGTATTCGGCTTATCTCGAAAACGACATGCAGGACCTGCCCGAGGAGGCGGTCCGCGCGCTCGAGAGCGATCCGACCTGCCGCCGCGAACTCGAGCAGATGCGCCTGGCGCTGACGGCGTTACAGCAAGTGCCGCCACCGTTGCCGGCGCCGGACTTCGTGCAGCGCGTCACCGCTGCGGTGACCGAAGAGATTCTCCCGCCGACCCGGCGTCCCGCGCTGGCCGAACGCCTCGGCCGCCTCTTCGAGAATCACCTCTGGCTGCCGCTCCTGTCCGGTGCGACGATCTTCGTCTTCGGCTTCGCCCTGGCCTGGGTGTTTCTCGGTCACGGCCCCTCGGCGGAGGACCGGCTGGCTCAGGCGGGGTATATCCAGATTGACGGTTCCTGGCTGCCGGTGGATGTCGTTCGCCATCGCGGGAACGGCGATGTCTGGATCGACGGCGAATGGCACGGTCGCGGCGAGATGACCCGGGCGTTGCTGGAGCGCGAATACATCCGC
The DNA here is from genome assembly GCA_964457365.1 of uncultured Planctomycetaceae bacterium. Taxonomy (GTDB): domain Bacteria; phylum Planctomycetota; class SZUA-567; order SZUA-567; family SZUA-567; genus CAYWFP01. The sequence goes on from CAYWFP010000021.1 coordinate 12,726, forward strand.
CACAGCGGACGCTGGATCACTCCCGAGGAGCGTGACCATATCGTTCGCGGGGAATTGCCCTATCAGGGCCGGTGGCTCACGCCGGACGAGCTCGTCACCGAGCAACTGCAAGCGCGCGGGCTCGTGCGCGAAGGCGAGGCGTGGATTTCCGCCGAGGAGCACCGGATGAAGCGCGAGGGCATGGTCTATGCCGGCGGCGAGTGGGTCGATCCCGAGGCACATGCGGCCGAAGTGATGCGGCGCAACGGATTCGTCCGGCACGAGGGGGGATGGCGTCACGAGACGGACATGGGCAAGGCCGCCGAGGGGCTGGTGCGGTTCGGCGACGAATGGTGTCGGCCGGAGGATCTGGTCACCGCGTGGCTGGAGGATGAGGGCTACGTGCGCCGGGGAACGTTCTGGATCGCGCCTTCGCCCAATGCCGCGATGGCCGGCCGGGTGATCGAAGGCATGCCGCTGGAAGCGGACGCCGAGCCGATGAAACTGGTCGACTCGGGCGGCCTCTCCTCGGTTATCGTCAACCGCAGGAAGTTCTCCCTGCATCTGTACGATCGTTTCAATATCGACGGTGACGATATCGACGTCTGGCTCGACGGGAAACGGATCGCCGAGGGACTGAAGCTCGACGCCAGGCCGGGAGCCGAGCTGCCGCTGGAACTCGAATCCGGCGGACATATGCTGATGATCCACGTAAAAGGCGAAGGAACCATCGGGCCGAGCACCGCGACATTGCGCATCGACGCGGTCGCGCGCGGCAACGAGGAGCAAACATTTGTCCTGGCCCGCGACGAGGTGGCGTTCCTGATGATCTTCGTCAAGCCCGAGGCGCAGAACCGGCCTTCCTCCTGGGATAATCTGCCGCCGCTGAACTGGGAACGTGCAGACGAAAACGAGCGCAACGAAGCGAAAACGCCGGATGAGCCGAACGCCTCGAAGAAGGAGCAGACGCCCGCGGAGAGGGAAAGCGGGCGCCGGATCGACGAACTGCGCCGGCGACTGCAGTTCCATATCTACCCGCTCGAGGGTGAGGTGGAAGATGCCAGACCGCCGAAGGAAAAGCAGTAGCTGCCGCCCGTTTATGCGCTAACGCCTTGGTGTGAAGAGAGTTGGCGCCCTCGCGCACGAGCGCTCGAATGCCTGTTTCCAGCCCAAGGTTTTTGTTGCATTTGCCCGACTCCGCTTCTATAATGATTCGCTTTCCGTGGGATTTGTGCAAGGGTAACGAACCATGCAAGCGATTATTCAGACCGGCGGTCAGCAGTTTGCCGTCAAGGAAGGCGACGTCATCCTGGTGGACCTGCTGAAGGACGCCAGCGTCGGCGGCGACGTGACCTTCGAGGACGTGCGCTTCATCGGCGGTGGCGAGAACCCGAAGATCGGCACCCCGCGCCTGGAGGGCGCCAAGGTTACCGGTACGGTGCTCGCCGAGGCCAAGGGGAAGAAGGTGCGCGCGGTCTTCATGCGCCGGCGCAAGGACAGCAAGACGGTGAAAGGACACCGGCAGCGCTATCACCGCGTGCGCATCACCGGGATCACCGGCTAGCGACAGGAGCAGTTCATGGCACACAAAGTCGGCAAGGGCTCGTCCAAGAACGGCCGCGACAGTCAACCGAAGTTTCGCGGCATCAAGAAGTACGGCGGCGAGAAGGTCATCGCGGGCAACATCATCGTCCGCCAGGTCGGCAACCGCTTCCACCCCGGCGCCAACGTGGGTCAGGGGCGCGACTATACCCTCTTCGCGCTGACCGACGGCGTGGTGCAGTTCAGGAAGGGCAAGAAGAACAGCGTGCACGTTCTGCAGCCCGTCGAGGCCGAATCCCAGGCCTGAATCATCGCCCAACCGCAAACGATAACGGGACGGCCGCTGCCGTCCCGTTTTGTATTCGACGCGACTCCTCTCACGGCAGATACGGCTTTTGCAGCCAGGTGCGGAAGACCGTGCGGTGGTCCGCGTCCCAGAAAGCGAGGGCTTTGACGATATCGAAGCGGCCGACCTCCGGCTCTTGTTGTCCCGCGAGCGAGACAAGAAAAGCCGTCGCGTGCATCGCTGCGGGCGGGATATCGGATCCGGCGGCCCAGGCGTCGAGGATATCCGGTTGGAACGGAGACAGCCCGTCGGGATTGGCCTTTGCCAGCGACGGGAACGAAAGCCCGAGCACGGTCAGGTAATCGCCGACGGTCAGGCCGCCCTCGCCCTGGATCTGGCCCGTCGATGCCCTCGGCGCAGACGTTTCCGCCGGCGGCGGGGCGTGCGATTCGACCGGCGGTGCCGGAGCCGGCGGCGCAGGCTGAGTCTCGGCTTCTGGCGCGGACGGTTGCGCCTGGGTTGCGTCCATGCGCGGGCGGCTATCGCTCTTCGTCTCCGCTTCGGCTCCGGTGGTCTCGAGCTCGCCGGTGAACTCGAGGCTCGCGTCGGCGATGCCGCCGGCACTTTTTTCGGGCACCGGGCTCTCGCCGGAATCGTCGACCGCGTCGAGGACGGCGTTGATCAGCTTCGAGCCGATCTGCTGGGTCTCGGCCCAGCCGGCGAACTCGCGCTTGTCGCCGTGGAATTCGCGCTCGAGGAGGAAGGTCAGGATCGAGACCGGATTCTCCACCGCCTCCAGGAATGCCGGCCAGAGCCCGGTGAAGTGCCGGTCGATCTCGGCCTGGATATCCGCCAGCGCACCGGCCGCGACGTTCCGGCGCTCCTCCTTGGCTTCCTCCGGTTCGGCGCCGGCGCCACTGCCGAGGATGACGTCGAAGTCCTTGACGCGGAAGTTGTTCTCGCGGGCCCATCCGTTCAGCGCCTCGCGGTCTTTCTTGAACTTGTAAGCGAACATCATCTTTATCAGCTCGAGCTTGTTCGGCGCGTTCCGAAGATACAGCGCCCAGTCGCCGCCGCAGTACTCCTCGACTTCCTGCTCGATCTGATTGAATCGTTTACGCTTGGCCACGTCCTCGGTCATCCGTCTTCTCCCCCGCTGGTGGAATCGCTTCGTTACCGACGAGTTCATCATATGTGGCCTCGCCTCCGCGCGCAACCGCAAAGCCTGCCGGCGCTTCGCCACGGCGGTGTTTCGCGAGCATCTGCATGAACGACGTTTCCAGATGGCGCACGAATGCGGCGCAGTCGGTCAAGAGCGAGGCGAGAAGCGACGCCGCCAGCCGCGCCCGGAGCCGCGCGAGTTCGGACCGATCCTCGGCGAGGCGTCGGGTCGTCCAGGCGTAGCCGTCGAGGGTGGTGGCGATCAGTTCCGAAAGGCCAAGCGTTCGCAGCATGCTTGCCGAGGCGCGGCCGCAGACGGTGTCGCCCATCAGCGTTACCACCGGGCACCCCGCGCGCAGCGTATCGAGCGTGGTCCCGTGGCCGGCGTAGGGATGCGTATCCAGAGCCAGGTCCGCCACCAGGTAACGCGCCAGATGCGCCCGGCGCGAAGGCGCAAAGTGAGCGAAGATCAACCGCGCCGGGTCCACGCCGTGTCGGCGCGCGTACGCGCGCAGGTTGGTCTTCGCGTCGCTCGCACGCAGCCACAGGAGACTCCGGGGAATCGAGTCCAGGAGTGAGAGCCAGACGTCGAAGATCTCCGGCAGGATCTTCTTGGGTTGGCAGAAGGCACAGAAGACGAACGCGTCTTCGGGCAGGCCGCAATCGCGGCGCGTCGGAGCGGGAAGACTTGACAGCGGCGCCGCGGCCAGGAACGTGGGCAGGACAACTGTCTTTTCGCTGAAGAACGCTTCCTCGCCCGGCTTGACCAGGACGGGGTCGATCAGCAGATAGTCGATCCACGGCGCGCCGGTGGTGCCCGGATAACCCAGCCAGGCGAGTTGAAGGGACGCGGGGCGGTAGGCGCCGACGGCCATGCGCTCGCCGCCGGTGTGGCCGTTCAGGTCGACGAGAATATCGACGCCGTCGTCGCGGATCGTATGCGCGGCTTCCGCGTTGGTAGTCCGCGAGAGATCCGTCAACCGATCGCAACAGCGGGCGATTGCCCGGCGCACCGGATTGTCCGGCGTGCGATCCGTAGCGTAAACCGTGATGCGAAAAAGGTCGCGGTTGTGATACGGCAGCAGGTCGGCCATGATGTGGCCCACCGGATGCGCTCGCAGGTCGGACGAGAAGTAGGCGACGTGGATGCGATCTACGGATCGGCGCTGTCGCGACTGCGCCGGGAGCGCCGCGATTTTATCGGCTTTCCGCCGGCTCCAGCCGCGTGCGCGAGTCGACTGTTCTTCGAGCGTGGTATGCAGCAGCAGCAGGACGTGGGGCGAGACGCCGTCACAGTCGTGTTCCATGTTGCGCAGCAGCGCCGGGAGAAGCTCGCGGAGACGCTCCCAGCGACAAAGGCAGAGCGTCGCGAGCACCGCGCCGCCGAGCGCCGGACCGAACCCCGGTCGCAATGCCAACGCCCGGTCGTACGCCTCCAGCGCCTCGGGGTGGCGTTTCTGCCGCGCCAACAGATGCCCGAGGTGAACATGCGCCTCGAGGTGATCCGGTTGCAGCCGGGTAACGCGCGCGAATGCATCGGCCGCTTCCCGGAAACGTTCTTCGTCCCGTAGAAGAAGCGCCTCGGCATACACCGCGGGGACGCGGTCGGGCCGGCGTTGCAACACCTCCGCGAGCGCGGCGTGCGCGTCTTCGTATCGCCCCAGCTCCTGGGACGCGGCGGCAAGGTTCTCGCCGGCTTCCAGTCGTCCGGGATCCAGCGCCAAGGCTTGTCGGCAGGCCGAAACGGCCTCTTCGAAGCGCTCTGTTTCGAGCAGGGCCGCGGCGAGGTTGCTGTGCACCTGCGCGTCTTCGGGGCACGAAGCCTTCGCCTGCAGCAGCAGCGACAGCGCGCGCGCGCTATCTCGACGCTGGAGTGCGAGAACGCCGAGGCCGTGTAATGCGTGGGGGTGTACCGGTTCGGCGGCGAGGATGCGCGTATAGAGGGCTTCGGCTTCGTCGAGTTCGCCCGCGGCATGATGATTGACGGCCTGCCGCAGGAGGCTGGCGGCTCGGTCCATCTCCTTGAACGCCAACGTCGCCTCCTGGGAAACGAGCTCAGCGCAAGGTGATGACCTTGAACTGGCCGGGTAAGATAGTCGTGCCGACCATGTTGGTGTTGTTCTGGATCGTCGGGTCCATGAAGGCGCGCGTCGTGGGCATGCACTTGGTGAAGAGCGCGGTCGAGCCGAGAATGTTGCGGTCCGGGCCCATAACCGTGCCGGAGGCGACGCCGGTGTTGACGCCGGCGTTGTCGCCATTGGTCATCGGCGTCGTCGTCATTATGTTATGGGTTGGCATGAAAGAGGTGAGAATGGTCGGACAGTTCGGGATCGCCGTCACCCGGTTCGAGATGTTCGGATATGGTAGCGGCGCCGGCGCGCCAGCGGCGACCCCGGGCGTGATGCAGACGTCGGGGAAGGCGAAGTCCATTCCGCCCGCGTTGCAGTTGTTGAAGACCATGTGCGTCTCCTTCGGGTTACCCCATGTTGATCTGTTTGCCGTTGATCTTCATGTAATCGCTCGAGGTGACGATGGTGTGCCTGCCGCGGGCGTTGAGTAACCGGTCGGCCTTGAGCATGTAATCTCCGGCACGCACGTCCTCGGTCTCCTCGACGCGGCGGAAGAGCGACTTGAATTTCTGCAGCATCCTATCGGCGAGCATGTCCACCGTCCGCGCGACGATCCGGAGGCGGTCGACGCCGGCGGTCAGCGTGCCGCTTTCGAGCACGGTCTCCCGGGCCCGGAGGCGCGTCTGGTTGGTCTGCATGTCGAGCCCGTTCGAGCGGATCGAGACGTCTTCGCGTGTAAGCACGTTGACGCCGTCCGTGGCCATGAGATGGATGCCGCCGCGGGCGACGAGACGAGCATCGCCGTTCACCGAGATCGTCGCGCCGGAGGTCTCGCGTTCGAGCACCGCGAGGACGAACGTCTCGCCGGCGCCGGTACTCAGAAGTACCCGGTCGCCGGGTTCCGGATCGACCAGGCAACTCACCGCTCGTTGCGCACGGGTGGTGCCTTCGTCGGTCGCGACCAGGATGATCTCGCCCTCGGTGACGCGGACGCGTCCGTGGACAAGGCTGGCGGTTTCCATGATGCTGCTCATCGTCGACTCCTTCCGATTAGATCTTAGGCGTCCAGTCTTCGCATTCCGCCCGTTCGGGATCCTCTTCCAGCGCCAGGACGCGCGAAGCTCCGTCCCACTTGGTCTGTTCCTCGTTGATGCGATGCAGCACGGCGCGATAGAGGCTGGCGCGGGAGATATCCGCGTCGGTCAGGTCGCTGTGGCTGAAATCGGCGTACGCCAGTTCGCACCCGATGAATTTCGTCCGCTTCAGCACGGCCTTGCGGATCATAGCCTGGTACAGATTGGCACCGGTGAAATCGGCCTCCGACGCATCGCATTCGTCGAAGTTGGTCGACGTGAGGTCCGCGCCGGCGAAGGAGGCTCCGGCGAGGTTGCCCTTCATGAAGATGGCGTACCGTGCGGAGACATTGTCTAACTTGGCGCCGGCGAGATTGCCCTCCATGAAATTTGTCTGCACCAGCGTCGCCCCCGTGAGGTCCGTACCTGAGAAATCGCAGCCGCGCAGGAACGCCTTGGTCAGGTCGATGCCCCGAAGGTTCATGTTGCCGAAGTGCGAGTTGGTGAATGCCGAAGTGGTAAGCGAGACTTCGGTCAGCGCACAGGTCGAGATATCGGTGTCCATCATGATGACGCGGTGCAGGGTCAGGCTCTGGAAGCGCGCCTCGGCGAGGGTGCACTCCAACAGCGTCGTATCCTCGAAACGGGCGGTTTCGAAGACCGCGCGGCTCAGGTCGCACTGGTGGAAGACCGTGTTGAAAAGATCGGTGTCGCGGAAAGAGCTCCCGGACAGGTCCGCCTGGGAGAACTTCGCCTCGGCGAGATCGGCCTCGTCGAAGCATGCGCCCGCGAGTGGCGAGGTGGCGAAGCCGCCTTCGGCAAGAGCCGCTCCGACGAAGCGCGAACCGGTGAGGTCGCAGTCCTGGAAGACGCTCTCGGCGAAGCGCGCGCCGCTGAAGTCACAGTCCTGCATGTTGGTCTTCATGAAGAGGGCGCCGCGAAGGTCGGCGCCGGCGAGATTCGAGCCGGAGAGATCCTCATCCTGCGGCCAGTCGCCGCGGCGGATGCGCTCTTCGAGTTCGTTCTTCTCGATGCTCATGAGGGCTGCCACCGTTTCAGAATCGTCCGCGTAAGCAGGGCGTCGTCCAGGTTGGTCTTGCCGAAGGTCGCTTTTTGCAGGTCCGCGCCGAAGAGGTTCGCCCCGTGAAGATCGGCCTCGACCAGTCGTGAACCGCGCAACAGGCTCTCGGCCAGGTTGCTGCCGCTCATGTCGGCGCCCTCCAGATCGGTCTTGAGCAGGAGCGACTTCGGCGCCACGGCGAAGCGTAGGTTTGCGCCGCGGAGATCGCTTCCCATCAGGCTCGCTTCGCACAGCGACGCGTTCTCGAAGTTCGCGCCCGTGAGATCGGTAGCGCCGAGGTACGTCTGGTCCAGGCAGGCGTTGGCGAAGTTCGCGCCGGCGAAGGAGGAGTCTTCGCCGCCGAGAAAGGAGCCAGTAACGCTTGCGTCGCTGAAATCGGCCCCCGCGGCCATGCAGGAGAAAAAAATCAGCGTCTGCGCGTCCATCGCCGTGAACTTCGCGTTCACGGCCGAGCCGTTCATGATGGAGCAATCCCGGGCCTTGGCGTTGGAGAGATCGGCGCCGTCGAGCGTGGAATTGCTGATGACGGCGTCCTGCAGGTTCGCTTCCCGGAAGACGGCGTCGGCCAGTTCGCACTCGGCGAACTTGCATTCGGGGCCGTCGATGCCCGTGAAGTCGGCGCCGGTCAGCGCGCATTGGATCAGCAGCGTCTCGCGCATGGTCGCCCCGGCGAAGCGGGCGCTGTCGGTGGTGGCCTGCGAGAGGATCGTCTCGGTCAGGTCGGCCCGGTCGAGCACGGCGCCGCGGAGATCCAGCGACGACGTCTGGCAGCGCTGCAGCGAGGCGCCGGAGAGGTCGGCCTCGGCGAAGACGGCCTCGACGATCATCGCCCCGTCCAGGACGGTGTTCCGCAGATCCGCGCCGCGGAAGTCGCCCTGCGAGAAGATCGCCTTGGTCAGGTCGCTTCCAGCGAGATCGGCGCCCTCGGCAACCGCCTTGCCGAAGCTTGCCTCCGGCGCACCGACCTGCCGCAGCGTGGCCTCCCTCAGGTCCGCGAAGGCCAGCACGCAACCGGCAAGGTTGGCGCCGGTCAAGTTCGTCTGGTAGAGATTGGCGCCGTTGAGGAAGGCGTTTGACAAGTCGATCCCGGAGAGATCCAGCCCCGAGAGGTTCGCCCCCATCAAGCGCGCACCGGCGAAGCCTTCACCGGCCTGGAAGCCGGCCCAGACGCGGTCCCGCAATGCCAGCGCCTCGGCCTCGGGAAGCGGCGCGGGCGGCTCGAGCGTGTGAGCGCTCTGCCGGTACGCGTCGAGTCCCTGTTTGTCCGATTCACGCAGAGTTTCTTCAATCTCTTCCAGAGACATTCCGAGCGCGTCGTATTGTTCCTGCATCTGTTCGGGGTGATTTTCTTGGAGTTCGCGCAATTCCTCGATCATCTTGTCCGCTTTGGGTTCCGGCGGCTGCGCTTGGGCCTGCTTGATCTTGGCCAGTTCCTCGTCGTAATCGAGGCCGGCCTTCTCGCAGGCGGCGCGCATCTTCGCGTCTTGCTCGGCCACGGCTTGATCGGCCTTGACCTGGGCCTGTGCGATCTGCTCCTCGCCATAGGCCTCCAAATTGTCCGTGAAGTCGTCGGCGTCGAAGTTTTCGGCGTCCTCGATGGTTTCGATCCGCGGGATCTCGAACGGCAATGGAGCGGGCGCGTCCATATCGGGAGGTTCGGGCAGATAATCCTTTGGGTTCACCCCCCTGGCATGCAGCTCCTCGGTCGTTTTCGCGATTGTCTCGTCCTTCTTGGCGAGAGCCGCGTCGATTGTCTCCTGTCCCTGGCGATGGTATTCATCGATCTTGGCCTGGAGGTTGTCGTTGAAAGGACTCGGCGACGGTTGTTGCCCCTCCTCGGGCATCATGTCGGCGAAGTAGGAACGTTCGCCGACCGGCATCAGTTCGCGCTCCTTGAGGAATTCCATGGGAGAGCCATCGGGGTCGCAGCGCCGGCGGATTACCCCGGCGTAATGCGCCAGCGACTTCGGTTCGTCCCCCAGGCCTTCCTGCGCCACCAGGAGAGCGTCGAATTCGGCTGCGTCGTCGGTGGCGATTTCCAGTACGCCGCGGTGGATCAGGACGCCTCGCTCGCGGTGCGGGAAGAGCCAGACCGTGTCGAGATGCAGGTCCATCTCGTATGGTTCTTTCACTTCGGCCTTGCGTCGCAGAAACGCCCGCGCGCGGACGCCGGGGAGCTCGCCGCTTATCTCGGCCATCTCCGGATGCATGCCGTTGCAGGAGAACGGTTCGTCCCCGCGGAAGCGGCCGGCGAGTTGCTGATCGATCGGCGCCATGTTGAAAATAGTCCAGTCCATGTCCGCGGCGAACCCGGGGAAACGCTCGGTTATCCACTTCTCGTCGTAGGTGCCGGCCTTGCTCATGCGCTGGGGCCAATCGATGGGGCAGGGCATCAAGCCGGCCGGCTCCGGGCGGTCGTCGGCGGAGGCGATCAGTTGGCGCGGATCCTGGATGTTCGGCAGTGGCCGGATGCGCTCGCCGTTATCCATCTCCACCTCGCAGGCACCCTTCCCGGTCGGATTGGAGGCGAAGCCTTCTCCGCCGAAGGCGTGTTCGTAGCGCAACGGCATGACCGCGAACGGAACGGCGGAGGTGATATCCGTCTGCCCGGCGCGCCAGTGGCAGTCGCCGTTGACGTGCAGTTTCTTGACGATTTCGCCGAGGGAGACGCGGATGCGCGCGGTGGTGACGGTCGTGCCCGTGGGTGCATAGGCGTTGCCGCAGACAAGGAGTTCGCTACGTGGCTTGGGATTGGCCTCGTCCAGTGGCTGCTGGCCGAGTTCTTCCTGGGCCAACGCCCACATCTCCTGGTCCGGCTTCAGGCGCGCGCCCGGCTTCCAGTCGAAGGCGAAGAACGAGAACGACGCCACGGTCAGGTAGTAGCGCCGGTCGTTTTCGAAGACGCGGTAGAGCGCCCCTTGCTTCATCGACTTGATCAGTTGCATGTCTTGGTTCCCACGGAAGTTGCGGCGCGTCAAGTGATGATTTTTGCCGTTTGCTTTTCAAAGCTGGCACTGTGCTTTGTCAAATTCAGCTTGCCATCCAGCAGGACAAGAGAAGCCTCCTTGTCAAGTTTGAGCTTCACCTCCTCCTTGATCTCGCCGAGGATGGGGTAGTTCTCCAATTTAAACATCATGGCTGCCTTTTTCGAGTCGATATAATATAGCGGATCGCCTTTGTGATCGATCAGGCCCGAAGCGGCAGAGAGCTTGATCAATTTGATGACAGCGCCCGCACTCATGGCGATGTCGAGGATTAACGAGGCGCGGTTGAGTTTCGTAACCATGCTGGAAAACGTCAGAGAATTCTTGATGCCGTAGACTCCGATGTTCTGGCGAAAAGCCTGTATGTCGAGGCCGAAACTTTCAAGCCCGATCCCGACCTTAACCCCGGCGCCGAGGTGGATGTCCTCCTTGGCGCCGATCAGCGTGCTGAAGACGTTGCCCGCGGTGAACTTGGTCGCATTGCCATAGAGCATTGACTCCTTGGCTCCGGCGATTTCCGAGTATTCGTTGCCGACGCGATACTTCTCCGTGTTGCCTTGGGCTTTCTTGTACGAAAAGCCCTTGAGGTAGCTGAAGACGCCGCCGTCGGATTTGCTGTCGGGGACGTAGGTCCAACTGAAGATGCCGCGGACGGAACTGCTCGTTTCGGAGACGCCTGGAAAATTGAAGTCGCCGTCGGGCTTCGGATCGCCCGAAAGGCTGCTGATGGCGGTACGCATCTGCGCATACTTGCGCACCTTGCCGTAGGTGTGTTTGACCTCGTCCTGCGCCCAGGTATAGGTGTTGCCGCTGTGGTAGCTGTAGGCGTCACCGAAGGTTTTCTTGACATACGCGGGGTTGTGATCGTTGACTTCGTCGATGTTGGAGCCTTTGTCGGTGCAGCCGGTGGTGGAATAGTTGTCCATGCAGACGAAAGTGAAGGAATAATCCATCGTGCCGGAGGTGTCGGCGACGTCCAGGATCTTGTAGATGCCCTGGTCGGTGCTGGTGTATTGGCGCACCCCTGCGAAGGTTTCGCTGTAGCTGAGTCCGTAGGATTCCTTGACCTGCACGTTTTCGTAGATCGAGAGATAGGGGGTTTTGACGTCCTTGGAATACCAGTCCAACTTGTCGGCATCCTCGCCGCCGCCGGAGTTGTTGTCGGTCGTCTCGCTGGTCTGAAACGGCACCACCTCTACGCCGAAAAGCGGCCCGTGGTTGCTGCGGGTGACGGTGCTGCCGCTGCCGCTGCTGTTGATCTCGGGCACGGTGATCGAAGCCGGAAGGTCGCCGCCGATGCTGATGGACGACGACGTCTGATCGTCGACGGTATAATTGCTGTCGTCGGCGGTGGCCCCGACGAAGACGATCTCCTCGCCATAAACCTCGTCGACCTCGTCGTCTCCATCGCGCCCGCAGATCGAGGCGAGATCCGTCGCGGCGAACGGGGCGGTCGGCTCGTCCTCGTCGGATCCGGTTGACCTGTTCGCGTCCGGAGCAGCCGGCGTTGTCGTCGGTCGCTTGTTGGTCCTGTCGCCGGCCGTCGCTTCCTTCGCATCCGGGAAGGCCGCCCGAGTGGCGCCGACGAAACGCGCGTCCGCCGCCCGGGTGAAGTAACTGCCGCCGCCGCCGCCGCCACCAGCTTCTCCGGCGGCCGGGCCTACCGTTCCGGGGCGGTTCTTGGTCACGTATTTGAAGATGCTGCCGGTGGGCAGGCGCGAGACGCCGACGTTGATGTTCTGGGTGCGGCTGGGATTGTCCGGATTCTCCATCACGCCCGTGATGATGGGACGGTCCGGGTCGCCGTCGATGAAGGAGAGCAGTACTTCCGCGCCCTTCCAGAGAGGAAAATGCATGCCGAATGTGTCGCCCTGGAACGGCTTGGCCAGCCGGCACCAGCGCGAGGCTTTTCCTTCTTCGTAGCCGGCGCGGTCGAAGGGCATGCGGACCTTGTAGCGTCCCTTGTCGTCGATATAATCCGCGTCGACGTGGCCGTTGAGGATGGCGTAGATGCGTGGTTTCGGGGTTTTGCGCGGCTGGCGAAACTGGACGTTGGCGGGTATGGCGACGAAGGCGTTACGGTACTCGATGTCCTCGCCCTCTTCGGTACCCAGCGCCGCGGCCAGTCCGGCGGTGAGATACGCTTTTTGTGAACCGCGGTGACGGACTTCGATGAAGTTGTAGTCCTGGTTGAATTCGTCGCGGTAGTGGTTCTCCACGCCGCAGACGAACCCGCAGTGGAGGAACGCCGCGGTAGTATCGCCGCGGACGGTTTTGCGCCAGCAGTTGATCTCCTCGGCGCGGATCGACGCCAGGTGGTTGCCCTCCTCCTTGACTTTGAAGTGATCGCCGTAGTAGTAGACTTCGCCGAAACCGTATTGGTCGTCGATGATCGCCTGCCCCTCGATGATCATGCTCGGTCTGCGGTAATTGTAGTCGCGCAGGAAGACGGTCTTGGGTACGCGTTTGTTGCGCATAACCAGCGTCTGGATGTTCGGGCCGCGCTGGAGGTTTTCGCCCGGTGCGTAGCGCAGGGACTTGGGGGCGACGGTTTCGTGGTGGATGTAATGGTTGGTGATGATCATCTTCTCGGCGCTGTCGGTCTGTTCGAAGTAGTAGTAGAGACCGTCGCGTTCCATCAACCGGTTGATGAAGTCGAGGCTCGATTCGCCGTACTGGCAGACGTAGTGCCAGCGGGGAAAGCTCTTGTCGTCCAACCCGCCGTAGCCCACGGCGTCGGAGAGGGCCTGCACGGGCCAGTTCTGGAGGCGGAATTCGAAATCTGTCCCCGGCGAGAGATTGGCCTGTTTCAGCTCCAATTCGATGATCTCGGGCACGGATTGGTCGATATAGACCTGGTTCTGGCAGTCGATGGTCATCCACCAGATGCGCGGTACCAGCACGGCTTTGTAAAAGGTCAGATCGCCAACCTGCTGCATCTGCTCGAACTCGACGACTATGCCGTGAAACGGCGAGTCTCCCGCGCCGCCGGTGTAGATTTCCTGGAATGCCTGATTCTCGGTGAACAACTGGCTCTGGCGTACCGTCAGCGTGGCCGGATTGCTGAGGATGTCGTCGGGCTTGATTTCGGGGTCGTTCGACGCGAGGATCAACTCGAAGCGGTACGGAGTGGAGATTTTCTCCACACCCTCGAACTCGATGACGCTGAAGTTGTCGTCGGAAACGGCGGCACAGGTAAAATCGAAACAACTGCCGCGGTCGAAGATCTGAGGCATCGTTGGTCCTCCTCTACCCGGGCGCCGCCAGGGACGCGGTATCGCTTGCGCCCAAAAGAAGTATGGCGCGAATGCGAAGCAGGGAAATCATACTCTCTTTTCTGGAATGGTGTAAATATCTTTCTCGTCGAAAAAGAGGGTGGACAAAGCGGTTGTGGATCGGTTTGATTAAGCGTATGCGAGAACGCGATTTACAAGCCGACCCGCCGGATGTCGCCGGATCCGTCGATGCGGAAGCCCCGACGGAAATGGAACGTTTCTGCGCGGGCTTTCGCGAGGCCGATCCGTCCTGGCGACAGGCCCGGTTCGATGCCGGCCTCGGACGCAAGCGCCGGTTCCCGCTGTTGATCCAGCCCAACGAAGGCTTTCCGCGCCCGTTCCTCTTCGTACGTATTGCCAGCGGGCGCAATCCGCGATGCGTCCTGGTCATGCCGGCGCTGGTTGATACCGGGGCGCACGTTTCGCTAGCGCCGCGCCCGGTCTGTGAACTTCTGGGGTACGACTTCGCCCGTGGACGACCGCGTAGCTCGTCACTCGGCATATGCGGTTCTACCGCGGCGGCCTATGCCCATGAGGTGGTGTTGACCGTGATCGACCGCCCGCGCAACGATCCGGACGCCAACGTCGTCTTCGGCCCGTTGACCCTGCACATGGATTTCGTGGACGGGATGTTCCCCTATCTGCTGCTCGGGCAGCAGGATTTTCTCCGGCGCGTCCGCTTCGAGCAGGTTCAGGCGCAGGGGTATTTCGAGTTGGAGTGGTTGCTGGGTTGATGAAAGGATGAAGCGATGAACGCGGAAGAGAACGCGACGCCCTCCCCGGAGCAGGGCGAACAGACGATGGAGATCCACGTCAGGCCGGATCTGGAATACAAGTATCGTGATCTTGTGAATGTCTATCCGTCGACGAGCGAGATGGTGCTCGAGTTCGGCAATCTGCATCGGTCGCTGCGGCAGCAGATCACCATCGGCGACCGCATCGTGCTCTCGCTCGATAACGCCCTCCGTCTGGCGCAGGCGCTGCAGCAGGGACTGGAGGCGGTGCAGCGGGAGTTCCAGGCCGCGCAGCATGAGATGGTTCGTCAGCAGATGGCGGCTGCCGAGACGAAGAAGGCCGAGCCCACCGCCGCTCCGCCGCCGCCGCCGCCGCCGCAGTAATCAGGAGTCAGCGGCCGGGCCGGGGCGCGTCTCGTCCGCGGCGCTCGGCCAGGGCTCCGCGCACCCGCGGCAGCAACTCGGCGCTTTTGAACGGTTTGGTGATGACGTCGAATGCCGTCTGCATCACCGGATCGTTCTCGCACAACGCCTCGCCTCGCCCGGTGACGATGATAGGTACCGGACGGCGTTCCGCGGGGAGATTCTGCAGTAGTTGGATAAACTCCTCGCCGCTCATCTGCGGCATGCGCAGATCCACGAGTACGACGTCGAACGTTTCCCGGCCGAGGCGTTGCAGGGCATCGAGGCCGCTGTGGCAGTGCGCGACCGTATGGCCGGCGTCGCTGAGCATGTCGCTGAGTATCTCGACGATCATCTCCTCGTCGTCGAGGATCAGGATGCGCCCGGGAGGGATCTCCTTCATCTGGACGCGAATGACCTTCTGCTGGGGGTCCTGATTCGTTCGGATAGGGAGGTAGAGCGTGAACGTGCTGCCGCTGTTCTCGGCACTCTCGACCTCGATACGGCCGCCGTGACGATTGGCGATGGTCTCGCAGACACTCAACCCCAGGCCGACACCGCGGATATGAGCCAGGGGCGAGGACGAGTCCGAGGATTTCTCGCCCTTGGTGGAGAAGAACGGCGAAAAGATATTTCTCCGGTTTCGGCTCGGGATGCCGCAGCCGGTGTCGGCGACGCATAGGAAGATCATCCCGTCCTGTTGACCGGTGCGGATCGTCAACCGGCGGGTGGACCGGCCGGCCATGGCGTGGATGGCGTTGATAATCAGGTTGGCAAGAACCTGACCGATGCCGTTGCCGTGCATCAGAGATTCCGGGTGGGGCTGCAGGTCCAGGTCGCTCTCGA
The DNA here is from genome assembly GCA_964457365.1 of uncultured Planctomycetaceae bacterium. Taxonomy (GTDB): domain Bacteria; phylum Planctomycetota; class SZUA-567; order SZUA-567; family SZUA-567; genus CAYWFP01. Next base: position 28,158 of record CAYWFP010000021.1, read on the forward strand.
TGCCATGTTGACGGATTTCCCGTTCGAGCATGTCCACCGTCTCGCGCACGATCGTGTCGAGGCTCCACATCGCCTCGAGCGTCTGCGATGGACGCGCGAAGGCCAGCAGGCTGCGGGTGATGTCGCGCGCACGGATGGCGGCTTGAATAATTTTCTCCACCCGCGCGATCGCCGACTGCGGCAGGTCCGGTTCGTTCAACAGCAGGTCGGCGTAACCGAGAATGCCCCCGTTGAGATTGTTGAATTCGTGCGCGACGCCCGCGGCGAGCGTGCCGACGGCGGCCAGGCGTTCCGAACGGATCATGGCGTCCTCGCGCAGCTTGGTCTCGGTGATGTCGGTCAATGCGCTCAGGCAATGCGCTTCACCGCCGTTCTCGTCGGGCATGGAGACGCTTTCGATGCGAAACCAGCGATTCGCTTCGTCGCCGGAGACGAGTTGCAGTTCGCAGGTCTGCCGCGCCGTGCTTTCGGTCACGGTCTGGCGGTGACGGAAGAAGGCGTCGCGGTGCGCCGGAACGATGAAGACCAGGAAGACCTTGCCGATCAATTGTCCGCGGGGCTTGCCCAGGATCTCCGCGGCCGTGAGGTTGGCGCGCTTGATTACGCCCTCGCTGTCGAGCGTCATGTAGCCGACCGGGGCGAAGTCGTAGAGGTGGAAGTATTCGTCGCGCGAGCGTGTCAATGCGGCTTGCGCCTCGTGCAGATCCTGATTCTGCAGTTCCAATTCGGCTTGGCAGATGCGAATCTCTTCGAGCAGTCGCGGCGTCTCCGCGCCCAAGAAGCTCTCGTCGACCGGAGTCTCGGTCAGAAGCAACCGGCGTGCGCGTTCACGCAATTCCGCCTTCTGTTGCTCGTCGATTTCGTCTTCGCAACTGCTCATGACATCCGCCCGAAAATGAACGCCCTTACTGGCATTCTGCCGGAGGAAAACGGCATGCGCAACTTTTTTGCACTATTGCCGCGAATTTATAGTGCGCAAAGCCCTGCCGTTCTGCACGTTTTGGTTGTTCCGGAAAGCGAACCACGCGCGTTAACAGCTAATCGGATAACGGATTGCGTTGATGCCGGGGGAGAAGAAACAAAGCGGGGCGGCGTGGTCACGGAAGAATATCGCGTAGATAGTGGCCGTACGCGCTTCTGCCCATGCTGTCGGCCAATTGTCTGAGTTGTTCGCTGTCGATCCATCCTTGGCGCCAGGCGATCTCTTCGAGGCAGGCGATTTTCAAGCCCTGTCGTTCCTCGATGGCATGGATGAAGTTGCACGCATCCAGGAGGCCGGCGTTGGTGCCCATGTCGAGCCAGGCCATACCCCGCCCGAGTTTGACGATCTCGAGCTGTCGCTTGTCCATGTAGAGGCGCAGCAGGTCGGTGATCTCCAACTCTCCGCGCTTGCTCGGCTTCAGCGTCTTGGTCAGGGGCACGACCTGTTCGTCGAAGAAGTAAATGCCCGGAACCGCATAATGGCTGCGCGGGCGGGAGGGTTTCTCCTCCAGGTCGATCACGCGGTCGTCCTCGTCGAAGACGGCCACGCCGTAATCCTCCGGATTGCGGACGTAATAGGCGAGGGCGCGCGCTCCCGTTTCGAAGGTAGCCGCCTCGCGGAGCGATGCTTGCAGCCGGTTGCCGTAGAGGATGTTGTCGCCCAGGATGAGTCCGGCCGGCTCTCCGTTCAGGAAGGCCTCGCCGATGAGAAACGCCTGCGGCAGGCCGTCGGGGCTGGGCTGTTCGGCGTAGGCGAAACGCATTCCGAAGCGCTCGCCGGTGCCGAGAAGGCGTCGAAAGAGCGGCAGGTCCTGTGGCGTGGAGATGATCAGCACCTCGCGGACGCGGGCGAACATCATCAGGCTCAGCGGATAATAGATCATCGGTTTGTCGTAGACCGGCAGCAGTTGCTTGCTCACCGCCTGCGTGATCGGATGCAGACGCGTGCCGGCGCCGCCGGCGAGGATGATGCCTTTCATGAAGTTCCTCCGGACGCGGACGCGAGGCCGAGCCGGCCGCCGTCGTAGCGGGTACGGCGGATCCGGTCGATCCAGTCGCCGTGGTCGAGGTACCAGCGGACCGTCTGTGTCAAGCCGTCCTCAAGGCGGTACGACGGGCGCCAGCCGAGGTCCGTTTCCAGCCGCGTCGGGTCGATGGCGTAACGGCGATCATGCCCCGGGCGGTCGGCGACGAACGTGATCAGGTCGCGATACGCTCCGCCACTTGTGCGCGGGCGGAGGCGTGCGAGCGCGTCGCAGAGCGCGAGAACCAGTTCCAGGTTGGTCATTTCGCAGCGGGCGCCGATATTATAGACGCGCCCCGTCGGCGCTTGCGTCAGGACGCTGACGAGCGCGCTGCAGTGGTCCTCCACGTGCAGCCAGTCGCGGACGTTGCCCCCGTCGCCGTAAATCGGCAGCGGCTCCTCGGCGAGTGCCTTGATAATCGTCAGCGGAATCAGCTTCTCCGGGAACTGGTAGGGGCCGTAGTTGTTCGAGCAGTTGCTCAGCGTCACCGGCAGTCCATAGGTCCGGTGCCAGGCCTGAACGAGATGATCGGCCGCGGCTTTGGATGCGCTGTAGGGGCTGCTCGGGTCGTAGGGCGAATCCTCGACAAAGGCGCCGTCGGTGCCGAGCGAGCCGAACACCTCGTCGGTGCTGATGTGGTGGAAACGGACATCTTGTCGTTCGCCCCAAGCTTCGCGCGCGGTCTCGAGAAGCCGATAGGTGCCGGTGACGTTGGTTTCGAGGAAACGTTCGGCATTGTCGATGGAGCGGTCGACGTGGCTCTCGGCGGCGAAATGGACCACCGTATCGAACTCCTCTTCGGTGAAAAGATTCGCCAGCAGGTTCTGATCGAGGATGTCGCCGTGGACGAAACGGTATCGTTTCGGATAGGCCGTGCCGATGCCGGTCAGATTCGCCAGGCTGCCGGCGTAGGTCAGCGCGTCCAGGTTGACGAGGCGCGCTTCGGGCATTTCGGCCAGCGCCAGACGCACGAAATTGCAGCCGATAAATCCGGCGCCGCCGGTGACGAGCATTCGTCGCGGATGGTGAACGGCATCGATCATGAGACGGCAGGCTCCGCACATTATGTCTCGACCGAAAACGTCGGTCGGGAGTGTCCGCTTTCGCCAGTATACGAATTCGTTTCTCCGGCGAAACCGGTTTTCCCGGATTTTGGGGAAGGCCGAGCGGTACCGGCTCTTCTTGACAAGGGTTTCCGCTCGTCCATAATGGTATAGTTCGCCGCCGGAGCGGCCTTTTCGACGGGATTCCTTGCATGACGACCAAGCGCGCGCTGATCACCGGCATCACCGGTCAGGATGGCAGCTACCTGGCCGAGTTTCTCCTGGGCAAGGGCTACGAGGTCCACGGCATTGTCCGCCGTTCGAGTTCGTTCAATACCCAGCGCCTCGACGACATTTACCAAGATCCGCACGAGTCGCACGCGCGGCTGTTTCTTCACTACGGCGATCTGACCGACAGTTCCTGCCTGCGCCATATCCTCTGGGAATGCGAGCCCGACGAGTTGTACAACCTCGCCGCGCAGAGCCATGTCCGCGTCAGCTTCGATCAGCCCGAGTATACCGTCGACGTGGTGGAGATGGGTACCGTGCGCCTGCTGGAAGCCGTGCGCGACACCAAGCGCCCGATCCGTTTCTACCAGGCTTCCTCGAGCGAGATGTTCGGCGATACGACCGTCGCCCCGCAGAACGAGAAGACGCCTTTCTCGCCGGCCAGCCCCTACGCGGTGGCCAAGGTGGCCGCGCACATGCAGGTGCAACTCTACCGCAGGGCGTACGGACTCTTCGCCTGCTGCGGCATCCTCTTCAATCACGAATCTCCGCGTCGGGGCGAGACTTTCGTCACGCGCAAGATCACCCGTGCGGCCGCGCGGATTAAGATGGGGCTGGAGAAGAAGCTCTTCCTGGGCAACCTCGATGCCTCGCGCGACTGGGGCTACGCGCCCGAATACGTCGAAGCGATGTGGCTGATGCTGCAGCAGGAACAGCCCGACGACTACGTCATCGCCACCGGCGAGACCCATACCGTGCGGGATCTGCTGGAGGTCAGCTTCGCGCGACTGGAATTGGACTGGCGCGATCATGTCGAGTTCGACGAGCGCTACCTGCGTCCCGCGGAGGTCCCCCTGCTGCTCGGGGATGCCGCGAAGGCGAAGGCGGAACTGGGGTGGCAGCCCCGGGTCGCCTTCCGCGAACTGGTCGAGATCATGACCGACGCCGACCTGGAGAATGCGCGCCGGGAGCGTGCCGCGCGCGACGCCTGAGACCGGGAGCCGGGCGCGGGAGGCGTTGCGAAGAGAGAGACGGCAAGGGGGAGTGGCATGACGGGACAGACGTCCTGGTATCGTAAACCGGACATGCTCCCGGTCAATGCCGAGCCGTCGCCGTTCTGCCGCGTGCCCTGGCGGACGCGCCTGATGAATCTGGCGCTGATGGGTTCGGATTTCGTCGCGGTATTCCTCGCCTACCTGGTCGCGCATTACCTTTACGAGTCGCCGTTCTTCGAGGGCATCCGCCTGCGCCCGTCGCAGGATATGTTCTGGGCCGCTGGCGGAGCCGGATCGGCCGCACCGCTGCATACCACCGCCTTCCTGTCGCTGGGGCTGGGCATGGGCGCGCTGCTGGTGATGACCTTCGGCTGGCTGGGCCTGTACAGCCGCGGCGTCAGCATGCTCAACATCGAGGAGGACGTCATTCTCGTCAAGGGCATCCTCGTCAACGGCGCCGTCTGCGTCGTGCTCTCCTTCTTTATCCGCGAGTATCCCGTCGCCCGGCTGGCCATCCTCATGGCTCTCTTGCTGATGCCTGCCTTCGTCGCACTGGGCCGGCGTACAGTGCGTGCGCTCGGCGCGTGGCTGCTCTCGACGCGGCTGGGGGCGCAGTCGGTCATCGTCTACGGCGCCGGCGAGACGGGCCAGCACTTGGCCGATCGGCTTCAGAACAATCCACAACTGGGGTTCCTGCCGATCGGGTTCCTCGACGACGAGATCGAGAGCGAGGACGGTTGGGTCTACTTCGGGCCCGGGCGCCGGGAACGCGCACCGTTTCTGGGAGACGAAAACCAGTTGCTCAACTGCGCCGAGGCCACCGGTGCGCGCTACCTCTTCGTCGCCAAGCCCGCCATCGGTACGGCACGTTTGATGGAGATCCAGGAGCGCTGTCGGGAGTTGCGGATCGCGTGCTATTTCGTCCCGCTCTTCGCCATGGGCGCCTTTCGCCGGCTGGCGATGACGATGATCGGCGACATTCCGCTGATGTACGAAAAGGTGGCCTCGATGCAGACGGCGCAACGGTGGAGCAAACGCGTCTTCGACCTGATCGCCTCGTCTCTTCTGTTGACTCTGCTGGCTCTGCTTTTCGCGCTGATCGCGCTGGCGATAAAACTCAGCAGCCGCGGACCGGTCTTCTTTACGCAGGACCGCATCGGGCGCAACGGTCGTTTCTTCCGCATCGTCAAATTCCGCACCATGCACGTCCACGCCGAGGCCTACCGTCACGGCAAGACCTCGCAGGCGCAGCAGATCTTCCCCGTCGGGCGCTTTCTTCGGCGGACGAGTCTCGACGAGTTTCCTCAACTTGTCAACGTGCTCAAGGGCGAGATGAGCCTCGTCGGCCCCCGGCCGGACATGCCGCACGTGGTAAAGACATACAATCCCATCCAGCGCGAGCGGTTGCTGGTCCTTCCCGGCATGACCGGGCTCTGGCAGGTCAGCGGCAATCGCAATACTCCGATCCACGAGAATGTTGATTACGACCTCTACTACATCTACAATCAATCGTTACTGATGGACTTGATCATCCTGACGCGGACGGTCATCGCCATGTTCCAGGGCCGATAGAGAGGGCGCATGCGCGCGGAGACTCCCGAGAAGGCGCGGATCGCGGACGTGGATATCAGCGCCACGAATTACGACGAAGTCCGCCGCCTTCTCTGCGACTGGGGGCGCGGGGGCGCGGGCGGATATGTCTGCATCTGCAATGTCCACAACGTCATGATCGCCCGCGACGATCCCGACTACGCCGCGGCACTCAACGGCGCGGAGATTGCCACGCCCGACGGCATGCCGCTGGTCTGGGCGTTGCGTCGGATGGGATACCGGCAGGCCCGTGTTTACGGTCCGGATCTCTTGCTGGCATTCGCCGCGCATGCCGCACAGGAGGCCGAACCGGTACGCAGCTATTTTTACGGCGGCGCGCCGGGGGTGGCCGAAGACTTGGGAGCAAAACTGGCGCGGCGGTTCCCCGGTCTCTCGGTTGCCGGCTGCGAGTCACCGCCGTTTCGCGAACTCTCCGCCGAGGAGGACGCCGCGGCGGTGGCGCGGATCAACGACTCGGGGGCGCATGTCTGCTGGGTAGGGCTGGGCGCGCCGAAGCAGGAGCGCTGGATGGCCGCGCACGCCGATCGTGTCGAGCCGGTCATGGTCGGCATCGGCGCGGCCTTCGACTTTCTCACCGGGCGGGTGCGGCAGGCGCCGCGCTGGATGATGCGGCTGGGATTGGAGTGGTTCTTCCGCCTGGGTGCCGAACCGCGGCGGCTGTGGCGCCGATATCTGTATTACAACCCGCGCTTTCTCTGGTATCTCTGGCGCCACGACTGGCGCGAGACGGCGTAAGGCCTGCGCGAGGCGGTGATGATCGATCTGAGCACGAAACGCATCTGGATCACCGGCGGCACCGGCTTCGTCGGCAGGCATCTTCTGGCTGCCTTGGCGCAGAAGGGCTGCCGCGACGTCCATGCGCCCGGCAGCGCCGAGTGCGATCTGCTCGATCCCGCCGCAGTCGAGCGTGTGCTGCGCGATTTCAAACCGCAGGTAATTCTGCACCTGGCCGCGCGCGTCGGCGGCATCGGCGCCAACCGCGAGCACCCGGCCGATTACTTCTACGCCAACCTGATGATGGGCGTGCCGCTGATGCACAAGGCCTGGCGCGCGGGTGTCGAGAAGTTCGTCGTCACCGGCACCATCTGCGCCTACCCGAAGTTCACGCTCGTGCCCTTCAAAGAGGCCGATCTCTGGAACGGCTATCCCGAGGAGACCAACGCGCCGTACGGATTGGCGAAGAAGATGCTGCTGGTGCAGGCGCAGGCGTATCGCCAGGAGTACGGCTTCAACGCGATATACCTGCTGCCGGTGAACATGTACGGCCCCGGCGACAACTTCGACCTGCATTCCTCGCACGTGATCCCGGCGCTGATCAGAAAGTTCGTCGAGGCGAAAGAGGCGAACGTGCCCGAGGTGGTTTGCTGGGGCGACGGCTCGCCTTCGCGGGAATTCATCTATGTCGACGACGTCGTTCGCGGACTCCTGCTGGCCACCGAACGCTACAACGGCGACGAACCGGTCAACCTCGGCTCCGGGCGCGAGGTGATGATCCGCGATCTGGCCGGGATGATCCGCGAACTGGTGGGCTACGAAGGCGAAATCGTCTGGGACACGAGCAAACCCAACGGCCAGCCGCGCCGCTGTCTCGACGTGACGCGTGCGAAAGAGCTTTTCGGCTTCGAGGCGCGGATGCCGTTCGCGGAAGGGCTCGAGCGCACCATCGCGTGGTACCGGGAAAACCGGTAACCGGCTCGACGCGTCGGTGTTGGAAACACCCATGCACACCATCCTCCAGGTCCACACCCTCTACCGCTGGCCCGGCGGCGAGGATCGCGTCGTCGGGGCCGAGGCCGCGCTGTTGCGCGCGCACGGACATGCCGTCGTCCAGCACGTCGCCGACAACAAGGAGATCTTGAAAAAAGGGCGCCTGGCCACGGCGCTGGCCCTCTGGGAGACGCCGTGGTCGCGACGCGTGTACGAAGAGACGGTCGCGCTGCTCGCCGCGCACAAGCCCGATGTGGTTCACGCGCACAACCTCTGGTACGCGCTCTCGCCGTCGCTCTTGAGCGCTTGTCACGATACCGGCGTGCCGGTGGTGATGACGCTGCATAACATGCGGCTCTTGTGTCCGGGCGGAGTTTTCTTGAGCCGACAAGGACAGCCGTGCCGGCTCTGCCAGGAAAAGAGCGCCTGGACCGGCGCGTGGCGGCGTTGCTATCACGGTTCGTTCGCGGCCTCGGCGGCGGTGGCGCGATTGATCGAGAAGAACAGGAAACGCGGCACCTGGAACAACGACGTCGACCTCTTCCTCGTGCCGAGCGCGTTCTGCCGCGAAGCATATAGCGCCGGCGGTTTTCCCGCCGAACGCATCGTGGTCAAACCGAACTTCCTGGACGATCCGCTCGCGGACGGGGTTTTGTCGATGCCGGAGGCGCCGCGCGCGCTCTTCGTCGGTCGCTTGTCGGAGGAGAAGGGGCTGCGCACGCTGTTGCGGGCGTGGCGCTATGTCGAGTCGCGCTGCGACGCGGAGCTGCGCCTCGTGGGCGACGGTCCGTTGCGGGAGGAACTCGCGCGCGAAGCCGAAGGGTCGAGCGTCTCTTTTACCGGGCAACTCGTGCACGAGGATGTCCTCCGCGAGATCGGGCGGGCGCAGCTTCTCGTCCAGCCGTCGACGTGTTACGAAAGCTTCGGCCTGACCGTGGTCGAGGGCTTTGCCATGGGCCGGCCGGCGGTGGTGACCGGGATCGGCGCGTTGCCGGAACTGGTCGCCGACGGGGCGGGGCTTTCCGTCGTTCCCGGGGATGCCGAGGCGCTGGCCGCGGGGGTGAGTGAACTGCTGTTCGATCCGGAACGCTGCCGGCGGGCAGGGGTGCGCGGCCGCGAGATCTTTCGCGAGCGGTTCACGCCCGAGGCGAATTACCGGGCGCTTTTCGCGGCGTACGAGTGGGCGGCGAAGAACGCGAGTGGCGAGAAGTAATCCCGTGGCGTGGCGCCGGGCATCTCCTCCTTCCGACTTCCCCTCAGTCGTTGAGCATCTGCTTGGCGGTCTCGAACTCGGCGGCGGCTTTTTGTACCGCTTCCTGCGTGGCATCGGGGGTGAGGGCGAATTCCTCGGTGAGTTTGTCGGGGAAGGTGGCGAGGGCGAGTTCCATGTCCTGCTCGTTCTGGATGGTGGCGAAGATGCGGCGCGCGGCATAGATCAACCCGGCTTCGGTCTCGATCGTGTTGTCGTGGACCGGTTCGTACTGATACTCGATGGCGCGGCACAGGTCGTCCGGAAACTTCCATTTCCGGGCCAGCCGCGTGCCGACCTCCACGTGGGTGATGCCGAAGGCCTCGGTCTCCGCCTGCGGCAGTCCCGACGGTTCGCCGCAGGCGTCGACGACGATGGCGTATTTCTCCTGCAGCACGTTGTTCAGGACGACCATGCCGATCTTGCAGAGGATGCCGGAGACGAAGACCTGCTCGGGTACGGGATGGCCGATGTGATACGAGAGCGTCCGCGCCAGGCAGGCGTTGGCCACGCTCTGGTTCCACAGCGCCTCGATGTCGATGCCGGGCGTGCCGGCGGCCTCGTGGAAGAAGTTGGCCACGGGTACGGAGAGGGCGATGTTGCGCACCTCCTGGAAGCCGAGGATCACCACCGCGTGGGTGACGGTCTTGATCGTGCTCGAGAGGCCGTAGAAGGAGGAGTTGACGCGTTTGAGAATCCGGGTGGTCAGGCTCGAGTCGAGTTGCAGCACCTTCCCCAGATCGCGCGCGGTGGCCTGCGGGTCGCGGCAGATCTCCTCCATGCGCGCGATCACCGCCGGGCCCGCCGGCAGCGCCGCGCCTTCCTCGATGGCCTGTTCGATCAGTTCGCGTTGTCCCATTGGCGACCCCGTGCCGTTACTGCTCCCTGTTCTACCGGGATCGTCCCGCAAGCGCAAGGGGCTTGCGGAAAACGCGCCGATCCGTAAGCTGGACTCGACGCGGAATCGGCATGAAGGGGGCGGGGCATGAAATGGTGGCGACGGATGGCGGCGTTGTGGTGCCTGGCGCTGGGGGGCGCGTTCGCTTCGCCCGCGGCCGAGGGCGAACTCCGTGACGCCGCGGTGGAGGGTAGTAATGCCTTCGGCTTCGACGTCTACCGCCGCCTTGCCGGGATCACCGACAACCTCTTCTTCAGTCCCTACAGCCTCACCGAGTCCGGCGCGCTTCTGCTGGGCGGCGCCGAGGGCGAGACCCGGGCCGAGATTCTCGCGGTCCTGCGTACGCCGTTGACCGCGCGGGAGGTTCATCCGGCCATGTCGCTGCTGCGACAGAGCCTGCTGCCTCCCGTTGCGGACGCGCCCCCGCCGTACGTGCTCAGGACCGGCAGCGCCGTCTGGGTTCAGGACGGATTGCTGTTGCAGCCCTCGTACGCCAACCTCGTGCGCAAGCTCCACGGCGCGGCGGTGACCGAAGTCGACTTCGCCGGCAATCCGTTGTTGGCGCTGCAGATGATAAACTCCTGGGCCGAGCGCGTTTCCGGCGGCGTGATCCGGCGCATCCTCTCTGCGGAACAGCTTGAGGCGCAGACCCGCCTGCTGTTGACCAACGCCGTCTATTTCCGCTGCCGCTGGCGCACCCCGTTCGATCCGGCGAAGACGGTCGAATTGCCTTTCACCAATCCCGACGGCGAGGTGAAGGTGCCGACGATGACCGCCGATGGCCGTTTCGGCCATTACGAGGGGCGACGCTTCGAGATGGCCGAGATCCCCTACCGCGACGAGGCGTTCTCCCTGCTGGTGGTCGTTCCCAAGAGTGACACTACCCTCGCCGATGCCGAGAAGCGCATCAGTTCCGCCGCGCTCGAACGCTGGCGCGAGAAGATGTGGGCGCAGGAGATGCGCATTTTTTTGCCGCGGTTGAAGTACAGCACCAGCTTCAGCCTGAAGACGGTGCTGCCGGCGATGGGCATGGAGGACGCTTTCGATCGCGCGCGCGCCGACTTCTCCGGCATCTGCCGGGCCAAGCGGCTGGTCCTCGACGACATCCTCCACCGCGCGTATATCGAAATCAACGAGGAAGGCGCCTCCGCGGCCGCCGCGACGACTGGCGCGCTTGCTCCCGGTCTCGAAGAACCGACGCGGCCTCGCATCATGCGCGTCGACCGGCCGTTCTTCTTCGTCATCCGGCATAACCGCACCGGCGCGTACCTCTTCATGGGCCGGGTACAGCGCCTGCAGGGCGTCGCATCGGCGCCGGCAGAAGTCGAGAAGCCGACGCCGACGCCCGCGCCGGAGCCGCGGCTGGTCTACCCGGAGCACCCGGGATATCCCCCGTGGCGGTTCGGCATGAACAAGCGCGAGGTCCGCCGTCAGGACAAGTTCGGCCCCTATGCCGAGGTCGAGCGCACCGACGGACTGGAGACGGTCAACGGCTCGTTCCTGGGCAAGCGCAGCCGCATCAGCTTCGTCTTCGACGACCTGGGCCTCAACGAGATCAAGGTCTGGGTCTACGGCGGAGAGGACCGGGAGAAAGCCGTCGCCGCGCTGGGCCGGGTGCTCGACTACATGCGCGGCCATCTGGGCGAGCCCAGCAGCCGTAATATCGTCATCACCGCGGGCATGGACCGCGAGACGATTCTCCATCGCGTGGGAGAGAAGCTCAAGACGCTGCCGAAGACGGAACTGGGCAAGGTGGAGATCGTCCCCGACCGGCAACCGCCGGGCGCCTACGCCAGCAGCGCGATCTTCTATTATCCCGAACTCGGCTATTACACCTTCCTGATATTCTATCGCGATGTCGGCAATCTGGGGGACTAAGGACCCCTTAAGTAACAATTTCAGAAATCCCGAACTTATTGCTTAACGGGTTCTGAGCTGCAGGCAGCTTGGCGTCAAAGGCGTACGATGAAGCTGACGATCTATCCGTCCGAACTCCACGGTCGCGTGCGTATCCCCGGCTCCAAGAGCCACACCGTGCGCGCGGTGATGCTGGCCGCGCTGACCGAGGGCGAGAGCCTGGTTCGCGCCCCGTTGGCGTCGGCCGATACCGCCGCGGCCGTGCGCGCGGCCGAGGCGCTCGGCGCGACCGTAGAACGCGAGGCGGATCTGTGGCGCGTCCGCGGGGTCGGACCGGTGCCGCAGTTGCGTACGGAAAACGTGGACGTGGCCAACAGCGGCACCACGCTCTACTTCGCTCTCGCCGCAGCGGCGCTGGCGCGCGAGGGAGGCGTTACCTTCGACGGAGACGCCTCGCTGCGGCAGCGCTCGGCGCTGAACCTGATCGAGGCGCTGGCGCAACTGGGCGCGCGCATCGAGCACCGCGACGGCTGCTGCCCGATCACCGTCTGCGGCATCTTGAAGGGCGGGCGGGTCGAAATCGAATGCCCGACCAGCCAGTATCTCAGTGCGCTGCTCGTCGCCGCGCCGCTCTGCTGCAAGGAGACGGTCATCGAGGTGCCGGTGCTGTACGAGCGCCCCTACGTCGCCATGACGCTGAAGTGGCTGCGCGCGCTCGGCGTCCGGTACGACCACAAGGCGGACTTCTCCTGGTTTCACCTCCCGGGCGGGCAGGTGTATGCGCCGTTCGACAAGACCGTTCCGGCCGACTTCTCCAGCGCCACCTTCTTCCTCTGCGCGGCCGCGCTGACCGACAGCCGGGTGGTGCTGGAAGGGCTGGACATGCACGACGAACAGGGCGACAAGGAGGTCGTCGAGATCCTGCAGGAGATGGGCGCGGATATCCGCCCCGAGACCGACGGCATCCATGTCCGCGGCGGCCGGCCGCTCCGCGGCATCGAGATCGACCTGAACGCCATTCCCGACGCGCTGCCGGCGCTCGCGGTGGTCGGAGCGTGCGCGCGCGGGCGGACCGTGCTGAAGAACGTGCCGCAGGCGCGGCTCAAGGAGACCGACCGCATCGCGGTGATGGCGCGGACGCTCTCGGCGCTGGGTGTGGAGATTACCGAGCGCGAGGACGGACTGGTCGTCGACGGGCGCGAGCCGAAGACGAAGGCCGGACTCGACAGCGGATCGGTTCACGGGTACGACGATCACCGCGTGGTCATGGCGTTGGCGGTGGCCGGGCTTGCCGCGGAAGGGCCGGTGACGGTGGATACCGCCGAAGCCGTCGGGGTCACCTTTCCGGATTTCGTCGGACTGATGCGCTCTCTTGGCGCGCGGATGGAAACGGCGGAGTAAACGCGTGGGCTGCTTTTCCCCGACAGGTTGCGATTCCGCGGCGTTTCGCAGCGGGCATCGCGACGTCAACTGCCGCCGGAAAAGCGGGTTATGGCTTTTTCTCCGCGCCACGTTTCGAAAGATCTCCCTAACATTCTATAATATATAAAGTTAGATAGGGAATTGACAGCATTCTCCGCCGTCGGTATTCTTTACCCCCTTTTAGGGGTATTGCCCGCGGAAAGGTCGTTTATGCCCTATATCCGCGAAGACTGTGTCCGCCGTGTCAAGGAGGCGACCGATATCGTCACCCTGATCGAGAGTTACGGTCATACGCTCAAGCGGGTCGGTTCCAACTTCACCACGCTCTGTCCGTTCCACGAGGAGAAGACCCCCTCGTTCAACATCAACCCGGCCATGCAGATCTTCAAGTGTTTCGGCTGCGACGCCAAAGGCGACGTCTTCAAGTTCATGCAGCTCATGGAGCGTTGCGAGTTCGGTGAAGCCGTGGAGATGCTGGCCGAACGCGCGGGCGTGCAGCTCGAATACGACCGCTCGCGCGGCGGGGTTGGAAGGTCGGCGGAGGATGCGGGCGAGGCGCGCCGCGCGCACTACTGGGCCAATCGCGTCGCCTGCGAGTATTTCGAGGAGAGGCTCCACGATCCGCGTGAGGGCGCGCGCGCCAGGACGTATCTTCTCGAGCGCGGATTCAGCGAGGAGACGATCGCCCGCTGGCGCCTGGGGTGGGCGCCGGATTGCTGGGACGGTCTGCTGGAACGTTACGTGCGGGTCGTGCTGGAGAAAAGCGGCGAGCATAAAAAGGAGAAAGCGCTCGAGGTCGGCGGCGCCGCCGGCATCTTTCGCAAGAACGAAGACGGGCGCGTGTACGACGCCTTTCGCGGTCGCGTGATGTTCCCGATCTTCGACAGCCGTGCGCACGTGGTCGGCTTCGGTGGCCGAATTCTGGAAGAGGCGGAGAATCAGCCGAAATATCTCAATTCCGCCGGCAACAGTCGCTTTTTCGAGAAACGCCGGCTTTTGTACGGCCTCAATTTTGCCGAGAAAGATATCCGTCGGGAGAAGACAGTAATTATTGTAGAAGGATATACCGATACGATCATGTGTCATCAGTACGGGATTCGCACCGCCGTGGCCACCCTCGGCACCTCGTTGACCGATGAGCATGTCGCCCGGTTGCGTAATTACGTCAAGCCCGAAGGGCGCGTGGTCGCGCTCTTCGATACCGACAACGCGGGGCGCATGGCAACCGACCGGGCCATCGAGATGTTCATGGCCGCGGACGTGCCGCTGAGGATTGTGCAGGGACTCGAGGTCAAGGACGCCTGCGACTATCTGCCGCGCTTCGGCGTGGAGCGGTTCCGCGAGGTGCTCGACCGGGCCGAGGACAGCTTCGACTATGCCTTGCGGCAGGCCTTACCCGCGGAGACGGCGCGGGACGCCAACACGCTTGCCGCCGCGGTCAACCGGGTCATGGGCCTGGTCAACTGTTGCCCCGACCGGGTCAAACGGGCGCTGCTGCGCAAGCAGGTCGCCGCGGTCGCCGATGTTCCGGGGAGTTCGCTGCCGCAACCGGAGGTCGATGCTTCGGGCAATATCCGTTTACCCGGTATGGGCGCGCGTTCGGACGCTTCGCCGGTGGCGCGCCGCGGTCTGCAGCCGAAGGGGCCGAACGCGTCCAAAGCGGAGGCGCGGCGCCGCAACCGGCTCAAACGTGAACGTCTGCTGGTCCGCTACATGCTCGCCCGGAGCGATTGGGCCGAGGTGGCGGCCGACTGCTTTCCGCCCGAGCGGATGCTGGACGAGACCTGCGCGCGCTTGGCCGGGCGTATCCGCGATTCCTGGCTCGCGCACGAGCGTCCGGCGCCGTCGGCGCTTCTGGACGTGCCCGGTGCCGACGAGGTGTTGGTGGACGACTTGATGGGTGATGAGGGGCCGGAGCTCGAGCAGGCCGAGTTCCACGAGGTGCTGCACGGGCTGGAGGTCGCCGAACTGCTGGAGGAGAAAGCCGAACTGGACGAAGAGATCCGTCGCCTGCGCGTCGCGGGCGAGGCGGAGCGGCTGGACGAACTGATGGTTCGCAAAACCGAGATCGAACGACGGATGCGCGGCTTGGGCGGAGAATCGGCAGCCTGACCGGCGCGGCCCGATAGAGGAGTGAGAGGCGAGGATGGCAGAGAAGAAGAAGACGACCAAGAAGGCGGCGTCGCGTGCGTCTGCGACCCGCAGCCCCAAGAAGAATTCAGGCGCGACGCGCGCGCGAAGCAAGGCGCGCAAGGCCCAGGCCGCGCCGGAGCCCCCCGCCGATGCCGAAGAAGCCGACGAGGAAGGCGGCGAGGAGGAGGCGCCCGCGGAGAAGACGTCCGAGGAACGCATGGTCGACGACCTGCTGAAGAAGGTCAAAGGGCGCAAGACCGTCACCTACTCCGATCTCAACGCGATGCTGCCGGAGGATGTCGGCGATGCGCAGGAGATCGACCTGGTCCTGACCAAGCTCGCCGAAGCCGGCATCGATCTCATCGACGAGGAGGACGAGGAGGAGGAGGCCGAACCCGCCTCCAAGGAGGGCGGGGACGAGTCCGAACCCGCCGCGCTCAACGGGCCGCGCGCCTCGGTGACGCGGCGCCGGTCGCTGCGCTCGTCCGATTCGGAGTTGAGCGAGGTGCACGATCCGGTGCGCATGTACCTCTCGGAGATGGGCAGCATCCCGCTGCTTTCGCGTGACGAGGAGATCACGCTGGCCAAGCAGATCGAGCTCTATTGCAAACACTTCCGCAAGCGCGCGCTCGAGAGCCCTATCGCCAACAGCTACGTCGTCGAACTCAACGAGAAGGTCATGCAGAACCGCGAGAGCCTCGACAAGATCATGCGCACCACCAGTCCCTCGGGACTCGGCAAGAACGATGTCCTAGCGCGTCTGCCGGGCCAGATCGAGACGATCAAACGCATCGCCGAGCTGAACCAGGAGACATGGCGCAAGCTCGAGGGCGACGGCCTCTCGGCGAAGAAGCGCGAACAGCTCTACGCGGATTTCCGCGCTCGTCAACGGCGTCAGGCGTTGCTGCTGGAGGAACTTGGGCTGCGCACCAAGCGTGTCCTGCCGATCATTCGCCGCATCCAGCAGCTCTCGGCGAAGTCGCTGCGTCTGGAGAAGGAAGTCCAGCACATCCGCAGCAAGGGCAACCGCGCCACCGCCGCGGAGCGGCGCCAGCTCGAGAGCGCCGAGGACGGCCTCCTGCGCATCCGCCTCGAGGCGCGCGAGCCGCTGGAGCGTCTGCGTTGCCGCGCGGTACAGATCCGCAAGCGCTATTACAGCTATCAGGATGTCAAGCAGAAGCTCAGCAGCGGCAACTTGCGGCTGGTTGTCTCCATCGCCAAGAAGTACCGTCACCGGGGCCTCAACTTCATCGACCTGATCCAGGAGGGCAACACCGGCTTGATGAAGGCGGTGGAGAAGTACGAGTACCGCCGCGGCTACAAGTTCTCCACCTACGCCACCTGGTGGATCCGCCAG
>CAYWFP010000022.1:0-43449 GCA_964457365.1 uncultured Planctomycetaceae bacterium
CGCTTCTTGACTGACGGCAAACCAGCTGCGCCGAAATTCTGAAATTATTGCTTAATGGGTCCTTAGCGTCTTCCCGGGTTTTGGCAACGGGAAATATTCACCACGGCGAGAGCTTGCCCTGGATCGGATCGTAATGTGCCAGCAGCGCCTCGCCCAGCCGCGCCCGCACCTCCCGCACGTACTCCGGCCGTTCGGATGCGAGGTTGCGCGTCTCGCCCGGATCCTCGCGGTGATCGTACAGCTCGACGAAGCCGCAGGCGGGGTAGACCGTGAGGCGGAAGCGCTCGTCGTAACGCGTGAAGTTGTTGTGCGTACCCTTGGTGCCGCTGCAGTAGGCCAGCGCCTCGTGCGGCGCGCCCTCGCGGATCTTCGCCGCCAGGTCGACGCCGTGCAGCGCCGGCGTCTCGACGCCGCAGAGCGCCGCGAGCGTCGGCGTCACGTCGACGTTACTGACCGGCAGGTCGATGGTCGCGGGCAGCTCCGCCCCCGGCGCGCGCAGGATCAGCGGCACGTGCAGCAGGCTGTCGCAGCCGACCTCGCGCTTGTACAGCAGGCCGTGGTCGCCCAGGAAGTCGCCGTGGTCGCTGGTGAAGACGACGACGGTGTTCTCCCACAATCCCCGCCGCTGCAGCGACGCGACGATCCGCCCTACCGCGCGGTCGATCAGGTGCACCATGGCGTTGGTGGCCCGGCGGAAGTGCCGTCGCTGCGCCGGTTCGAGGTGCCCGATGCCGCGGCCGCCGACGTCCGCGGCGTCCGGCAACGCCCGCCACCACGCGCCTTCCGGATCGTACGGCGCCAGCGTCCGGGCGTCTTCGAACTCCGCGAGGATCTCCGCGGGCGGCGTGAACGGGTGATGCGGATCCGGAAAGCCGACGAAGGCGAAGAACGGCTCCTCCGCCTGGCCGCGCGCCTGCAGCCACGCCTCGAAGCGGTCGGCCAGCCACATCGAGTTGTGCAGCTCCGCGGGGAGCGCCGAGGCGTACAGGTCCTGCTGCCCCGGCACCGGATACGCCTCCGGCGGGCGCGCGGCGAGGACCTGCCGATACGCCTCCTGATGCTCCGTTTGCAGCCAGTCGGCGTAGTGGCCGCGGTGGCATGGGTTTTCGCCGTGGCTCTTGACCACCTCGAAGTGATCGAAGCCGTAGTACGGCCCGCGCCAGTCGCGCAGCATGCCGTCCTGGTGCAGGCGGTGGCTCTCGCCGAAGCCGTGGTGCGGGGCGGCCTCCGTCGGCGTCAGGTGCAGCTTGCCGAAGGCGGCGGTGGCGTAGCCGCCCGCGCGCAGCATATCCGCCAGCGTCGCCGGCTCTGCCTCCTCGTGGTTCTCCGCGGGCTTGCCGTCGATCAGCTCCGCCGGACCGTACTCCCGGCGGCGGTTGAGCTTGACGCCGTTGGAGTAGACGTTGTGCCCCGGCGGGTACAGCCCGGTCAGCAGGCTCGCGCGGCTGGGCATGCAGACGGGGTTGCTGACGATATGCCGCGTGAAGACGCTGCCCTCGCCGGCGAGGCGGTCGATGTTCGGCGTGCGCGCGTGCGGGTTGCCGGTGCAGCCGAGGCTGTCGCAGCGCTGCTGGTCGGCATGGAGGATCAGGACGTTGGGCTTGGGCATACTCGGTCTCCGGCTCCGGGGCGCCTCGAGCGTCTCATCCCTCCCGCAGAAATCCCGTCAGCGGGCTCGACGCTTCGGCGGTCTTGCGCGCCCTGCCGGGGCCGGACTCGTAAGCCGTGCGCCCGGCCTCGACGGCGAGCTTGAACGCCACGGCCATGCGCGCGGGTTGGTCCGCGACGGCGACGGCGGTGTTCACGAGCACCGCGTCGGCGCCGATCTCCATCGCCTCGGCCGCGTGGCTGGGCAGCCCGATCCCGGCGTCGACCACCACCGGCACGGTGGCCTGCTCGACGATGATCTCGATATTGGCGCGCGTCTTGAGGCCCTGGTTGCTGCCGATGGGGCTTCCCAGCGGCATCACCGTCGCGGTGCCGATCTCCTGCAGGCGCTTGGCCAGCACCGGGTCGGCGTTGATGTACGGCAAAACGACGAAGCCCTCCCGCACCAGGATCTCCGCGGCCTTCAGGGTTTCGACCGGGTCGGGCAGGAGGTAGTACGGATCCGGCGTGATCTCCAGCTTCACCCACTCCACGCCGCTGGCCGCGCGCGCGAGGCGCGCCACGCGCACCGCCTCCTCCGCGTCGCGGGCGCCGGAGGTGTTGGGCAGCAGTTGCACCGCCTCGCGGTCGATGGCCGCGAGCATGTCGTCCTGCGGATCGGCGATGTCGACGCGGCGCAGGGCGACGGTGACCATCTGCGTCCCCGCCGCGGCGATGGCCTCGGCCATGGTCGCGGCGCTGGCGAACTTGCCGGTGCCCAGAAACAGGCGCGAGGCGAATGCGCGGCCGGCGATGACGAGGGTGTCGGTCATGATGACGTTCTCTTTATTCGCTCTATCCGGTTTGCTCTGAACCGGAATATCCGGGGGAAACGTCTCTTAATCGCAACACGCGGCGAAGACGAATTGACCGACCGCGGCGGCGCCTAGCCGCCGCCGACGAACTGCACCAGCTCGACCGTGTCGCCGGGGCGGATCGGCGCGCGGTGAAACTCGTCCTGCGGCACGATGCTCCCGTTGACCTCGGCCACCACCGAACGCGCGCCGAGGTTCATCGCCTCGATCAGCGCCGCCACCGTCTGCGGAAAGACGGTGGCGGGGAACTCGTGCTGTTCGCCGTTGACGATCAGGCGTTGCATGATTCAGAACTCCGGCATCTCGTACGGGTCGTCGCTTTCTTCCTTGTTTTTCTGCAGGCGCTCGAGAAGGTCCTTCACCGCGCCGCGTTCCTTCTTGCCCTCGATCACCTTGTCCACCAGTTCGTTGAGGAATCCCGGATCCTTCACCGTCTCGCGCACCAGGCCGGCGGCCTCCTGGACCAGCGTGCCGTGGAGCACCTTGACGCTGTAGTCGGGATCCTTGATGGCGCCGAAGATGTTGATCGTCAGCTTGCGCTGGTTGCCCAGTTTCTCGATCCAGCGCGGGATGGCCTTGACGACTCGCTGTTCGAGATTCTCCGGCACGCGGTCGAAGGCCTGCCGCACCGCCGGCAGGTTGTAGATCATCTTCACCGGCAGGAAGCGCTCGACGTTGCGCACCGGCATCATTCGCAGCTCCAGCATCCCGTTGTCGATGTCGACCCAGCCCTTGATCTCGAAGTCCGCGCCCAGCGGCGCCTGCTCGGGGTCGTTGTTCCCGGCGAGGAAGAGGTCGCCGATCTCGACGCGGCCGTCGGTGATGCGTACCCGCCCGGTCGCCTCCTCGTAGCGGACCGCTTTCTTCAGCCGCTTATCCATCCTGTCGTAGTCGGCGTCGACCTTCGGCGCCACGCGCTTGGCGATCTCCTCGCCGATGTCGATGCCGATCTTCTGCGGCAGTTCGGGGAACTTGAGCAGCCGGTTGATGTCGGTGCTCGTGGCGTGGGTGAGGTAGATCACGTCCTCGGCGCGGAAGGCCACCTCCCGGCACTGCATCGTCTTGCGGATGGCTTCGTCGGCGAGCCCGGTCCAGGTGAAGATCGCCGCCTGCGCCGCCTGCGGCACGCGCGGGTCGGGCAGATGCAGGTTGCCCTTCTTGAAGAGCATGTAGTCGCCGAGGTTGCGCACCGTCTCCGTCAGGTCCAGCCCCCGCGGCCCGGCGGTGGCCAGGTCGACCCGGAACGCCGGCTCGTCGCCGGTGAAGTCGATGGCGCCGTCCAGGCGGAGTTTGCCGCCGCACTCGGCCTCGCCGCCGTTGACCTGCAACACCCCTTCGCGCAGCGTGACTCCGGCCTTGAAATTGCGGATCGCGCGGCCGCTGATGATACAATGCGGCAGGGCCACCGCGCCGCCGACGAGTTCGAACTGCCGGCTCAGCGGCGGCGCCGAGTCGCCGAGCGCCAGCGTCGCCGCGCGCAGTTGCCCGTCGAGGCGGAGCGTCCCGTTCCCGCCCTCCGGCAGCGGCTCGAAGACGCCGGGCATCAGTGTCGTCAGGAGCGGCTGCGCCGCCAGCAGGTGCATATTCGCCATCAACGCCTTGACCGTGGCGCCGTCGGCGCCCGTGGCGACGGTCCCCGCGCGCGCGGTGGCGGTCAGCCGCAGCAGCTTGCTCTCCAGTGTCAGCACCGGAATCTCCAGCGCGAGCTGCCCGTCCGGGTTCGTCGGACGATAGACGCCTTCGAGCGTGAAGACCGGGTCGTCCTGCGGCAGCCGCATCCCCGCCCGCGGCACGTTGGCCACGGCGAAGTCGGCGAATGTCATCTTCAGCGTCCACGCGATCTTCCTGGCAGAGCCGGTGACCGTGAGGACGCTGTCGTTGGTGCCCAGCAGCACCGTATCGCCGCGGCCCAGCGCCGGCACCAGCGTCTTCATGCGCGGCAGGTCGGCCTTGACGACGAGGCGCGCGGGGTCTTTCAGCCGCCAGCCCTCCGCGCCGTCGAGGACGACGGTGGTTGTGGCCTGCAGCGTCGCGATCCGGCCGCCGGTCTTCACCGTCAGCGTCTCCAGGGCGATCTCTTTCTCCGGCGCGCGGTAACGGATGGCCGTCTCCGCCGTCGTCGTCGTGTCCGTGAACGTCGGCGTCGCCGCGGAGCCGGCCTGCAGGTCGTTCAGCGTGACGTTGGCCCGCGCCTTCAGTTCCCCGTCTTCGCCGTCGACGACGCCGGTCAGGAGAAAACTCCGCGCGCGCGGCGCCTGCGGCGGCACCAGGGCGATGCCGAGTCGTCGCAGCAGCGCCTTCAGCTCCCCGGGGTTTCCGCGCGCCGAGACGCCGGCCTTGCCCGCAAGCGTTTCGGCCGTGCCGTTGAGCGAGCCGCGCACCGCCGCCAGCAGCACCGGCTCCTTCCGCCCGCCCTGCTTGATCTGCAGCGTCGCCTTCTCCGTCTTCAGCGCGAAGGTCTCGCCGAGGCCGAAGGTGCCGTCGTGCTTGGCGGTGACCGCGTAGAGCTTGTCGTCGACTTTCAGCAGCGCGTAACTGAGCGTCTCGGCGAAATCGATCCGGCGCGTCCGCGGGTCGTAGGCGCCCGCGCCCCGCAGCGTCGCCGCCTGCAGCGCCTCGCCGTACGGCGGCGGCAGCAGCGCCCGGCAGAGCGCACGCATGCGGTCGGGTTCGAGCTTGAGGCGATACGCCCCCGTCGCCGCGCCATCGGGGGCGTGGCTGCCGTCGAGCGCGAGGCGGATGCCGTCGACGGCCAGCGTCGCGTCATGCATCGTCACCGTCCCGTCGGGGGCGTAACCGAGGACGCCGCTGATATTCAGCATCTGCGTGGCATAGTCCAGCGCCGCGCCGTCGTTCGCGGCGAGGCGCGCGCGCAGGGGCTCTTCCTGGCGGCAGTCGAAACGGATCTGCCAGCCCTGTTGCGGGTTCTTCGAGACGGCGGCGGTGGCCTTCACGCTGCCGGCGAGCTCGGCCTCGTGCTCCTGCAGGGCCTTCAACTTCCGCGCCAGCGTGTTCAGGCCCAGGCGGATCTCGAGTGCGAACTCCGGCCGCGGCTCGCCCGGCAGATCCTGCACGGTGCCGTTGATCGTGGTCGCCAGGTCCGTGCCGTTGAGCTGCAGGTTGTCGATCTGCAGTTGTTTGCGGTCGCTGGCGTAGACGGCCTCGCCGGTGAGGATCAAGGCCGGCGGCTCGCTCAGCGTTTCGTGCTTCGCCGTCAATTGCCGGCTGCGGAACGCGGCGGCGACGACGGTGCGGAACGGCTCGGCCTTGATCGTCCCCCGCAGGCCCAGCGCGCCCGCGGCGTGCCGCGCCAGTTCCGGCCGGCCCAGCGCCGCCAGCAACGAGCCGGCTTCGTCAATCGATCCCGCGCAATCGAACGTCAACTCGCCGACGAAGCCCGCCGCCGCCTGCGCCTCCGCGCGCACCTGCCCGCTCGACTTCACCGTCGCCAGCGTGGATTGCAGCGCCAGTGTCTCGATGGTGGTCACCGTCGACTGCGGATCCGTCGTCAGCGCCAGCGTCAGCGTCTGCGGCGGCAACGTTACCGTCTGGCCCCCGTGCCGCAGCGCCAGCCCCTCGGCGTCCAATTTGCCTTCCAGGCGCGGATCGCCCTCGCCCAGGCGGATCGTCAGCCGCCCCGCGAGGCGCCCTCCCGCAAGCGGCGACGTGGCGCTGCCGAACGCGTTCAGCGCCTGCGGCAGGTCTGTCGGCGCCAGATCGAGCGTCGTCTCCAGGTTCCGCAACGCGCCCAATTCGCTCACGTCGAGCTCGCCGCCGAGGGTGGCCTCGGCCACGGCTTCCTGCTCCGTCGCGCCCAGTGTCAGCCGCCCCTCCAGCGCGAACGGTCCGCGTCCGTCCTCGCTGAGAAGGGTCAGCATCGGTAGCGCGAGAGTGGCGTCGATGTCGTGCTCTTCGCTGATGAAGCGCAGCGCCACCCGTTCGAGCGCCACCTGTTTCACCAACGGCGCGAAGACCGCGGGCGCTTCGGCCGTGTCCTTCGGGGCCGGCGTCTCCGCCGGCGTCTCCGTCGGCAGGCCCGGGATCGGCGTGTCGCGCGCGCCGGTCAGGTCGCCCAGGTTGAGATATCCTTCGGCACTGCGCCGGACGGCGAGAGTGACGTCCTCGAGCGTGACCGAGCTGACGGGGATGCGCTTCTCCAGCAGCATCCCGATCCGCGCCCAGTCGAGCCTGAGGGTGATCCGCCCGGCCTGCAGCAGCGGCGGGTCGTCGCGCTCCAGGCCGTGGATGACGAAGCGCTCCAGCGTCACCCCGCCACGGTAGGGCGCGATGGCCAGCCGTCCGAGCGAGCAATTGCGATGCGTCTTCTCCTCCACCAGCCGCACCAGCTCCGCCGCCAGTTTTTCCGTCGGGATCAGGGACGGCGCGGCCGCCAGCAGCACCGCCAGCGCCAGCAGCAGGTACAGCCCCGCGCGCAGCAGACGCGAGAAACAGCCGCGTTTCTTCTTCGCCGACGCTGCCGCAGGGGCGGGCGCTTCCGGAGGGGAAGAGGCCGCCGGCTCCTCCGCTAGGGACTGGTCTTCGGGATTCGCTGTCACGCTGTTCTCCGCGGACGGGGCTACATTATAATGCCGGACCCGTCCGGTCGACGGTATCCCCCCTCGTGGTAACTGTCAAGGATTACCGCTGCGCCTGCCGCAAAAACCCGGAAGGGAAGGCGGGGAAAGGGAATGCGCGGGCGCGCAACGGAGAGGCGGACAGGCGCGCTACTCGCCGTGCTGGCGCCGCGCGGCGGTCTCGGCCATGATGATCTGCGTGTCGCGGCTCTCGCCCCGGGGGCGGAGGATGACGGTGATGATCGCGCCTTCGATCGCGTCGCGGATGGCCTCGTCGCTCACCGGGTCGGGGAACTGGCTGCCGCTGGCGGGCAGCGAGTACCGCGCGGTCAGCTTGTTCAGCGCGCAGGCGTAGATGTCTTCGAGGTCGTGCCGGGTGACGCCGAAGCCGGGGTAGTCGCGCAGCACAGCCGGCAGCAGCGCCACCACGCGATCCTCGTTCTTGTTGCGGATATGCGCAAAAGAAGCCGGGTCGAAGTCGAGTTCGTCGAGGTCGCTCTGGTCCATACGATGCCTTACATGAAAAAGCGTCTTCATGTCGAGTATGAGGCGCTTCCGGGCCGCATGCAAGTTATTATCTGCGTAATTTCCCCGCGCGTTTTCGGACCGCGCGGCGGCGCCGGGCTTGTCTCGTCCGGTTTCTGCCTATAGAATACCGTTGTCTCTCGTGTCGATCGGACGGATTCCATGCGCCATATCCTTTTCGCCCGCCGCTGCCGCCGCGCCTGGATGCGGGTGCTGCTGAGCTTCATCGTCTGGGCGGTGCTGGTCTGGGGCCTGGGCGTGGTCCGTTTCCGCCGCCCCATCGTCCGCTGGCAGATGAAGCGCATCGAGGCGGCGCTGCGCGCGGCGAATCCCGAATGGACGGGCGGCCTTTTCAACCGTTACGGCGCGGTCGAGGAGTGGGCCGCGCCGGTCATGGCCTGCCGGCACCTGTCGTTTCAGCATTCCCTGCCGCGGGATCTCTCGCTGTTGCGCTGGCTCGCGCCGCGTTCGCTGGCCCTGCAGAATACGCGGACGGACGATCTCTCGCCACTGGCGGGCATGCCGCTGACGTGGCTGGAGTGCTACTGCACGCGGGTGGACGACCTGTCGCCGCTGCGGGGCATGGCGCTGACGAACCTGAACGCCTCGCACACGCGGGTGGCGGATCTCTCGCCCCTGCGCGGGATGCCGCTGAGAACGCTGAACCTGAACCATACGCGCGTGCGCGACCTCGCGCCGCTGAAGGGGATGCCGCTCGAGGAATTGCATCTGGCCGGCACCGCGGTGGACGACCTCGCGCCGCTGGCGGGCATGCCGCTTCGCTTTCTGAATATCCACGACACCCCGGCGGCGCGGAAGCCGTTGCCGGAAGGATTTGTCCGCGCAATCCGCGAGCCATAATTACCTCCACCGGCAAGGGGTATGGTCGCGGCGCTGCGAGAGGAATTTCATGCACCGGTACGCGCAGTAGACCCGCATCGTCCGCGAAAAGCGCCAGGGCGCGAAAAAAGTTACGCTGAAAACCTTAAAAAGTTTTTCTTCTGCATCCCCTTATCGTGTAGGGCCTTCAGTGCTCCCCCGTCAACTCCTGCCGAACGCGTACGGTACGGATCTGTACCGAAGCCGCTTGCATTCGCCCTCGTCATGCCGCAGATGTGAAGCGGTGAACGCGGGTTTCGTTCCCGCGACGGTTCTTTGACAAGTGGAGTACGGAGGGGAGGCGATGTCAGACGGTCTCGTCGGTCTCGGTGCCGAGCACGCGCGCGACCTCGCGCGAGAACTCGGTGATATCGAAAGGCTTCTGGACGAAGCCGAGCACGCCCTCGTCGAGGATACTCTGCGCCTCGCCGTTGAGACTGTAACCGGTGGCCAGCAGCGCCTTGATTTCCGGGTTGATCCGGCGCATGGCCAGAAAGGTCTGGTGCCCGTTCATCTGCGGCATGATCATGTCGAGGATCACCAGGTCGATGAAGGACCAGGCTTGTTCGTAGTACGCCACCGCCTCGGCCCCGTTCTCGCAGGCGGTGACCTTGTAACCCAGGCCGCGGAGCATGTCCAGCGCCATCTCGCGGATCAGTTCCTCGTCTTCGACCACGAGGACGCGCGCCTCGTGGCTGGCGGGGACGCTCGCCGTCGCGGCGGGGGCGCGCGCGCGCGCGGTCGCGGTCAGCGGCAGGTATACCGTGACCGTGGTGCCGTGACCGACATCGCTGTAGACGTGGCTGGCGCCGCGGTGGGTCTTGACCGTGCCGTAGACCGAGGCCAGGCCCATGCCGGTGCCCTGCCCCTCGGGCTTGGTGGTGAAGAACGGCTCGAACATCCGCTGTTTCGTTTCCTCGTCCATGCCCTCGCCGGAGTCGGTGATGCTGATGCGCAGGTAGAGGCCGGGGAGGAGTTCGAAGGGGCAGCGCGCGCAGTAGGCTTCGTCGAGGTCGGCCATCTCCGTCTCGAAGATCAACTCGCCTCCCTCGGGCATGGCGTCGCGGGCGTTCAGGGCGAGGTTGAGGATCGCGTTCTGAAGCTGGCTCGGGTCGCCCTTGGTCATGGCCACGCGCGCGCGCAGAAGCTGCTGGATGTGGATGCGCCGGTCGATGCTGTGCTCGAGGATATTGACCACCTCGCCGATGATCCTGTGCATGTCGACGGGGATCGACTGGTACTGCCCCTTGCGCGCGTAGGCCAGAAGCTGCTTGGTCAAGTCGGCCGCGCGGCGCGCGCCGATGAGGACGTTCTGGGCGTAGCGGCGCAGCGTCTCGTCGTCGAGCCGCTTGGCGAGCATGTCGGCGTAGCCCATGATGCCGGCGAGCTGGTTGTTGAAGTCGTGCGCCACGCCGCCGGCGAGCTGGCCGATAGCCTCCATCTTCTGCGACTGGAGGAGCTGCTCCTCGAGGCGCTTGCGCTCGCCGATATCCTCGACGAGTTTGAGGATCATCCGGGGCTGCCCCTCGACATCCGGCAGGAGCGTGCCGAGAACGTTGACCCAGCGCTCCGAGCCGTCCCGGGCGATGTCGCGTTTCTCGAAGACGAAGGAGGAGATGGCGCCGCGGACCAATTCCCGGAAATGCGAAGCCTCCACCTCCCGGTCTTCGGGGTGGGTGAGCTCCTGAAGGGTCTTGCCGATCAACTCCTCCCGGTCATAGTCCAACAACACGCAGAGCTGCGGATTGACGCGGACGAGCCTGTACGTATCGACTTCGACGAGGGCAATGCCGACGGGGCTGTGCTCGAAGACGCTGCGGTAACGCGCCTCGCTCGCGCGCAGCGCCTCCTCGGCGCACTTGAGCGCGTGCACGTCGGCGTGGGTGCCGATCATGCGCGTCACCTCGCCCTCTTCGTCCCAGGCGATGGCCTTGCCACGGCCGAGCACCCAGTGCCAGTCGCCGTCCTTGCGCCGGTAGCGGAACTCGACGGCGAAGGAGTTGCCGTCTTCGCGGATCTGCGCTTCGATCTCCCGCCACGCCCGGTCCAGGTCGTCGGGGTGGACCAGTTCGCGCCAGCGCTCGAAGGTGACGGGGAACTCGTCGGGCTCGTAGCCGAGCATGGTATAGCAGCGCGGGCTCCAGGTCACGGCGTCGGCGGTCAGGTTCCAGTCCCAGAGCCCGTCGCTGGTGACCTCCATCGCCAGGCGGTACTTCTCCTCGCTGGCGGCGAGTTCCTCCTGCATGGCGTATTCGTCGGTGACGTCGCGGAAGACCAGGACCACGCCGAGGACGGTGCCGTCGCGGTCGCGGATCGGCGCGGCGCTGTCGGCGATCTGTCGCTCGCCGCCGGCGCGGGCGACAAGGGCGGTGTGGTTGGCCAGGCCGACGACCTTCCCGCTCAGCAGCACCCGGTCGACCGGGTTCTCCGCGGGCTCGCGGGTCTTGGCGTTGACGATGCGGAAGATCTCGGTCAGCGGCCTGCTCAGCGCTTCGGCGATGGCGTAGCCGGTCAGCGCTTCGGCCACGGCGTTCATGCGCGTGATGCGGCCCATGACGTCGGTCGCGATGACCGCGTCGCCGATGGAGTCGAGCGTCACCGCCAGGCGCTGCTCGTTGCGGCGGATGGCCTCCTCCATTTCCCGGCGCCGCACCGCCGCGTTGATCCGGGCGGCGAGTTCCTCGAGCAGATCGCTCTCCTCCTGGAGGAACGGCCCCTCGGCCTCCGGCGGGCGCGGTTCGAGATAGCAGACCTCGAGCCGGCCGCGCACCACGCCGTCGATGCGGATCGGGGCGGACAGGCAGAACTCGCTGTCGCGGTAGTTCCCGGAGCGGTATTCCTCGCCGTCGAACTCGACGCGGGCGCAGGCGATCTCCGGATACTGCCACGAGGGCGGCAGCAATTCGGCGATGCGCCGGAGCTTCTCGCCCAGCGGCGCTTCCGCCTCGGCGAGGATCTTCGAGGTCTCGAAGAGGCAGCGCAGTTCCTTGATCCGCTCGTCCAGCGCGTCCTCGGCCCGCTTGCGTTCGGTGATGTCGAGCAGGATACCCTGGTAGCGGAGGACCTCCCCGGTTCCGTCGCGGATCACGGTGGTGCGGTCGTCCACCCAGCGCACCTCCCCGTCGGCGCGGACGAGGCGGTATTCCTGGGTGAAGGTGTCGCGGCCGGCGGCGGTGTATTCGGCCACCTCGCCGGCGACGCGCCGCATGTCCTCGGGGTGGACGAGCCGGGCGTAGGGGACCGCGCCGGAGAGCAGGTCCGCCGCGGCGTAGCCGTATTGCGCGACATTGTCGCTGACGAAGGCCACCGGCCAGCCCTCCTCGGCGCGCCACTCGAAGAGCACGGCCGGGCTGCTGTTGATCACGAGGCTGGCCGTGCGCAATTTTTCCTCGGCGGCCTCGCGCGCGGCCTCCTGCGCCAGCGCGTTCATGGCGAAGCCGATGTCGTCGGCCACTTCCCGGACGAGGTCGCGCTCCTCCTCGTCGTCGACGAAGTCGGGCGGGATCGAGACGGTCAGCATGCCGAAGATCGTCGCGCCGTGGCGCAGCGGCGCGGTGATGCCGACGAAGCCGCGGTAGGCCGGCGCGACCGGGCAGCCGCCGCATTTTTCGAACGGGTCGCGCACCGTCAC
The DNA here is from genome assembly GCA_964457365.1 of uncultured Planctomycetaceae bacterium. Lineage (GTDB taxonomy): Bacteria > Planctomycetota > SZUA-567 > SZUA-567 > SZUA-567 > CAYWFP01. The sequence continues at coordinate 12,072 of CAYWFP010000022.1, forward strand.
CGCCGCCTCCCGCGCCAGGGCCTTGTCGAAGCAGGGCGGCAGGCCGCCCGCAGCGAGCCATTCGCGCAGGCGCGGCAGGTTCTCGCCGAGCTGGCTCTCGAAGACGGCGTCGACGTTCCGCTCCGCGTCGAAGCGAGCGATCCAGGCGTTGCGATAGCCGCGCGTCTCGGTCAGGCAGAGGCAGGCGCGCTCGAGCAGCCGCACGGGGTCGGTCTCATTGGCGAGCATCTGGTTGACGTTGCGGATGGAGCGCAGCACCGCGTTGAGGTGGCTCAGCCGGCGTTCGGCCCGTTCCGCCTCGCACAGGTTGCTGACGGCGATGCGGTACTCCACCGCGCCGCCCTCGCGGCTGCGAATGCGCCGACCCCGGAGCGCGCAGACGACGGCGCCGCCGTCTTTCCGCCGCAGGCGCATCTGGTCCTGCTCGACGGTTTCGCTCCTGGCCAGCCGCGCGCGGAAGTGGATGAACCGGCCGCGGTCCTCCTCGGCCATCCACGAGACGCTGGCGCCGCGTAGCAGGTCGGCGGGCTTGACGCCCAGGAGGTCCGCGAGGGTGTGGTTGGCCTTGCGGATGATGCCGGCCTCGTCCAGCGACATCAGCCCCACCGGCGCGAGCTCGTACAGGTCCAGCAGCTCCTGCTCGGTGCGCTGGAGCTCCTCGTTCTGGAGCCTGAGCTCGGTCTGGTGGACGCCGAGTTCGTGTACAAGCGCGCGAACCTTATCGGGAGACAGATCCTGCCAGTCGCCGTCGGGCACGGCGACGATCTCCTCGGCGCGCCGGCGCAGTTGTTCGAAGAAGGATTCGCTCATCGATGTTCCCGCTGTCTTCTCATCGGCGAGACAGGGCAATTGCCCGCTCTTCGCGACCGGCGACAGCGAAGCGAAGAAACCGGTTTCATAACCCCCATCCAACCCCATCCAATTCGAATTAAGTATAAACGCATTTGCCAGTCAAGCCAAATGAAAATCATCCGGGGAGAACAAGCAAAATGTTAGCCATCTTAACAATGTGCAACATATTGCATATCAGGGGCTTTGCCGAAGAAATCGCTAAACGGGGCGCTATATGACTTAATGGGATTTCGGGGCTAACGCGCAGAACGCGTGGTGCGACGCGAGAGAAAAATTAACAACCGCGGAGCCTGTCGGGTGACGGATTCCGCGTCGGAATAAATCCCGCATGTGCGGATCAGCCGGAGAAGGCGTAGCAGTTGTCGATCACGTGGCGGTAGACGCCTTCGGTGTAGTCGGCGACGACGTCCCAGTTGTACTTGTTCTCCACGGCGCGGCGGCCGTTGGCGCCGAGCGCGCGGCAATGGTCGTGGTCGGCCAGGAGCGAGCCGATGCCGTGGGCGAGGCCGGCGGCGTCGGCGTCGACGAGGAAACCGTTGACGTCGTGCCAGACAAACTCGCGCGGGCCGCCGGCGTTGGTGGCGACGACGGGCTTGCCGGCCGCCCAGGCCTCGAGGATGACGATGCCGAAGGGCTCGTTGCGGCTGGGGACGGCGACGATGTCGCACGCGCGCATGAGGTCGATGTATTTCGCGCGCGGCAGGGTTTCCAGGAAGACGCAGGCGTGCTCGACGCCGAGTTCGCGCGCGCGATTGACCACGGTCTCCTTCTCCGGGCCGGTGCCGGAGACGACGAAGCGCGTCTCGGGGTAGTAGCCGAGGATCATCGGCACGGCCTCGACCAGCAGATCGAAGCCTTTCTGCCGGCTCATGCGCCCGGCGGCGAGGATCGTCGGCGCCTGCGCCGCGAGGCCGTACTCGGCCTTCACCGTCGCGGGATCGATATAGCCGTCGAAGTGGTGAAAGCTGACGCCGTTGGGGACGACGTGGACCTTGTCGTGCGGCACCTGGTAGATGCGCTGCACCTCCTCGGCGAGGAAGCCGCTGACGCAGACGATCTGGTCGGCGTGATAGCAGGCCTCGGCCTCGAGGTTGCGGATCTCCTCGGCGAAGCCGTCGTAGAAGACGTTGGCGTCGCGGCCGAACTCGGTGGAGTGCATGGTCAGAAGCCCGCGCGTGCCGAAGCCCTGCATGATGTACTTCATCGCGTTGCCGGTGAGCCAGTCGTGGGCGTGGACGAGCTCAAAGTTGCCGACCATGGCGGTAATCTCGTGGAAGCGGTGGGCCATGGCCTGGCACATCTGCTCCATCGAACCGACGAAGTTCTCGGAGAGGCCGTGGTCGATGCGGTGGTAATGCACGCCGTCGATCTCGGCGTAGCCGTCCAGACCCTCCTTGCGGCGGGTGATGATATGCAGCTCATGCCCGCGCCGCTGCAGCGCCGCGGCGAGCTCGGTCACGTGCACGCCGAGGCCGCCGAGAAAGATCGAGTGCAGGGATTCCCAAGAAAGCATGACAACGCGCATGAGTCGGTCCTTTCCGTTTTGCGATTCGCAGCAGCGGGTAATGTCCTTGCCGTGTTTGCTAAAGCCGGTTGTTCGATAATGCAAGCGGGAAAACCGCGGCATGTAAACAATCTTGGTCCGCCGGCTCGAATCGGAGCGCTGCCGGCGCTACATTTATACAGTTAACTTATTTCTGGATAAATAGTTGCAGAATAAATTACAGCGGCGAATCAGGCGCATGGAAGAAAACTTTCCGATTCTTGTTGTGCCCTTTATTAGCAAGAGGTTGGCTCAATGCAGCCGATGTCGGGGAAGTAAAGAAGCGTTCAGGAGCGCGGAGCTACGACGCCATATCGATATGGAGCAGATCGTATTCGCAGAGGTCGCTGGCGAAGCTGTACACCGCGCGCATTGCCGCTGGCGTGCCGTTGGCCTTGAAGAAGACGCGGTCGAACTCGTCGCCGCCCTCGATGTGGCGCGGGTGGGTATGGGCGAAGATGAAGCTGCGCGGGTGGTGGCGGCGGATCTCGCGGGCGAAGGCCGGACCGTCCTCGCGCGGATAGGTCGTCTCCATGACCACCAGCAGCGCCGCGTACGACTCGGCCATACCGCCGGCAAGCGCGGCGCGGGCCTCCCTCGGCGTGGCGGCGATTCGGCAGGCGATGCCGTTGACGGCGGCGAAACGTTCCCAGAAGCGGCGCATCTCCGGGTCGGGATCGATGAATATCGCGTTCATGATGCAAACTCCACACCAGACGAGGTTCTTGTTTCGTCATCGGCATTTCAGCGCAAATCTGAAGACGAGTTCCGATAATTTCGCGAAAACGGCAGAAGAAACGCCCGCCGATGCGTAACATACAAGTGAAGAAGCGTTTGCGTTTCGACAAGGGAGTACGGATGGCCGACCGAAGAGGGGCGACTCTGCTGCTGCTGGCGTGGCTGCTCTGCGCGCCGGCGGCGGGGATGGAGAGCTGGCAGGAAGACCTGCAGCTGCAGACCCAGTCGGAAATCTCGGACAAGGTGGTCGCGCTCGACGCGCCATACAAGACGCGGCGGCGTTTCGTGCGCGAGGTGGTCGAACTGGCCCGGCAGGCCGACAGCAAGCGGCGCCGGCTGATCTACGAGCAGCTCTGGGCCTCGTTCGCGCGGAACAATCCGCAGCTCCAGCGCGGCGTGGTCGAGGTCTTCGCCCGCCTGGCCGACCCGACGACGCTCGAGGCGCTGATCAAGGAGATGATCTACACGCGCCACCGGGTGGTGCGCCGCGCGATCCTGCTGCACCTGCCGATGTACTGCGTCCCCGACGCGCAGGACCGCGAGGTGGTGCGGCAGATCGTCGAGCAGGAGATCTACGAGATGCCCCGGCGCTATCTGCCGCTGGTGCGCAAGCCGCCGCTGCGCGCGGGGAGCGAGGCGTACGACCCCGCCGCCGACCGGCTGCGCCAGCTCGTCGAGACCGCTATCGCCGGGCAGCTCGACCCGGTCGAGGCGGTGATCGACGGCCTGGAGACGCGCGAACAGGGCCGCGCGGAGGCGGCGCTGGCGCAGCTCTGCGGCGTGGTCCTGGGGCGCTCGCGCGAGGACTGGCGCCAGAGCTGGCGCGGGCGTTTCCCGACCTTCACCTCGCCGCGGCAGACCGAGATCGACGAGGCGCAGCTCCTGGCCTGCCAACTCCTGGACGACATGGGCGCGGAGGGGACGACCTATCTCTGCGTCCGGCTGCGGCGGCTGGCGACGGTGGAGCGCGAGGAGGTCACTCGCGGCGCGCTCGACGCGGCGGCCGGGTTGACGCGGACGGCGCTGCGGGAGAGGCGACACCAGGCGGCGGCGCTGAAGAAGGCGGAGACGGCGCCGCGGAAGATGGAGGAGAGCGAGCGGAGCTGGCGACTGCGCCGGCTGGCCGCGGGCGAAAGGCTGCGGGAGCTGGCGGGCGAGCTGGGGCGGAAGTATCTCGACGAGGAGGACCCGGCCGTGCGGGCCTCGGCCTACGGCTGCCTCGGCGCCACGCGCGAGACGGAGTACGTCGCGCTGATCCGCGAGGCGCTGCGCCGACGGAACGAGACCAGCCGCATGCTCGCGCAGGTGGCCACGGTCCTCGGCGAGATCGGCGGACTGGAGGCGGTCAAGATTCTGGCGCTGCAGGCCGACTACCGCGACGTCGCCGCCACCCCGCGGCGGCAGGCCGACGAGTACGCGCGCGTCAAGGCCGCCATGGCCGCGCTGGCACGCATCGCCCTGGATGTGGAGGCGGACGGCTTCAAGGTCGAGCTCTCGGTCCGCGACACGGCCGTCGGCAAGGAGGCGCTGCAGCGGCTCTGCGCCCACCTCGGGGACGCGCGCACCATCAGCGGCGCGCCGCGACTGCCCACGGGCGAGCGCATGACCGTGCGCGAGCTGGCGCGCTGGCAACTGCGGCAGACCTTCCACACGCGCACGGCGTGGTTCGGGCAGGTGCTGGCCGCGGCGGGGATGCGTTTCCAGGACAACAGCTTCGAGGCCGCGCGGTGGCTGGACGTCTACGAGGCGGTCTTGAAGGCCCGGGTCCGGCCCGAGGCGCCGCTGGAGCAGCCGTAGGCGGGCGCGGTCAGTTCTCGTCCGCCTCGACCCACCAGGGCTTGTCCCGCCGGTTCTTCCACCCGAACCAACCTTCGTATTCCAGGCAACGGACGGTCAGGGCGACCGTCTGGATGGCGCCGACGAAGAGAAAGGCGCAACCGAAGGAGAACGGCAGCAGCAGCACGATTTCAAGCCGGTCTTCGCCCGGATCGGAAACCACTGCCGCGGGCGGAGTAAGGACCCGTCCGACAATTATTTCGGCATTTCGGCGCAGTCATTGTGCCCGCGGGCAAGAAGCGAGCGAAAAGCGATGCATGCACATCGGTTACGGCGAGCGACGCCGGATGGCAGCACAAGGGCGCGCCCCTGCTGCAGACAGGCAGAACAAGCCGATCGCCACATGCGCGCAGGTGAAGACGAACAGGCGCCACGCCCGGCAGAGCGCGTCAGATCCCCATCTCGGCCTTGCAGGCGGCGAACTCCGCGGCGGCGAAGTCCAGGTCGTCCGTCGAATGCGCGGCCGACATCTGCGTGCGGATGCGCGCGGCGCCGCGCGGGACGACGGGATAGAAGAAGCCGATGACGTAGACGCCTTTCTCCAGCAGGCGCGCGGCCATGGCCTGCGCCACCTCGGCGTCCCCGAGCATGATCGGGACGATGGGATGCTCCCCGGGCCGCAGATCGAAGCCGGCGGCCACGAGCTTGCCCCTGAAGCAGGCGGTGTTCTGCCGCAACTTCTCCACCAGGTCGCGCGATTCGCCCAGGAGGTCGAGCGCGGCGATGCTGGCGGCCGCGATCATCGGCGGCAGGCTGTTGCTGAAGAGGTACGGCCGCGACCGCTGGCGCAGCAGCGCGATCAGTTCCTTCCGGCCGCTGGTGTAGCCGCCGGAGGCGCCGCCGAGGGCCTTGCCGAGGGTGCCGGTGATCAGGTCGATCCGGCCGAGGACGTCGCGGTGCTCGTGCGCGCCGCGGCCGTTTTCGCCCAGGACGCCGACGCCGTGGCTGTCGTCGACCATGACCAGCGCGTCGTACCGGTCGGCCAGCTCGCAGATCTCGCCCAGCCTGGCGATGTCGCCGTCCATGCTGAAGACGCCGTCGGTGGCGATCAGGCGGTGGCGGCAGGTCTTGGTCTCCCGCAGCTTGGCCTCCAGCGCGTCAAGATCGCCGTGCTGGAAGACCGAGCGCTGCGCCTTGCAGAGGCGGACGCCGTCGATGATGCTGGCGTGGTTCAGCGAGTCGCTGAGCACCGCGTCCTCGGGGCCCAGAAGCGTCTCGAAGAGCCCGCCGTTGGCGTCGTAGCAGGAGGTGTAGAGGAGCGTGTCCTCGGTCTTCAGGAAGGCGGTCAGCTTCTCCTCGAGCTGCTTGTGCACCGTCTGCGTGCCGCAGATGAAGCGGACGGAGCCGAGGCCGTAGCCCCAGCGTTCGAGCGCGTCCTGCGCCGCCTGCACCACCCGCGGGTGCCCGGCGAGGCCGAGGTAGTTGTTGGCGCAGAGGTTCAGCACCTCGCCCTGCTCGACACGGATGCGCGCGCCCTGGGGGCTGTCGATAACGCGCTCGGCCTTGAAGAGGCCCTCGTCGCGCAGGCGCGCGACCGCCGCGTCCGCCTGCTGCAGCATAGCCTTGTCCATCAGTTGCTCCAGTTGAGGATGATCTTCCCGCTCTTGCCCGTGGCCATCAACTCGAACGCCTTGGCGTACTCGGTGTAGTGGAAGCGATGGGTGACGATCGGGGTGATGTCCATGCCCGACTGGATCAGCATGGTCATCTTGTACCAGGTCTCGTACATCTCGCGGCCGTAGATGCCCTGGATGGTGATCATGTTGAAGACAACCGCGTTCCAGTCGATGACGGTGCCGGGCTCGGGGATGCCGAGCATGGCGATCTTGCCGCCGTGGCAGATGTTGGCGAGGATGTCGCGCAGGGCCGCGCCGCTGCCGGACATCTCCAGCGCGACGTCGAAGCCTTCGGCCATGCCCAGTTCCCGCTGCACCTCGTGCAGGTCGCGCGCGGTCGGGTCGATCACGTCGGTCGGCCCCATCTTGCGCGCGAGCTTGCGCCGGTCGGGATTGGGGTCGGTGACGACCACGTGGCGCGCGCCGGCCTGCTTGGCCACGGCCACGGCCATGCAGCCGATAGGCCCGGCGCCGGTGATGAGCACGTCCTCGCCCAGCACGTCGAAGGAGAGGGCGGTGTGGACGGCGTTGCCGAGAGGATCGAAGCAGGCCAGGACGTCGGTGGAGATCGACTCGTCGGCGTACCAGACGTTGGTCACGGGGATGCAGAGATACTCCGCGTACGCGCCGGGGCGGTTGACGCCGACGCCCTTGGTATGCGGGCAGAGGTGCCGCCGCCCGGCGAGGCAGTTGCGGCAGCGGCCGCAGATCAGGTGACCCTCGCCGCTGACGAGGTCGCCGACCTTGAAGTCGTGGACGTTCCCGCCGACGGCCTCGATGCGGCCGACGAACTCGTGCCCGATCACCAGCGGCACGGGGATGGTCTTCCGCGCCCACTCGTCCCAATTCCAGATATGCACGTCGGTGCCACAGATGGCGGTTTTCTCGATGCGGATCAGGACGTCGTTGATGCCCGGCTCGGGCACCGGCACGTCCTCGAGCCAGAGGCCCGGTTCGGGCTTGCTCTTGACCAGCGCCTTCATCGTCTCGCTCATGGAAGCTCCTTGCGCCCCGTGCCGATCAGAGGGAAGGGATATAGCGTAGGGCATGGCGGGGGGAAATGCAAGAGGGCGGTCAGCTCGCCTCCTTGCGCGGATCCTCGATGAGGGCCAGGCAGAAGAGCGAGAGCCCCATGCAGACCGCGGAGGCCAGCGCCACGGCGGCGAAGCCCGGCAGCGACCAGCGCAGCAGCGTGCTCGCGGCGGCGGCCAACAGCATGCTCACCAGGCGGACGAACTGGATCAGCGAGAGGTATGTCGGGCGCCGCTCGGGCCGGGCGACCTCGATGGCCATGGTCAGCCCGCCGACCGTGTTCGCGGCCACGGCCACGCCGACGCCGAAGAAGACGGCCAGGAAGGCCCAGGCGCTGCCGGCGGCCAGCCCGCCGAGGCAGACCAGCAGGAAGCTGACGCGGGCGACGGCGACGGTGGCCTTGGTGCCGTAGCGGTCGCCGAGCCAGCCCAGCAGGACGTTGCCGCCGATGCCGCCGATCATCTGGGCGGTGACGAGGTAGCCGAGGAACTCGTCGGCGCGGCCCAGCACCGCCAGCGCGTGAATGGCCAGGAACGGCAGCGCGATATACATGCCGGAGCTGAAGAAGATCATCAGCGTGAAACGGCGCAGCCGCCGATCGCCGGCCAGGATGCCCGGGAGGCTGCGCAGGTTCTCCAGCAGCGTCAGCGAAAATGCCGGTTTGTGCGGCGGTTCGCTCTCGCGGATGGTGACGAAGACGATGTAGGAGAGGACGAGAAAGCCGAAGGTGATCAAGTGCAGAATCGCGTACCCCGGGCGCCCGGGACAGGCGAAGAGCACCCAGGCGATGACGTAGCCGGCGACGATGCCGACCACGCTCTGGATGATCTGCCGCACCGCCAGCATCGACGAGCGCCGGTGCGGGGGGATGGTGCGCGCGACCAGCTCCTGCCAGGCGCAGGAGCCGATGCCGCCGAAGAGGCCGCTCAGCAGCGGCGTCGCGGCCACCAGCGCGAAGAGCACCGGGGCGTAGCCCGCGGGCAATAGCCACAGCCCCAGCCCGGCCGCGAGGTACGGCAGGCGCTGAAAGACCGCGGTCACCTTGACGAAAGGGTGCACCCGGCCGAGCCGCTCGATCAGGTGCGCGGTCAAGAGCGGCGGCAGCGCGAAGCCGACGAACATCGCCATGGGCATGAACGCGATCACCCACGCCGGCCCGCCCAGCGACTCCACCATCGCCGGCAGCACCGACTCGGGCGAGACGAAGGTCAACCCGGCCATGAAGAGCCCGCCCTCGAGGGTGTGGGCGGCGTAGTTGAACGGCAGGTTCCGGCGGACCTCCTGGCGGAAGCGCGCCGAGGCCGTGCCGGGGGTGGCGCTCTGACACATGCGCGGGGCTCCTTCGCGACTGGCCACAGGTCTACCGGTGCGCGCGGACACATGCAAGAGCGGAGACGAAAAAAACGCCTTTCCGGGGGAAGTTGGACGGAAAGTCGCACAAGAGGCTTGACCTTCCCCGCGCAGGCGCTAATCTTGCCCGCGTCGCCGGGTGTCGGCGGCGCATACCGGAGCCCCCCTTCCTATCCAGAGAGGAGCATTGCCATGGCCAGTATTCCCCTTGCCCTGCAGTTGTACTCCGTTCGCGAGGACTGCGGCGAGGACCTGCCCGGCACGTTGAAGGCCGTCGCCGAGATGGGCTACGTCGGCGTCGAGTTCGCCGGCTACCACGGCTACGAGGCCAAGGACCTGCGGCGCCTGCTGGACGATCTGGGGTTGCGCTGCTGCGGCACGCACACCGGCCTCGGCTCCGTCGAGGACGACCAGCTCCAGGCGACGATCGACTTCAACAAGGAACTGGACAACCCGTACCTGATCGCCCCCGGGCTGCCCGGCGAGATCCGCGAGGACCCGGCGACGTGGCAGCCGCTGGCCGAGCGCTTCGGCGCCATCGCCGAGAAGTGTGCCGCACAGGAGATGCGCGTGGGCTACCACAACCACGCCTGGGAGTTCCAGCCGATCGGCGGACGGGTTTTCTGGGACACGTTCTTCGACCACGCGCCGGCGGACGTGCTGATGCAGTTCGACACCGGCAACGCCGCCAAGGGCGGCGCCGAAGCGGTGCCGTATCTGAAGAAGTACGCCGGCCGCGCCGAGACGGTGCACCTGAAGGAGTTCTCCGCGACCAACGACAAGGCGCTCATCGGCGAGGGCGACGTGCCCTGGGCCGAGGTCTTCGCCTGCTGCGAGAGCAACGAGACGACGCGCTGGTACATCGTCGAGCAGGAGGACTATCCCTTCGCGCCGATGGAGTGCGTGCGCAAATGCCGCGAAGCGCTGCAGGCCATGGGGCGCTAGGCGGCGTGCCGCACCCGGGGTCGCGAGGAAGAGCGGGCTAAACCCGCAGGCGCCGTGAACCGCGACGCGGCGCCCGTCATCACAGGAGAAGAAGAATGACAACCGTCAAGGTGGGCATGATCGGCGCCGGGCAGATCGCCTACAACCACTGCCGCGCCGTCAACAGTCATCCGCAGGGGCGCGTGGTCGCCGTGGCCGACCCGAACGCCGAGCGCGCCGAGCAGCTCAAGGCCGAGTTCGAGCTGGAGAAGACCTGCGCCGGCGCGAAGGAACTGATCGCCGATCCGGAGATCGACGCCGTCTGCATCGCGGTGCCGAACAAGTTCCACGCGCCGCTCTCGGAGGCCGCGCTCGCGGCGGGCAAGCACGTGCTGCTGGACAAGCCCTTCGCGCTGAACCGGGCCGAGGCGCAGCGCGTGCTGGAGGCCGCGCAGAAGAGCGGCAAGGTCTTCCTGCTGGGCATGAACTTCCGTTACCTCCCGGCGGTGCAGGCCATCCGCCGGTCGACGCGCGCGGGGACGCTGGGCGAGGTCTACCATGCCAAGGCGACGCTGATGCGCCACCGCGCCATCCCCAAGCTCGGCACCTGGTTCGGCAATAAGGAGCTCGCCGGCGGCGGAGTGCTGCTGGACCTGGGCGTGCATCTGCTGGACGCGTGCCTCTACGCCATGGACAACTTCGAGCCCGTCGCCGTCACCGGCGCGGTCTACAGCAAGTTCGGCCACCGCGGGCTGGGCGAGGGCAGTTGGGGCATGTCCGACCGCGACGGCGGAACCTTCGACGTCGAGGACTTCGCCACCGCGCTCATCAAGATGAAGAACGGCGCCACCGTGCAGCTCGACGTCTCGTGGATGCTGCACATGCAGCAGGCGCGGCAGGTGCTGCACCTCTTCGGCACCGAGGCCGGCGCCAGCGCGTTCCCGGAGCCGAAGCTCTTCCGCTTCGGCACCGAGGACTACGAGGCGACCGAGCTGGCCGTCGAGCCGCTGGAGTACGCGCACAAGGACCGGCACGCCAACTGGCTCAATGTCATCCTCGGCGTGGAGGCGCCGGCGACAACGCCCGAGCAGGCGCTGACGGTGCAGACGCTGCTCGACGCCATCTACGCATCGTCGGAAACGGGCCAGGAGGTGCGGCTGGGATAACGCGCCGCGGAGATTTCGCCTGAAAAGCGTTTCCTGCGCCCCGGCACACCCGTTGCCGGGGCGTGCATTATGGCCGCGTGCGGGGCGCGCGGGTCGAGGCCGCGGGCGGGGCGCGCTTGACCGTTTCGCCATCCGCCTTTACAATGAAACGGACGCGGCGCGATACGGCGCCCGGCAACGACGAACGGACAGCGATGAATTTCCAGCAAGCCCTGGCCTACGCGCGCGAGCACACCAACGTCATACGCGTCCGCAAGAACCTGCTCTACACCTTCGGCGCCACGCGCCTGCCCTATATCTGCCTCTCCGACGCGCCGGAGAAGGCCAGCGAGGTGGTGCTGCGCAAGGGCGTCATCACCGCCGACCGGCCGCAGATCAGCATTCCCGGCGAGGAGTTGAGCTTCGAGGGCTTCGGCGAAGACGAGGAGGAACGCGTGCTGCAGGTCCTCTTCGCGCGCCGCATCGAGATGCCGGCGGCCAAATACGTCAACGAGACCGACGCGGCGCTGAAGGTCGACGGGCCGCTGGACAAGGTGACCGAGAAGACCGTCGACACGCTCGAGCAGGAGAACGACAGCCGCACGGCGGTGCTGCAGGCGCCGGACGAGGTCTGGAACCTTGCGATTCTGCTGTACGTCGGCTCGCAGGTCGTGCGCAGCGCGCCGTCGAACATCGCCGAGCATTTCGAGCGCCTTTTCCGCCAGCGCGGCGGGCCGGAGTAGTCCCCGTCCGTACCGGCTCGCGCCTAAAACTCGATGCTCTGCTCGATCTGCTCGTCCTCCATCTGCTGGCGGTAGACCTTGTTGCCCAGCGCGTCTTTCTTCGCCTTCATGAGGTTGAACTTGTAGTTGACCGCCTGGGGGTTCATCTTGAGCTGCTGTTTCATCGCCTCGGGGTACTCGATGGTGAAAGCGAACTCGATGGTTTTCGTGTCCTTGGGCTCCAGCACGAGCTGCCACTTGAGCTGCCCCGGGAACTCCGCTCCGCGCAGAGCCTGCGAGGCGACGCGGTCGTAGTCGATGACGACATCGGGATTCTTCGAGACCGGAAGCTGGTCGTAAACGGTCAGGTTGATCGTTTCGCCGGCATAGCTGGTGGCCTGGATGCGGAAGGTGTTGGTCGTGCGCACGCGGTTGCCGCGCCAGGTGGTGTCGCTGGTCACGTCGATCAGGTCCAGCGAGATACGGACCTGCTCGTCGATGCCGAGCGAAAGCCGGATCTTCTCGCCCGGCGCGGTGCGCTGCATCATCCCCCGCCCGACGTAGGTGTCCTTCACCACCACCTCCACCACCCCCGGCAGGAGCGGGTAGTCGGCCTTGTTCTGCATCGTCGCCTTGAGGTAGGCGTGCGGGCGGATCTTCGGGATGGCCACGTGCTCGAGTTCGATCGGCGAGGTGACGCTGGAGACAGGGATGCGATGATGCTGTCCGTCGGCGGGGATCGTCGCCGGCGCCGAGGCGGTGAAGACCGTGGCCACGCCCGCGCTCTGCCGCACCGTCGGCGGCGGCGGCACCTCCTCCGGCGCGTTGGTTTCGGGCGTCATGGGGGCCTCCTCAAGTTCAATACCAGCATAGCCTGCTGTTCTGTCAGTCTGCCCCGGCAGGCCGCCGATATTGAGATACCACGGCAGCAGCACTGGGATATCGGTGCCGATGTCGGGGCGCGCGGTGGATAGGCTCAGGGCCACGCCCTTCCAGTCCTCGCCCGAGGTCTGGTAGACCGTGCCGAAGAGGTCCAGCGCGACGGTCTTGTTCTTCGTGTCGGCCGTGGCGCGGTAGGAGGGCATCCACGCCGCGCCGCCGACGTTGTAGGTCAGCCGCAGCGTGCCCGCGGCCGCGGCGTTGGCGGAGAGAGTGACGTAGGCGCGGGTCTCGTACTCCTGGTTGGGTCCCTTGGCGCGGAGTTCCTCGAACTCCCGATACTTGCGCCGCTGTCGCTTCTCGGTCGCGCGGCGTTCGGCGGCGAGGTGGCGCATCGCCGCGCGCGCGGCCTGCGACTTCTCGAAGGTGAAGGCGATGGCCTGCTCCCAGGCCTTGCTGTCGGGCTGCTGGAAGCGCATATCCTCGCGGGCGGTGTCCGCCGCCTGCTGGCGCATCTTCTCCAAAAGCTGCAGCGTCTCGGTATGCGACTGCACGGTCTGTTCGATGGTGGCGATCTCCTGCTGGATCGCGAAGAGCGCGTCCTCCATCTCTTCGAGCGCCCGGTTGTGCTCGGCGCGGCGCGCGTCCATGTCCTTGCGCTCGGCCAGTTCCCGTCGCGTCTCGACCGATTCGATGACCACCTCCGCGCCCTCGATCTTGACCGAAGCCTGGACGCTGGAGACGTCGGCGCGCGCGGGCAGCGGCTGCGAGAGCAACACGCTCCGCCCCTTGGGCAGGTCCACCTTCGCCTCGCGCGTGACGCGCGCGGAGCCGCTGGTGTAGACGGTCACCTTCTTGACGACGCCCTCGACGGGGGTAGTTTCGCCGGCCGAGGCCACGGCGGCTCCCACGCAACAGCACAGAACGGCAATCATGATTTTTCGCATCGCATCTCCTTCCGACATGAATTCCGCGTCGACCTGATCGCGCGCGAACTGCGGGGCGCGCGAAACCCGACACCCGTATTACGATTCTACCGCCCTGGCGGGGGCAACCAATGTAACGATTCCGTCACAAACGCCCTCATCCGTGGACGAGCAGGCTCTTGAGGTAGTCGCGCATCGCCTGGGTCGCGGGCGGGACGCACTCGATCTCCTCGCCCCGGATGCGGATCAGGCCGTGGCGCTGGAAATCCTCGAGCACGCGCCGGGCGAGCTGGCGACTGGCGCCGGTCTTCTTCACCAGGGCCTGCACCTGCAGCGTACCGCCGAAGTTGGCGAGCACCTCCCGCAGCACCTTGCGGTGGTTGTCCGTGGCCACCAGATCGTGCGCCATCTGCTGCTTCGTCTGCTGGTCGATATACTCGCGCAGCCGCTCCTGGTCCTTGGTGGTGACCTTGACGAACTGCACGCCCATGCCGCTGGTGGTCGGCGTCTCCTCCACCCAGCGAACCACGCCGACGGCGTGGATGCGCACCCCGCGCCGGCCGAGGTCGAACTCGAGGGTGACGAAGCTGCCGATGGGAAGAGGCTCGGGGCACGGCACGTAGGCGCCGTTCTCGCTGATGTTGCCCAGGCGGCTCTCCATGCTCCGCGCGGCCGACTCGGTGAGGAGATTGGACTTGATGACCGCGTTGATGTCCGAGGGGAGGCGCTTGTAGCAGCGTTTCTGCGGGTTGGCCACCACCGCCTCCGGCAGCGCCTTGACGAAGCGTTCCTTCTTCGGCGCGGGTTCGGTCGCCGCCGGCGCGGAGACCTGCACCTTGCCGCTGCCGGCATCGCGCCAGAGTTCCATCGCGTCTATCATCGTCGCCGGACGCTGCTCCGGCCGGGGCGATACCAGATGCGCGAGGGCCATGGAGACGGCCTCGGAGACGACGGGCCGGCGCTGGTGGGCCAACTCCGCGCGGGCGAGTTGTCCGCCGCCTTTGAGAAAGGCGTACTCCTCGGCGCTGTACGGCGGCTCCCCGGTCGCGACACGATAGAGGACAGCGCCGGCGGAGAAGACGTCCGCACGCGCATCGGGCTCGGCGCCGGCGATCTGCTCGGGAGCGACGCACCAGATCCGCGTCTCGTCCCAGGCGGAAATGTCGGGCGGGTGCTCGAAGTCGTTGAGGCGGACGCGGCCGCCGACATCGAGGAAGACGTTCGCCGGCGCGAGATTGCCGTGCACCAGCGCCTCGCCGTGGACGTAGGCCAGACAGTGCATGATCTCCTCGCCGAGCTTGAGCAGCAGCCCCGGCGCCACCGCGCCGCCCTCGTCGAGCCAACGCGAGAGCGGGCGCTGGTTGACGTACTCGGAGACGATGAAGTGCAGGTCGCCCTCGGAGACGATGTTGTAGATCGGCACGATCGCCGGGTGCAGCAGCCGCGCGACGTTCTTCCCCGCGGCCAGGAACGGATCGAGCACCTCCGGCAGCCCGGCCAGGAACGGCTTGAGCAGGCGGATCGCCACCGCCCGCCGGAGCGCCGTCTGCTCGCCGGCGTAGAGATAGTGCCGCGCGCCCTCGTGCAGCAGCTCGCGGAGCTCGTAGCCGCGGACGGTCCGGCCCAGCAGCGCCTGCGGATCCTGCGGATAGCCCATGCGGTCCTCTCCGATTCCCCCCGGCGTCGCGCACCCGCCGGGACCGCCCTCCAGTATACCGATCCGGCGCACGAGGAAAACCCCGCGCCGGGCGCCGGGCCTGCGAGAGAATCCTACCTCTCTTCGCTCTCGAGCAGATGCAGCACGAGGTTGATCTCGGTGGTGGAGAGGCGGGTGATGCGGGCGATCTCGGCCACCTCCTTGCCGGCCGCGCGCAGGTCGGCCACACGGGACTTGACGTCGGAGCGCCAGCGCCCGCTCTTGGTCCGCGGATTGAACGCCTCCTCGGCCGGCGGCAGGGGCGTCTCCGGCACGGGGGGGGCGCTCGGCGCGGGCGCGGGGGGCGTTGCGGGCGCGGGCGACGCGGTCGGCTCGGCGGCGACGTCGTACTCGGCGCGGATGCGGTCGAGCGTGCGCGTCTCGCCGGCGGCCTCGAGCAGCTTCTCCAGCCGGCGCGACTCGCGGTCGGCGTCTTTGACCAGCTTGTTCAAGAGCCGCACCTTCATGTCGACCTGGGCGCTGATCTCGCGGCTGGTCTCCAGCAGGTCCACCATCGCCTTGTCGGCGGTGGCGCGGAAGCGGCCGTGCGCGTCGGAGATCGACGGCGCCGCCGATGCGGCGGCGCCCCGGCGGCCGCGGCGCAGCATGTACGGCACGACCAGCACCAGGCCGATGATGCCCAGGATCAGCAGCAGCGTCTCAAGGCCCGAGCCGACCTCGCTCGCGGCGGCGAGTGTCGGAAGAATCGATTCCAGCGGCGGGATGCCGTACACGCGGGTCCTTTCTCCAGTACCGGTCAGATGCGGCCGACCAGGGCGTCGGCGGCGTAGACGCCCCAGAGCGAATCCTTGGCCGTCTGCGTACAGACCTCGAAGACGCGTCGGGCGCGGTCGGGCTCGTCGTTGGCCCGGAGCAGCAGGCCCAGGCTCATCAGGATCTCCCCGTCGGTGGGCGCGAGCTTGGCCGCCAGGCCCATCTGCCCCAGCGCGGCGGGGATGTCCTCCTGCAGCCACAGCAGCGCCCCCAGCCGGTGATGCAGCGCCGCGTCGGCGCCGCTGGCGGCGAGCTGTTTCTCGAGGCGCTTGCGCACCAGGCGGCGGCCGGCGGGACCGAGATTGCGCAGCCCCGCGGGGGCGATGACGCCACTGACGTCGGGGCCGACCTGTTCGCGGAAGAACGCGCGGCGATCCTCGGGCATGGCCTCGGTCTGGCCGTGGCCGACCCGGCAGACCCAGGCGCGGTAATCGGCCTGGAAGGACTGCTGGAAGTTCGCGCCCGGGAAGGCCTCCTCGTAAGCCTTGCGCAGGACGCCGCCGCCGTGGAGGCTGTCGGCGAGCATGCGCGCGTTGCCGACGGCGTTGGCCACCGCGTCCTCGGCGCTCTCGACCGGGACCAGCGGGATGACGAGACTGTCGCGGTCCCACTCGTAGATCCCGCGCCCCTTGAACGGCGCGATCAGCACCACCGGGTCGACCGCGTAACCCGCGTCGCAGGTCTTGGCCAGGGCGATGCCGGCGGCGGTCTCCTTCTTGGTCACGCGCGGCCCGTCGGCGAGCAGCACCGCGCACGAGCGCGCGACGCCGCCGGCAAGCGCGCCCAGGGGCATGAGCGTGCGCGCGAAGCGTAACTCGCTGATCAGATACTCCACCGCCTCCTCGCGCCCGGGCTCGGCCTCGGAGTCGACCTTGTCGACGGTCAGGTCCGAGAGGTCCTCCTCGCCCTCGGCGCCGGCGGCGTGCTGCTCGTACTCGGCATAACGGCGCTGCCACTCGTCGGCGAAGAGCTCGTCGAGCGTATCGAGCTGTTTGAGCTGCGCCGGATCCCGGGCGCGGGCGCGGGCACGCGCGAGGACCTGGTTGCGCAGGTCGCAGAGGCGGTGGCGGTGGAGGAACATGCGGCGGTGATGATGCTCCAGCAGCGCCTGGTCGAGCTTGAGGATACGCTCGTCCAGTTCCCCGCGCGCGGCCGCCTCGGCCACGTTCTCGGAGATACCGGGCAGCTTCTGGAAGAGGCCGGCCACGCGCGCGAGCACGTCGCGCCGGTTCCGCTCGAGTTCGGTGGCCGCGTCGGTCGTCTCGGCGCCGCCCTGCTCCACGTCCTGCGCCAGGCGGAAGCGGCGATAGCGGTCTTCCAGCCACTCCGAGAGGTAGAAATGGTTCATCGGCCCCGGGGCGGCGATTTCGGCGGTCAGCTGCCGCAGCAGGTCGGCCCCGGCGTTCTCCACCAGGTGGACATCCAGAAGGCCGATATCGATGAGCAGGCGGTCCTTGTCGGTGAAGTCGAGGGTGTCCTTCTCCACCGAGACGCGTTCGGCGAGGATGGTCTCGATGCGTTTCCAGTAGATGCCGTCGAGTTTGCGCTCGACCTTGGAGAGCTCGCGCTTGATACTGCGGTCCTCGGTATCCTGCTCGCGCAGTTCGATGCACTGGACGACCAACGGCGAGAGGTCGTCTACGATGGAGGTGTCATTCTGCATCTGCGACATCGCGTTTCCCGTCGTCTTCGCCCGGCCCGTAGAGACAGACGCGGCTACGGCCGTACCGTCGATCGCGCACGAGATGCAGGCCCGGCCACGCCGGCGCCGCGACCCGCTCGTGCTCGAAGCGGAAGCACAGGCGCCCGCGCGGCCCCAGCAAGCGGCCGGTCGCGCGCATCACCGCCTGTCCCGCGCCGGCCTCGCCCCACGCCGCCGCCGCGGCGAAGGGCGGATCGACGAAGATCAGGTCGAACGGTCCGCGCACGCCCGCAATCATCCGCTGGACCGATCCCGCGCGCACCTCGGCCTCGGACACGCAGCCGCAGCGCTCGAGGTTCTCTTTCAGCACCGCCACCGCGCGCGGATCGGCCTCGATGAAAACGCACCGGCGCGCCATGCGACTGAGCGCCTCGATGCCCAGCGCGCCGCTGCCGGCGTAGCAGTCGAGGACCGCCGCGCCGCCGACGCGCGCGGCCAGCGCGTTGAAGAGCGCGCCGCGGGCCATCTCCAGGAACGGCCGGGTCGAACTCCCGGGCGCCACCTTCAGCTCGATCCGGCGCGCGCGGCCGGCGATCACCCGCATCGGCCTCATTCCGAATCCGACGGCGCCGGCCGAGACTCCGCGGGCACGGCCTCGCGCACCATGTCGCGCAGGTTCTCCAGCCGCGCCCAGACGTCGGAGCGCAGCTCCTCGAGCCGCGCCCGGTCCATGTTCTCCAACTCCTGCAGATCGGCCACGCCGGTTTCGAGTTTCATGCACAGCCGCTCGGATTCCTGCAGCAGCGCGTCGTATTCGCCGGAGATGCGGAACTCCACGTCGCCGGAGTTGAGCATGTTGTTCAGTCCCTCCACGCGCGCGCGCTGGTTGGTCATGGTGCGGTCGAGTTCGCGCACGGCGATCATGTCGCCGTCCTCGCGGTAGGCGTCGGCTTTCTTCTGGTTTTCGTCGATCTGGTCGTTGATGGCCTTGATCTCCTCGCGGAGCTGGGTCTTCTTGTGCAGCAGCTCCTGCCGCGACTTGCGGTTGTTCAGGAGCATCATCTGGACCGCGTAGGTGACGGCGTTGAGATAGACGCGGTACTTGCGCAGCACCAGGTCGGACTTGGGCGCCATCTCGTCCTGGCAGCCGTCGAGATGCTCCGTGGCTTTGAGGAAATCCTTGACGTCCTTGCGATCCTCGCCCCAGCGCACGTAGCGCTCGGCCATGTCCAATTCTTCCAGATAGACCCGCGTGTCCTCTTTGCTGCGAAAGAGCACCGCGCCGAGAAAGCGGAGGAAGTCGATGATCAACCCCATGGAACTTCCTTGCGGATAACGGGTTCGGGTTGCCGGGACGCCGCCGGCCAAAACGGGTCCGCGCCAATGCCGGGGCGCGCGGACAAACGCCATCGAAACGAAATCAGTATAATTTACCACTTCGCAGGGACAAGGAAAATATACCCCGGCACGAACGGTGCGCCGCGCCGGGGCATGGACAGGTGGCGGAAGAGGCGTTATTGCGGCAGGCGGTCGATGCGGGTCAGGGGGGCGCCGGCTTCCAGCGGCGAGCCGCTGTGCTGCGCAACCGGTTTGGCCACGGCATAGCTCTTGGTCACCTCGGTCACGCGCAGGATCGTGGTCGAACCGTCGGGCGCGCGCCCCTTGAAGAGATCGCCCTGACGGGTCTTGGTGTCGGGGGCGATGTCGATGGCCACCCGCGCGCTCGGGTTCTGACTGCCCCCGAGGACGGTCGCGTCGGGCTTGGGCAGCGAGCCGACGGCATCGTCCCAGTCGTCGAAACCCTCGGTCTCGAGCGTGGGCACCTCGCCCCGGTCGGTCGTGGGCGAGGCGTTCTCCACCCAGCCGCGGGCGTTGGACGAGGCGGACATCTCCGGCAGTTCCGGCCCTTCGAGCTGCGGTTCCGGCAGCGGCTCGTCGGCCAGTCCCGCCGCGCCGGGCAGGGCGCTTTCCTGCGGCTGGCGGTACTCGTTGCGCATCAGCCGCTCGTCGTCGGTCGTCGCGGGGCTGAGGGTCTGGATATCATTCTCCAGCGCCGGCAGGGAACCGTCCGCCATGGACATCGCCGGCGCCCGGTAGGTCGTGCCGCGGGCCATGGACCGCTCGGGAAGGACCGCCTCGCCGTTCCGCAGCTTGGCCTGGAAATCCTCCAGCCAGTTGATGCGCTTGTTGAGCACCGCCAGTTTGTTGCGGTACTCTTTCTCCCGCGCCTGCGCCTCGGCCGCGGCCATGCTGTATTTTTCGATTTTCCGCTGGGTCTCGCGCCGGTCCTCCTTGAACTGGCGGAGCTTGGCGGTGACGGTTTCCTCCGCGAACTCCTCGAGTTCCGGATCGACAGACTCGGCCTCGGGCTTCTTCTCCGCGAAGTCCGGCAGCAGCTCGTCGGCCGTCGTTTCGCGCTCCACGCGCCGGTCGCGCCGCTTTTTCTCGATGTCGTTCTTGAGACCGACCACCGAAGCCATCTTGTCGCTGGCGCTGCAGCCGGCCAGGAACAGCGCCGCGATCAAGCCGGTCCACCAGAATCCCCGTCGCTTCATCATCCAAGGCTCCTTCGCTCTGCATGCGTGCCGGCGTCGATGCCCGGAGCCTGACGGCCGGGCGTTCGACACGGGTCCGCGTCACATCCGTTTTATCGGCCGGGGGCGCGTGGAATCCTGAGCCAAATCCACCGTAACCGAAGAATTTCGAGACGGTTGGGATCATCCCCCGCCGCGCCGGGAAGAGTTTTCGCAACAAGGCGCTTGATCTGTCCGATAGAT
This sequence comes from uncultured Planctomycetaceae bacterium, assembly GCA_964457365.1. Taxonomy (GTDB): domain Bacteria; phylum Planctomycetota; class SZUA-567; order SZUA-567; family SZUA-567; genus CAYWFP01. The sequence goes on from CAYWFP010000022.1 coordinate 32,524, forward strand.
TCGGTAATGTATCGCCTCTGTAGGATATGCGAAAGGATATCCCCCATGATCGAGAAGCTGCCGCTCTATTGCGAGGAACGCCGCGAGAAGGTCGAAGCCCTCGTGCAGATCACCCATCCGGGCAAAAAGAACGAGAGCAAGGCCGTGCTCAGTTGCACCGCCATGCTGAAATGTCCGCGCACCACCTTCTGCCGTTTCGTCAATCCGTTGACCACCCGGAATCCGCTCCAGCTCGACACCCCGGTGGCCGAACCGAGCTGATTTGCCCGTCGTGGCGCCGAGCCGTACCTTTCGCCAGCTTCGTTCGGGACGCATCTCAATGACATGAAAAGAGTTGCGAGAAGTCCACGACAGATCGGACGGATCGATTCGCGCTGCAGGATTGTTAAATTCTTGTTGCAATCCCGATCTCCTTGGCGCACAATACTGCTTTCAACCGCTATGGATCCGCCGGCGCATGTTCTTCTCAAGCCCTTTATTCGGCAACGTTTGCAGAAAGGAATCGTGGCATGAACCAGCGTAGCCTCTTCGCCTCCGAAAGCGTCAGCAAGGGTCATCCCGACAAGGTCTGCGACCAGATCTCCGACGCGGTGCTCGACCACCTGCTCGAGCAGGATCCCAACTCGCGCGTCGCTTGTGAAACGCTTGTCACCACGGGGCTTGTGATGGTCGCCGGCGAAATCAGCACGACGGGCGACCTGGACATCAACGAACTCGTCCGCGGGCAGATCAAATCTATCGGCTATACCGACTCGTCCATGGGCTTCGACTACAAGAGCTGCGCGGTGCTGACCGGGCTGGACAAGCAGTCGGGCGACATCTCCCAGGGCGTCACCGCCGGGGCGGGTCTGCACGCGGAGCAGGGTGCGGGCGACCAGGGGCTGATGTTCGGCTACGCCGTCAACGAGACCGACGTGCTGATGCCGCTGCCGATCCAGCTCTCGCACGACCTGATCCGGGCGATGACCGCGGCGCGCGAGAAAGGGCAGCTCGATTACCTCCGCCCCGACAGCAAGAGCCAGGTGGTGGTCGAGTACGAGGGCCGCAAGCCCTTGCGCGCGCACACCGTGCTGCTCAGTTCCCAGCACGACGAGGACGTCACTCACGAGGAGATCCGCAAGGACCTGATCGCGCTGGCGCAGAAGACCATTCCCGCGAACTTCCTCGACGACGAAGTGATCTATCACGTCAACCCGACCGGGCGTTTCGTCGTCGGCGGTCCGCACGGCGACTGCGGCCTGACCGGGCGCAAGATCATCGTCGACACCTACGGCGGCCGCGGGCGCCACGGCGGCGGCGCGTTCTCGGGCAAGGATCCGAGCAAAGTGGACCGCTCGGCCGCCTACGCCGCGCGCTGGGTGGCCAAGAACATCGTCGCCGCGGGCCTGGCCGAGGAATGCGAGGTGCAGGTCTCCTACGCCATCGGCGTAGCCGACCCGCTTTCGGTCAAGCTGGATACCTTCGACACCGGTACCGGCGACGACGTCAAATTGGCACAAAAAGTCTGCGAAGTGTTCGACCTGCGTCCGGCGGCGATCATCGAGCGGCTGGACCTGCTCAAGCCCCGTTACCTGGCCACCGCCTGGGGCGGCCACTTCGGCCGGACCGAGGACAGCTTCACCTGGGAGCAGACCGATCGGGTATCGGAGTTGACCAGGTAATCGTTTTGTGGCATGCTGAGAGATGCCCGGAACCGGGGAGGGGATCCTGTCGGAAATTCCCGGCGGCCGGACCCAGAGGAGGCGAATCATGGAAGAGAAGGTCAAGGCCGTCATCGAGGAGATCCGCCCCATGCTGCAGATGGACGGCGGCGATATCGAATTCGTCGGCATCGACGGCTCCACCGTCCAGGTGCGCCTGCAGGGCGCCTGCTCGGGCTGTCCGCACGCGGCGATCACGATGAAGCAGGGCGTCGAGGCCCGTATCAAGGAACAGGTGCCGGAGGTGAGCGAGGTGGTGGCGGTGCAGTAACCCCGCGCCGACCTGTCCCGGAACACGTTTAATGGCCAATTCGCAGACAACCTACGCGTTGATCAGTGACGTCCACGGCAACCTAGAGGCGTTGCAGGCGGTGTTGGCGGACATCCGCAAGCAGAAGATCGACGTCATCGTCAACATGGGCGACGCCGTCGGCTACGGCCCCGATCCCGAGCGTTGTATCGACCTGCTGCAGGAGTGCTGCCACGTCAACCTCTGCGGCAACCACGACTACGCGGTCATGCACGACGCCGAGGGCTTCAACCCCGTGGCGCGCGCGGCGGTGGACTTCGTCCGCGAACGCCTGCGGCCCGAAGAGGGAGAGGCCGGCACCGACCGCGCGCGGCGGTGGGAGTTCCTGGCCAACCTGGTGCCGATCTTCGAGGCCGACGGCTTCGAGGCCATGCACGCCTCGCCGCGGCAGCCGATCACCGAGTACATCCTCCCCTCCGACCCGGAGATGGATCCGTTCAAGCTGCAGAACATCTTCGCCGCCATGACCCGGCCGGTCGCCTTCGTGGGGCATACCCATTTCCCGGGCGTCATCGAGGAGGGGTGCGAGCACTTCCTCATGCCGCACACCTTCTCCAACGGCTACCGGGTGCACGATCCGCGCGCGCTGGTCAATGTCGGCAGCGTCGGCCAGCCGCGCGACCGCGACGTCCGCGCCTGCTACGTCATCTTCGACGGCCGGCGGATAAGCTGGAAACGCGTGGAGTACGACCTCGAGGCTACCGTCAACAAGGTCAAAAACAGCCAGGGGTTACACGAAATCTGCGGCCTGCGCCTGCGCGAGGGGCGGTAAAGACGCTTGTCGGCGAAGTCGGCCCGCTCGGCGTAATTTTCCGTTACTTGCTCATTTTTATGGAGTATTCTATAGTGTGAATATCCGCGGGTTGCGCGGATAGATCCGGGCTTGTTCTGGTGTCGGAGGCCGACCATGTCACGTCTTCTCTTCGCGCTGCTGTTTGCTTCGCTCTTGGTTCTTCCCTCTCGCGCCGAAGGGGAAGAAGTGCAAATGATGGACGAGGACGGCAAGTTCGTCTATCCCGTCGAAGAGGAGAAACCGACCGCGAAACGCGACACCGCTGCCGTCCCGCAGCAGCTGCCGACGAAGACCCGCGACTTCGTCGGCAGCGTGAAACTCTCGACGACGGAACTGACCGAACTGCTCAACCGGCTCGACACCGAGGACGGGGCGGCGCTCGAGACGGTAATCGAGCAGCTCGTCGCCGTCGGCGAGCCGGCGACGAAGCGGATCCGTCGCGGCCTCGACGACGTCAACCGGACGAAGCGGAAGAACGCGGTGCGCGTGCTGGCGGCGGTGGAGGGCAGGGACGCGGAGATCGCCCTCGGGCGGCTGGCGGTGCACGAGAAGGATCCGGAGGTGCGCGCCATGGCCATCGCGGCGCTACGACACATGGGCGGGCGGTACGCCTGCGAGGAGATCCTCTCCAACGTCGTCGACAAGGGCGTGGCGCATTTCAACCAAAGCGCAGCCCGGTCCACCGCCGAGGCCATCGTCGCCATCGGCGACACGCGTTACGTCGACGCGCTGCTGCCGCGCGCGCAACAGGAGATGCGCGAGGTCACCGTCGGCCAGGGCTGGGTCGAGATCGAAGCCGCCAGTTCCGAACTGGTGCAGATGGACACGCGCGCCATGAACGAGTATTTCATGACCCCGTTCGGCCCGATGCAGGTGGCGTCGTACCTGATCGAACTGCCGACGATCCGCGATACGCGATTCGGGCAGGCGGCCTGGGTGCTCGCCACGGTCACCGGGGAGAGCTTCGGTGGCGATCCGGTGCGGTGGGGGCGGTGGTGGAAACAGAAACGGGAAGAATTCACCTATCCCGGATACCGCGAGGTCGAGACGCCCCGCGAGTAACTCAACTCTCCGCCCCGCGTTCGGGTCCGAGCGTCAACACCTCGGCGATGTCGCGCGGCTCGATACGGTACTCCGATCCCTTCCCGCCGTAGAAGCCGTGCGCGCGGATCATGTGCAGCGTCAGTTCGTTCCAGCGGAAGCGCCGCCCGGTGACGGTGTCGACCATCTCGGCGTCGCCTTTGCCGAAGAGGCCATCGCCCCAGGGACTCGGGAGCCGCCCGCGGTCGTCGCGGACGTGTACGTTGTAGCGTCCTTCGACGAGCACCTCGCGCTCCATCATGTCGCGGCCTTTCTCCATGATCTCCAGGAGCCGGTCGGCGACGCGGTCGTGCCTCAGCCCCAGCGCGCCGACGGCCTCGCCGTCCTGGGCGACGATATCGACGAGCTTGCGATGATCCGCGCCCAGAAAGCCGCGCAGGGTCAGTTCTCCCGGCTGCATGCGCGCCTGTACCCGGTCCAGTTCCGGCTCCTGCCTCATGGTCGTCCCGCTTTCAACTGAACTTGTCGTAGAAAATCCGCTCCTCGGGCATGCCGTTGCCGGTCAGGACGCGGACGCAAGCGTCGATCATGCCCGGGCTGCCGCAGAGATAAGCCTCGCGGTTGCCGCATTCCTTGTAGTAGCGGTCGACCACGTCGGTGATCAGCCCGGTCTCGTAGCCGTGATCGTCGGACGGCTCGTTCGAGAGCGCGGGGATGTATTCGAACCAGTCGTGCTCCTGGGCGAGAGTCTCCATCTCCTCGACGAAGTAGAGGTCTTTCAGCGAGCGGGCGCCGAAGAAGAACCTCGCCTTGCGGTGGGTGACGCCCCGGTCGATCATGTCGTAGACGATGCTGCGAATCGGTGCGAGGCCCGAGCCGCCGGCGATGAAGACGATCTCGCGGTCGCTCTCGCGCAGGTAGAAATCGCCGAAGGGGCCGGTGACGCGCGCGGGGCCGCCTTCCTTCAGGTGCTCGAAGACGTAGGTGGTGACGATGCCGTTGGGCACGAGGCGGATGACCAGTTCGAACGCGTCGGTCGTCGACGGCGCCGAGGCGATGGAGTAGGCGCGGTAGACGCCATCCTTGACCTCGCCGTAGGGCTCGCAGTAGAGCTGCATGTACTGCCCGGCGCGGAACTTCAGGGTCTCGCCCTCGGGGAGCTTGAAGCGGACGGCCTTGATGTCGTGGGTGCAGTCGGCGATGGACTCGACGGTGGTGGCGAACTGCTTCACCGCCAGCAGCTCCGCGGGGATGGCGATGCGCAGATCCTGCTTGACCTTGACCTGGCACGAAAGGCGCGTGTCGTTCTTGCGCTCCTCGTCGCCGAGGTACGGCTCCTCGGTCGGCAGCACCGGCCCGGCGCCGTCGATGACGCGACACTTGCACATGGCGCAGCTGCCGCGTCCGCCGCAGGCGCTAGGCAGGAAGATCTTCTGTTCGCCGAGCGTGCCCAGCAGGTTCTGCCCGCCCTTGACGGTCAGGGACTTCTCGCCGTCGTTGATGTCGATGACGTATTCGCCGTAGTTGGCGAAGAAGAACTCGGCGATCATCAGAAGGATCGCCAGCGCGCCCGAGAGCAGGCAGAGGACGCCGACGGCGGTGCCGATGGCCGAAAGGATCTCCATCGTTCAGTTCCCCGTGATCGAGATGACGTTCGAGAAGCCGACGAAGGCCAGCGCCAGGATGCCCGCGACGATCAGCGTGATGCCCGGTCCTTGCAGTTGCGGAATCACCTTGCTGCGCTTGGCCATCTTCTGCCGGATGCCGGCCATAATCACCATCACCAGCGCCCAGCCCGCGCCCGCGCCGAAGCCGTAGACGGCCGCGGTGGCCGGGCCGTAGTTGCGCACGACCATGAAGAGCGACGCCCCGAGGATGGCGCAGTTGACCGTGATCAGCGGCAGGAAGATCCCCAGCGCGTAATACAGCGAGTCGCTGACACGTTCGACCGCCATCTCCACGACCTGGACGAAGGCGGCGATGACGATGATGAAGGCGATGTAGTAAAGGTATTCCAAATCCAGCGGCCTGAGAACGTAATGATAGACCAGCCAGTTCAGCGGCACCGTGCAGGTCTCGACGAAGACGACCGCCGCGGAGAGGCCGACGCTGGCCTTGAGGTTGCTCGAGACCGAGAGGAACGGGCACATGCCCAGGAAGCGCGCCAGGAGGATGTTGTCGGTGGTGATGGCCCCGAAGAGCACCGCCAGCAGCGGCAGCTCGATCAGTTGGTCGCTCACGCCTTGCCCTCCGCTTTCTGCCGCGCCTCGCGCGCGCGCCCGTCCAGCGACTCGTTGACCAGACGCGCGATCCAGATGAAGATCGCCAGCCCGAAGAAGCCGCCCGGCGCGATGGTCATGATGCCCCAGCGCGGCCAGTCGTTCATGAAGCTCAGCTCGTACCCGACCAGCGTCCCCATGCCCAGCGGCTCGCGGACGATGGCGATGGCCAGCAGGACGAAGCCGTAGCCGACGCCGGCGCCGAAGCCGTCGAGCATCGCGGCGAAGGGCGGGTTGGACGCGGCGAAGGCCTCGCAGCGGCCCATGATGATGCAGTTGGTGATGATCAGCCCGACGTAGGGGCCCAGCTGCTGCGCCACCTCCACGGGGACGAAGGCGTCGAGGACGATCTTGACCATGATCACGTGCGCGGCGACGATCATGATCTGGACGATCATGCGCACCCGGCGCGGGGTGTACCGCCTGAGCAGCGCCACCATGAACGAACTGAGCGCGGTGGTGAAGATCAGGCCCAGGCACATGACGATGGTGTTGTAGACGGTGTTGGTCACCGCCAGGGCCGAGCAGATGCCGAGGATCTGGACGAAGACCGGGTTCTCCCGCCAGAGCATCGTCTTCATCGCGTCGGAACCGCTGACCTGTTGTCCCGCGCTCATGGCTTCGTCTCCTGCAGGAAGCGATCAATCGAGTCGGTCAGGATGCGCTGCACCGCGCGGCTGGTCTCGGTGGCGCCGGTGACGGCGTCGACCTCGGTCGGCTTGGTCGGCCGCGAAACGACTTGCAGGCGCACGCCCTGCGCGTCCTTCCGGTCGTACGGCTTGCCGATAAACTGCTGCCGGAACCAGTCCTCGGTGATGCGCGCGCCCAGGCCGGGCGTCTCGCTCTGTTGGGTGAAGGCGATGCCCCGGATGGTCTGGTCGCCGGTATTCACCGCCAGCCAGCCGCGGATCACGTCCCAGAAGCCCTTACCCGCCAGCGGGAAGATCGCCCGCGCGGGGTCGTCCTTGACGACGTAGTACGTGTAGTCCTCGTCGCCGCGCCGCCGCAGCACCTGCCCGAATCGTTGGTCCACCTCGGCGACGGCGACGGATTCGCCGGGCTCGATGGCGCCGGCGAGCTGCAGCAACACCTTGCGGCGGGCGAACTCCCGGTTCTGCCGCGTACGTTCCTCCAGGAGCATATGCAGCCCGCTGACCAGCGCGACGTAGAACGCGGTCACCGCGACGGTGAAGAGAATGACGTACGCTTTCTCCCTGAGCGCTTGCATCATGACGTGCCCTCCCGCGGCCGGGCGTCGCGTTCCTTGCGCCACTTGTCGTAACCGTCGCTGGCGATCTCGATGATCGGGCCGAAGGCGTTGCCGAGGAGAATCGCGAACATCAGCCCGGCGTTGAAGGCCGAGAGCGTGCGGATGACCACGCCCAGAAAGCCGATCAGCAGGCCGTAGATCCAGCGCGCGCGCGGCTTCATCGGCGCCGAGACCGGCTCGGTGGTCATGAAGACGACCGCGAACATCGTCCCGCCGCCGAAGAGGTTGATGCCGATGGCGTTCTCCCACGGCACCTCCACCAGCCCGGCGATGCGGAAGACCGTCGCCGTCGCCACCATGCCGATCACCGGGGCGACGACCAGCGCGGTGTTGACCGTCTTGCGCCAGATCAGAAACGCCAGCGCCAGCAGGATCAGAAGCGAACCGGTCTCGCCGGTGGAGCCGCTGATGCGACCGAGGAAGATGCGCCCTATGCCGACGGACTTGACCGCCTTGCGGCTGGCCTGGAAGGCCTCCTGCACGTCGTACGCCGGCCGCTCGGCGCGGCCTTCCATGACCGCGCGCGTCTGGCGCATGGTCTGGTTGAGCTTTTTGGTGCCGGTGAGAACGGTGGCGCTGGTGACCGTGTCGACGTCGACGCCCGGTGTCGGCGGCATCTGGAAGATCTCCGGCTGGTTGGCCGGGACGGTCCGGGGCTCACCGGTCTGCGGGTCGGCCTCTTCCTGCCGGGGCGGGTTCTCCCACGCCGCGAAGCCGCCGTAGATCGTATCGTCGATCGGCGCGACCCAGACCGAGGTCATCGTCTGGGCGAAGGTAATGTACAGAAAACACCGCCCCACCAGCGCGGGATTGAAGATGTTGCGGCCAAAACCGCCGAAGACCATCTTGCCGAAGACGATGGCGAAGAAGCTGCCCGCCGCGGCGTAGAAGAACGGCAGCGTCGGCGGGCAGACGAGCGCCAGCAGCGTCCCGGTAACGAAGGTGGCCATGGAGACGGGCTTGCCCTCGCGGGAGGTGAAGGCGTACTCGCCCAGAAAGCAGCAGAGGTTGCAGATCGCCACCAGCGCCAGCGCGCGCCAGCCGAAATTGTAGATCGCCCAGAGCGTGATCGGCATCAGCGCGATGAGCATGTTGGCCATCGGCTTCTGGTATTGAATCAGCTTCTTCATGCTGTCCGGTTTCCGTCCATCCCTGTCCGCTTTCGCGGCATGCTCCCCCCGAAGGCGGCGCGCCGCCACCGGCGCCCGTCCGACATGCAATTCCTATTCCCGCGGCGCGTATACTCCGCCCCGGCCGGCCTCGATACATTCGGTGCGGAAATCCGCCACGTTCCTGGCATGGTCGATACAGGACTTGACCATGCGCGCGACCAGTTCGTCCGGCAGCCCCGGGATGCCCTTGGGAAAGCGGAGGTAGAAATCCTCGGCCGCGGAGTTCTCCAGGTGGATGATGATCTCCAGGGCGTCGGGCAGGTCGATGGGGTTGTTCAGCACCTCGTCGTGGATGTCCTCGACAGAGCCGAGAATCGTCGCGAACTCGGCGCTCTCGATCTCCGTGAAGACGAAGTCGGGGGCCACCTCGGCCATCATCGCGTCCACCCACGCGGCGTGGATGTGCTCCTGCGCGCCCATGCTGGCGAAGAAGCGCGCGGGGGCGGTGTCGGTGTCGAAGCGCATGGCCAGATCCTCGTACAGCTTGGCGATACGCAGTTCCACCTGGCGCGCGAGATCGAAGAGTTCCCTGGCGGTGATGCCCATGACCGGTCCTTATTCGCCGCTTTCGCCGGCGCGTTCGAGATAGTGTTCGGCCGCCATGGCCGCGGTAGCGCCCTCGCCGACGGCGGTGGCGACCTGGCGGTACGAGTGCTCGCGCACGTCGCCGATGGCGAAGAGCCCCGGCACCGAAGTCATCATGTCCGGGTCCGTCTCGACGTGCCCGCCGCAATTGGCCGGCACGAGGCTGCAGATCAGCTTGGTGTTCGGCACCGAGCCGATGAAGACGAAGACCCCGTCGGCGGGCTCTTCGGTCATCTCGCCGCTCCGGTTGTTCTCCAGCACCACCTGCTGCACGCTCTGCCGGCCGCGGATCTCCCGCAGCTCGGTGAAGGTGCGCACCTCGATCTTCTCGGTGGTGGCGATCTTGTGCCGGTAGATCTTCTCCGCGCGGAAGCTGTCGCTGCGGTGGACCAGGACGATCCTCGAGGCGAACTTGGCGATATGCAGGCTCTCCTTGAACGCCGAGTCGCCGCCGCCGACCACGATCACCTTCTTGTTGCGGAAGAAGGGCGCGTCGCAGGTGCCGCAGTAGCTGACGCCGCGGCCGCGGAACTCCTCCTCGCCGGTCACGCCGAGCTTGCGCGGGGTGGAGCCGGTGGCGACGATGACCGCCTTGGCGTGCATGTCGCAGTCGCGGCAACTGACGCGGAAGACGCCGTCCTCGCGGGCGATGTCGCGCGCCTCGACCTGGCGGAACTCCACGCCGTAGCGTTCGGCGTGCGCGCGCATCTTCTCCGCCAGCTCCGGACCGTCGACGCTCTCGGGGAAGCCGGGGTAGTTGGCGATGTCCATCGTCTGGGCCACCTGCCCGCCCATGAGGCCGCGCTCCATGACCAGGGTCTTCCGTTCCCCGCGCCCGGCGTAGACGGCCGCCGCGAGCCCGGCCGGGCCGCCGCCGATGATGATGATATCGAAGTCCTTCTCCATCGCATAATCCTTATCGTGCGCTCAGGGTCTCGGCCGTCGGGCAGGCCAGCATCACCGACAGCGCCAGCAGGTAGAACGCCGCGCCGAGACAGAAGACGTAGCCGCCGAGGCGGTAGGCGGCGGTCTTCCGATCGCGCCGCGCGATAATCGCCGCCAGCGCCTCGACCGGTTCGCGGTCGAGCTCCAGCGTCACCCAGCGCAACTGCAGCACGCGCGCGAACTGCCAGATCGCGCTGGCCAGCACCAGCACCACGCCGACGATGATCGCCGCCTGGGCGAAGGCGTTGGTGCCGGCGATGATGCGCCCGGAGAAGCCGGTGACGGTGACCACCACGCCCGCCAGGCCCATCAGCGCCTGCGCGCGCGACTGCAGCACCGTCATCTGGTCGCTCATCAGCCGCAGCGCCTGCGCCGGATCGCCCCGGTAGAGCGCCAGTATCCGCTCGGCCTCCTCGCGCGCGTCCACTACTTGTCCTTCACCTTCTTCGGTTTGCAGAGGCGGCCTTTCTTCTTCGAGACCGCGCCGCATTTGCCGCAGCGGTAGGCGCTGCCCCTGGGCTTCGCCTCCCGCTTGCCTTTGAGGCATCCCATGGCGGTTCTCCCGCTCGGACCGCCCCTCACCGCGACGCACCTACGCCGGCTCGAACGCATCCTTGCCCGCGCCGCACTCGGGGCAGACGAAGTCGTCGGGGACGTCGTCCCACTTCGTCCCCGGTTCGATCCCTTCCCCGGGTATGCCGGCGGCCTCGTCGTATTCCCATCCGCAGATCGTGCACACGTACTTCATCGTCGCTCCTCCAGGTAACTACGTCGGACTAAGGACCCGTTAAGCAATAAGATCGGGATTTCGCTCGGCGCGCCGACGGTCCG
>CAYWFP010000023.1:0-42875 GCA_964457365.1 uncultured Planctomycetaceae bacterium
CTCGGTCGGCGTGGCGCCGACGTTATTCATGGCCAAGCTCGCCTCGGACCTGGAGGTGGAGACGCGCTATTTCTTCTACCTCTCCAACCGGTCCGACCTCACGGCCCCGCAAATCGTGCACGACGCGCGGCAGCGGTGCGACCAGGAGAATCTGAACGCGCACCTGAAAAGTTTGCATGCCCTGGACATGCCGCTCGGGGACCTGCACGCCAACGGAGCGTACGCGGTGATGGCGGCGCTGGCGTGGAGCCTGAAGGCGTGGGCGGCGCTGCTGCTGCCCGCGGGCGGCTCAAGCGAGACCTCGATGCCTTGGTAGAGATCAGCACGCAGGCACACGGCAAGACCATCAAGCTCCGCAGCCGTCTCCGCGGCGAAGGCGGCAAGGCGCTGCAGGCTGTCGGCGTCGCGCTGGGGCCGACGGCGCAACCGCAGGGATGACCCGACCGCGCCCATCCGGCTCGAACGAAGTCGCCTGGAAAGGCGACGGTAGCGCCAACAGCGATTCGCAGCCATGTTATTCATTCGCCAATATGGACTTGCGGGATCGTGCTGTCGAAGATGGGTCAAAGCGAATAGGGTGGAGCGTTTCTGTCACATCGATGCCGTAACGCGTTTGTATTACAGAAGTATGACGCACTATCCGGCCGGATCGCCAGCGCGCAGCGAGCGGCGAGCCCCCAGCCCCAGTTGAGATTGTGGATTGACAAGCACGTGAATTATGCATTAGGATTGTGTAAACCTCATAGGACTATAGGACTCGTTCCCGAAAGAACCGATTCTTTGTCCGAGCCGTTTGCATCGAAAGACAAACTTCACCGCGCCACGCTCAGCCAGCAGACCGCCGCGCTGCTGCGTGGGGAGATTCTGCGGCATGCCGCGCCCGGCGACCGGCTCGAAGCCGAGAGCCGTCTGTGCAAGCGGTACGGCGTCAGCCTGCCCACGATGCGCGAGGCGCTCGGCGTTCTGGCCCAGCAGGGCCTGCTCGAACGCAAGCAGGGGGTGGGCACCTTCGTGGCCGATCCGCGGCGTACGCGGCATCTGGCGGTGCTGATCGATTTCGACATCAGCCACGCGCGCGCCTCGTACTTCTTCACCCGCTCGGTGCAGCGTGCGCGCAAACTCCTGGCCGAGGCCGGCTGGGACGCGCGCATCTACGTCGGCCACGCGCCACCCTTCGGCGAGGCGCCGCCGGAACTGACCTGCACCGAGGTTGTCGAGCAGGTGGCGGCCGATCATGTCGCCGGCGTACTGGCCATCGGCACGGCCACGCAGCCGGCATTCGACAAGCTGCTGGCCAGGCACGGCGTGCCGGCGGTGGGGTGGGAGCATTGCATTCCTGTCGATACAGACAAGATGATGAAGTTGGCGCTGGGCCATTTCCAGCGGATCGGCGTGCGTCGGCCGCTGCTGATCGCGCCGTGGGGCGAGTCCCTCTGCAAGCGCTTCGGCGGATACGCCCGCGAGCGGGGCATGGCGCGCGGGAACGAACGGACGTTCATGCACTCGCCGGTGAATCTCGACGAGCCGCAGCCCGAAGCGTTCGCCGGACTGTGGCAGGGGAACATGCCCGACGCCATCTTCATCGGCGACGACGTCCTTTACGTGCCGGTGGCCGCGTCGATGCTCAAAACCGGCGTTGCGGTCCCCGAGGAGGTCCACGTGGCCACGGCCACGAACAAGGGCGCGGGGCTGAGCTGCTTCTTTCCCACCACCCGGATCGAGGTTGACCCCGATCTTTTCGCCGAGCGTTCGGTGGCGCTGCTCTTGAGCCTGGTCGAGAAGACCGAGTTCGATCAGGCCGATCTGGATCTGCCGATCGCGTTGATCCCGGCGGAGGCCGCGTCCCAGTCGGCGCCGCCAGTATCGCATTTGCCTGGAGGAGATTGATGCCGCTGTATCGTATGCCCGTAATCGGACTCGCATGCCTGTTCGCTATCGTGCTCATGAGTCGCGTGGAAGGAAACGCAATGGAGAAGAACTACTGGCGCGTCGAGGGCGATGCCATGACCTTCCGCAGCGCCGAGATGGACGTCGACGCCGAGTTGCCGCACGGCTTCCGCTCGCTGCGCATCCAGGGACACGAGATGCTCGCCGGCGGCGAGGGGTACGGTGCCGTCGCGTTCCGCCGTCCCGACGGCACCTTCGTCACCGATTTTGTCGGGATGAGCAATGTCGCGCACGATCAGAACCAGGGGCGGCACGGTTCGGTCGTCGACGGTCTCTTCCTGGCGAAGGTCATCACCGGCTGGAGCCTGCCGGAGTTTACCATCTATGCCGGCTTTAATCTGCAAGACGAGCATGACCTCGTGCTCTTTCTGCACCCCGACGTGGTGGCCGTCCGTTCCGTGCGCAAAGGCTCGCCGGTTTCCACCGCTCAGGGCAACGTCTTTCGCGGCAACAAAAAGGGGCGGCGCGCCAAGAGCGTGGCCGTTATCCACAAGAGCGGCGTGGCGCTGCATATCGAACAGCCGTGCTGGGCCGGCATGATCGAGGCACCCGACGGCAAGGAGCGATTCGCCGTGGCCATTCCCTGCAAAGGGATGGCGGCGAACGATATCCGCTGCCGGATCGATACGCACAACCGTGCGGACAACCTGATGCTTCTGCCGAAGTTCAAGGTCGACAGCCCGACGATGGGCAAGCTCGACCCGCATTACCGGCCGCAGTCGCACGGACCGTGGAGTCTTTACGAGAAAGACGCCGAACTCGATTACACGTTCACCTTCGGCTGGCTCGGCCGCGAACCCTTCGCCGGCAAGGCCGTCGTCGAGGCGCGTCACGCGCTCGGCAAGCCGCACCTGCGGATCGAACAGGCCCCCGAAGCCCAGGGACGGAAAAAAGACGGCGCCGTCGTCTACAAGGCCACGCTGCATCCGAAGTTTATCATGCCCGGCGTGAGCGAGGTCAACGTCCACCTGCTGGACGGCGACGACGTGGTGCTCTTCACCCAGCGCTTCCGCATCATGTATGACTGGCCGGCGTACCAGCCGACGTACAACGATCAGCCGGATATGAAAGCGTTCTGGGACGAGACGCTGAAGGCGCTCTCCGGGATCCCGCTCGCGCCGAAGGTCGAGCAGCAGCTCTTCAAGGACGACCCGGACTGGGAGTTCTACCACGTCTCCTTCAACGGCTGGGACAAGAAGCGCATCCCCGCCTGCCTCTACGTGCCGAAGAAAGCCGAGAAGCCCTTGCCGGTATACATCACCGCGCACCCGGGAACGCGCGGCTTCGGCGTCAACCACGCGCCCGACGGCGTCTTCGGTTCGAAGATAAAAGCGGACGACCGCTTCGTCACCATCGTGCCGCTGATCCGCGGGCACGAACCCGACGCCAAGGACGTACCCTTCAACCAGCCGTGGTGGGGGCCGCTGGAGAGTCGCGACGAATACGCGGCGCGCTCGTGGTATTGCGCCATGGTCCGCGCGCTCGATTACCTCGCGACGCGACCGGACCTGGCCGACATGAACCGCGTCGTCGCCAAGGGCGGCAGTCAGGGCGGCTGCCTGGCCGTCGTCACCGCCGCGCTGGATCCACGAGTCGACCTGTGCATCTCCGACTGCCCGTCCAACGCCATGCATCACGACGCGGTACGCCCCGAGACCTACGACACCTTCGGTCCCTCGGCGGGGCAGGTGCCCGAGGGGCAGACGCTAGAGCAGATGCTCGAGACGCTGAGTTATTTCGACCCCGCGCACATGGCGCCGTGGGTGAAGTGTCCGACCGTGGTGCACGTCAACGTCGGCGACCTGACGGTGCACTCGATGGGGGGGCTGGGGATCTACAAGAATCTCACCGGCCTGCCCGATGACAAAAAATGGTTCTATCCCGGCGTCAATGGACATTACCACTCCGGCTCGGCCGCCGGCGGCAAGAAGGCGAATGAGCTGACGGAGTCGCTGTTGCAGGGCGAGCTGTAGCGTCGCGACCCGCTGCGCGGGGCCGGGAAGGCATGGAGGGCATGAGATGGAAACGCTTGGTTCTCGGTCATGGATGCTGGGATCGGTCCTGCTGTTGACGCTCGTGCTGACCGCGGCATCCGGGCGTTGTGCGGGATCGAACTATTCCTACGGCGAGGTCTGGTGGGAGGAGTACGTCCCCGACCGCGGCACCTCGATCCTGCTGCACTTCGGTCGGCCCCGGCCCCGCGCGGCCGCGGCGGTGGCGCAGAAGATCAAGCAGCAGAAACAGGATTCGCTGGACAATCTCGACATCGGCACCCTCGACGACGACGGCGGCGATCTGGCCATGGGGGCGATCGAGGAGATGAAGGCCGGCGCCGGCGCCGGCCCCATCGACGACAAGAACGTGCCGCCGGACTTGGTGCTCGACTACAGCAACACCCGCCGCGAACTCGAGCTCCCCGCCGGCTACGCCAAGGTGCCCGAAGGACGCTTCGGCGCGGGGCTGCGGTGCGAGGGCGGCGGGAAGCTGCGAACCGATACCGTCGATACCGGCCGGTCGATGGAGTGCTGGTTCCGCATCGAGGCCTACCCGGAGAAGCCGAGTTGCATTCTCTCCATCGGCAAGGACGAGGGCCGGATCCTGCTGCTTCCCGACGGACGCCTGGAGCTTAAGCGCCGCCTTCCCCATGGCCATGTTGGCAAGAAGTTTCACCCCGAGGACAAGATCGAGCAGATCCTCGCGAGCGATCCGCGCATCGTCAGCCCCGATCCGGTGCCGCTGAAGACCTGGACGCACGTGGTGGCGTATACGCATTACCCCATCGTCCAGGGCGCGGGCCAGCCGCACGACGCGCGGTTGATGATCAACGGCGAGGACGTCGCCCACTACCACAGCGAACTCAACAACGCTTACAACTTCATGCTCCGCGGCGGTCAACCGCTGATCATCGGCAACAGCTTCGACGGCAAGCAGCCCTTCGCCGGGTGGATCGACGAGGTCCGTGTCTCGCATCGTGCCCGGAATTTCCACCAGCGGCAGGATCTGGCGTGGCGCGACGCCGCGCGCGCGCTGCATTTCGACAAACCGTATTTCCGCCGCGACGGCACGGTCTTCCACGCCTCGCTGGATAAGGGGCTGGCGCTCGATCGCGACCGCGCGGGCGTGGGGAAGATCACGCTCGACCTGCCGGATATCAAGCCCGAGAAGATCGAGGTGCCCGGCATCCGCGGCAAGGGCTGGGTTCTGGATCCGGCTATCGAATTGCCGCAGTTCCCCCTCAAGGGGATGAACGCGCTCGACGGCAGCTGCGAGTTCTGGCTGCGGCCGACCAACTGGGACAACACCACCGGGTTCTTTCCCACCAACCGGCCCAAGCACACCCACCTGACGGTGATCCGCTTCTTCGGCAAGGACAAGCGCAGCGGCAAGGTCGTCCAGTTCATGCGCGGGGCGCTGCCGCGCGCGCAGGAGCACGGCAAGCGCAAGGTGCTGATCGATCCCGGGCACTGGCTGCACGTGGTGGTGACCTGGACGAAGGAGGACCTGGAGCGCGCGTTCTTCCATGTCGACGGCAGATGGTTCAGCCGCATCTGGCGCGAGAAACCGGATGTGCTCAAGCATATCGAGCCGCTCTACGCCCGCATCGGTATCAGCGACCGGACGACCGTGGCCCACGGCGAGCGCCCCTGTATCGAGATCGACGAAGTGGTCGGTTACGACTACGCACTCGACAAGAACGAGATCGAGCAGGCCCACGACCGCTGGCGCACCGAGATCGAGCCGATCAAGCTCTATCATGTCGCGCAGAGCTACAAATTCTCCGTCGGCAAGCTCGAATACGACGTCGTGCCCAAGCTCCCGGGCGGCGTGAAGGCGGGGAAGCTGCGCGGCAAGCTTCTCGACGCGGCGGGCGGGGTGGTCGTGCCCGAGCGCGAGTTCGAACTGACGCAGAAGGGCAAGTATCACCTCGTCATGCGCGATCACGAGCCGCTGCCGTACGGCAAGTACACGTTCGCCTTCACCATCCTCGACCAGGCCGGGAAGCCCGCGGCCGAGGGGGAGCATCTCTGGGACTTCAAGAAAGAGCCCTGGCGCGACTGCAAAGCCGGGATCATCGATTACGCGCCGCCGCCGTGGACGCCCATCGAGGTGCAGGGCAATCGCTGCAAGACGCGCATGAGCGAATACGTGCTGGGCGAGAACGGACTGCCCGCGCGGATCCTCGCCGACGGCGAGAACCTGCTCGCCGCGCCGGTGACGCTGCTGGAGAACGGCAAGCCGATGAAGGCCGAGTTCGCCCAGGGCGAGAACCGCAAGTGCGACGCCACCTGGCGCACGACCTTTACGGGGCGGACCTGCACGGTCAAGCTCGACTGCCTGCTCGAGTACGACGGCATGCTGCGCTTCGCGTTCGACATTCAGCCGAAGGATCCCAAGACACTCGGCGCGCTGACGATGACGCTGCCGATCAAGTCCGCGCACGCCACGCATTACTTCTACAACAAGGCCGGCACGACCGGCGTCAAGGTCGAACGCATCAAGGGAGACGGCACGCTTCTCGACAGTTGGCTGCCGAAGGCGGACTGGAGGGAGTGGCGCGCCTTTGTTGACTTGCGGAAGAAGAAGCCGGACCTCGAGTGGGACGCGTACTGGCGCGGGAAACACAAGGACACGAAGGCCTACGGATTCTTCACCCAGATCGACGTCAACGACCTCGATCGCGGGCTGTACTGGTTCGCCGATCACGGCGGCGGCTGGGGCCAGTCGAAGACGGTGCCGGCGCAGGAACTGGTGCGCGCAGGCGAGACGACGAAGCTGATCCTGCGCCTCGTGGCCGAGGAAGGGACGCCACTGACGAAGGGGCCGATCGTCTTCGCCATGATCCCGCATCCGGCGCGGCCGTTAATGGAGAAATACCGCCTGCTCGGGCGCGCCTCGCCGGAGAAGGAGCCGTTGCTGTGCGACCTGTACGGCAGCGTCTTCCGGCCGTGGGTGCACAATCCCAAGGCCAAGGAGATGGGCATGTTCCCCGCGACCGACCCGGAGAAGCCCGAGGCGGGGCCGAGTTGGGAATACGCCCAGAGCTGCATCCCGCACATGAAGAACGAGGTGCCCCGCGGCTACCGGACGTTCTACATGTCGAACTATTTCTATAGCTGCCGCGCCGGCCGGTACGACGGCTGGGAGTGGCGCAGCGGCCCCGGCGGACGGGCGACGCTGTCGCAGTCGTTCGTCGACTACCTCTGCTGGGAGATGAACGAGTGGATCGGGCGGGGAATCTTCACCGCCATCTATCTCGACGACAGCTACGAGGCGCCCACCTACAACGTCGAGGCCGGCCAGGCCGTGCGCATGCCCGACGGCAGCGTTCAGGCCGGGCAGACGCTGTGGGGGTACCGGCAACTGCTCAAGCGCTGGCGCAACATCTTCCACCAGCACGGTCTGGAGCCGATGCTGACCACGCACCACACCCGGAGCTGGATGTACTGCGGCGCGGTCTTCACCGATTCGCATCTCGATGGCGAGGGGCACCCCACGATCACGGCCAACAGCCGCGACTTCGTCGACAGCCTCTCGCTGGCGCGCGCGGAGGTGCTGCAGAACGGTCCGCTATGGGGGGTGGAGTCGCACTTCATGCCCTCCATCTGGGAGGGCGGTCTCGGCAAGGGCAAGGGGTGGAATCCGCACAAGGTCTGGAGCTGGCGCATGGCGCGCGGCGCGGTGAGCGTGCTGGCGCACTTCGAGAACGGCATGGCCTATTACGATCAGGGCGGCGGTCCGTACAAGAATTACTGGAATGACGTCTTGCGCTGGGGCGCGGGCGATCCGCGGGTCGCTTTCCATCCGTACTACCGCAATGACGCGTTCCTCGAGATCGAGGGCGAGAAGGAGGATCTGCTCGTCTCCTTCTATCACGACAAGAACCGCGTCCTGCTCATCGCCAGCAACCGCACCGACAAGCCCCGCACCGTCAAGATCAAGCTCGACCGCCAGAAACTGGGCCTTCCGGCCAACCCGTCGGTGAAGAGCCACGACGCCGGCTACAGGGTTCCCCCGGGGGAGGATCTGCTCCGCCGCTCGGACATGCCCGCCGGCGACGCGACCGCGGCGGTGGAGGACCTGATGGGCGACGACGCGCTGGAGATGGACCCGCTCGCCGACGACATGGGACTCGGCGAGGGTGAAGGGGGGTTGACGCTCGAAGCCAAAACCGGGAAGCAGGAGGCTCAGCCTCGAATGGAGAAGGGGGTGCTGGTGCTGCCGATCCGGCCCAAGGATTTTCGTATGGTAGCGATCGAATAGACGCTCAGACAAAGAGGAGGTGGGTATGAGAACCGGATTTTCGCGAATCGCCGCGCGCGCCGGCTGGCTGATAGTGCTGGGCGCGTTGCTCTGTGCCGTGGCCCATGGCGGCGGCAAGGAACGCCTGCCCGTGGGCGAGTTCTCCGCGGTCAAGATGAAGGCGCCGACATTGGACGGCAAGATCGAACCCGGCGAATGGGATCGGACCTTTTTTACCTCGGGCGTGATGACGCCGTTCGGGCACAAGCTCCAGACCTCGGCCACGTCGTTTGGTCTGGGCTACGACGAGAAGAATATCTACGTGCTGGCGATCTGCCACCGGACCACCGGCGAATGGTATCTCAAGAAGTCGGTGCGCGAGAACGACGGGTACTCCTACGGCGATCCGTCGATCGAGGTCTGGGTCAGTCCGCCGACGATGGTTCCCGAGACCTACCAGAGCGTCATCAACACCTACCCGGCCGTCATGGACGTCCACAACATCCCCAGTCGCGGCTACGCCGCCCAGGGCTGGAGGGCCGACTGGAAGATCGGCGTCAGCGAGAACGAGGAACGCTACATCATCGAGGCCGCCGTACCGATCAAGGACTTCGGTTTCGACACGATCAAGAACGGCGACGTCTGGCAATTCCTCATGTGCCGCACCTGCCACGGCGCCAAGCCGCGTGCGCAAGCTTCGTGGTCGCTGACCCAGGGCTTCTCCGAGATCATCCAGCACGTTCCGGTGCACTTCCACGCCGACGGCGTCGTCGTCCAGGTGCGCGGCATCGAGACCATCCACGCCGGCGACTATCGATTCGCCATCGAGGTGGCCGCGCCGGAGAAGGACGGTGCCAACGTGGACGTCGGCATCGTCTGGCACGAGAAGGTCGACCCGCAGACGGGCGAAGGCGAGACGAAGACGGTGTCGCTCGCGAAACGCGAACGCAAGGAGGTGGTCTTCGAGGGCAAGCGCCAGGGCAAGGGCAACTTTACCCTCTCGGTAACGAGCAAGGACGGCGGGCTGGTCTACCGTCAGAGCTTTCCCTACGAGGTCAGCGGCTGGAAGCCTTCGACGCCGGAGGAGGGCGCGCCGCCGAAGGAACTGGACATCCGCGTGCTCTACGGGCCGATCAACAACATCATGATCGTCCGCGCCGACATTATCAATCTGCCCGCGCGCGCCGAGGTCGTCGGCGGCACCATCCGTCTGCGCGATCCGTCCAAGGGGGACAAGGTCGTCGCCGAGCATGACCTGCCCGGCTTCAAGGAGTGGTACTCCAACGCCAACTTCGATCTGGAGGCGGTGGACGTGCCGGTGCTCGACTTCTCCGCCGCGGCGGCGCAGTTCACCCCGCCGGAGACGGACGATCCGAAGAAGATCGACGCCGCGAAGAAGAAATTCTGGAAAGAACTCGAGCAGGCCAAGACCAAAAAGCTCAAGGTCGAGGTGATCGCCAAGAACGCCGCCGGCGAGGAGCTCAAGAGCGCCTCGCGCGAGGTGGATCTGGTGCGCAAGAAATTCCCCTGGCAGGACAACAACGTCGGCATCACCGACGAGGTGATCCCCCCGTGGACGCCGCTCGAGGTCGACGGCGGAACGGTCAAGGTCTGGAACAAGGAGTTCGGCGTCAACGGCCTGGGCCTGGTGGAGAAGAACCGCAACGGCGAGGTCGACCGCCAGATCCGCTCGATGAAGCTCGTCGCGCTCGTCGACGGCAAGCGCGTGGAGATCAAGCCGTCGAAGGCCAAGGTGGAGAAGCACGTCGACGCCTACGCCCGGATGAGCGGCGGCGGCGAGGGCGCGGGATTGAAGCTGACGAACAAGGCGAAGGTCGAGTTCGACGGCTACGTCCTGAACGACCTGACCATCGCCCCGGCCGGCGGCGAGGCCAAGGTGGAGAAGCTCTTCCTGGAGGTGGTGCTGCCCGAGTCCGAGGCGACGCACTACTGCACCACCGCCGGCGGCTGGGCCGCCGCGCACGCCAAGACGCCCGAGTACTGGTCGAGCCGGATGACCGGCAGCGGTGTGCTGATCGGCGACTTCGTGCCCTACGTCTGGCTGACCAACTCGGACCGCGCTTTCCTCTGGCTGGCCGACAACGACAAGGGCTGGTTCACCGACGACGATCGTTCGCTGCCGACGCAGGAAATCGAGCGCAAGGACGGCACCGTCACCCTGCGGATCAATTTCTTCGAGATGCCGGTCACGCTGAAGAAGCCGACGTCGCTGCGCTACGCCTGGCAGACCTTCCCCTCGCGGCCGCTCCCCGAAGGCTGGCGTACCATCGTCTGCAGCAACCGCCCCCAGCTTCTGCCGAGCGCGAAGAATACCTATTTCTGGACCGAAGCCGACTGGGCCGTGCTCTGGCCGTACTACTGCAGCCCCTTCGCCTGGAGCTTCGAGAAGTCGAAGAAGACCTTCGACCGCCTGCCCGAGGGCAGCAAACACCGCCCCTGTGTCGGCTCCATCGCCCACTCCATCGGGCGCTACATGGACTACGAACGGCGAGAGTTCGAGCGCTTCGTCGTCGATTGGGGCTCTACGCCGGGCGACCGGGCCAACGCCAACGTGGTCCAGTGCAAGGGCACCGTGGACTTCCGCGTCTGGCACTACCGCGAGTGGGTGCGCCAGGCCGGTTTCCGCGGGCTCTACGTCGACGAGAACTACCTCGCGCTGGAGAAGAACTTCATCGAGGGCGGGGCCTACTACCGGGAGGACGGCCAGCTCCAGGCCGGCTACAGCTACCTCCCCCTGCGCGAGTACTTCAAGCGTTTCAAGGTCATGATGCACCAGGAGGGGATGACCGCGCCCAACCTCTGGCAGCATATCTCCAGCGGTTCGGCCTACCACGCCTGGTTCGGCGACATCTTCTTCGAGGGCGAGAACGTCGAGCCGACCAACCTCGAGTACGACTACATCGAGGTGCTGCCGGCCGAACGCATGCGCGCCATCGGCTCCTCGGCGTGCGCGGGCGGCGTGATGACCATGATGTGCCAGTCGCAGCGCCACCGCACCAACTGGTGGCAGAAGCATACGCACCAGTTCGTCGGCTGGGTGCTCGCGCACGATATCATGCCCGAGCAGGTTCGCTGGTACGAGCCCATCGCCCAGGAGGCCGGCTTCTACAAGCCCGGCGTCCGCTTTCTTGGTTACTGGAAGGAGGAGAATCCGGCCGCGGTGAGCGAGAAGGATTGCATGGCCTCGACTCACCTGGTCGGCAAGCGCGCGCTCGTCTGGGTGGTCAACGCCACGCGCGAGGACAAGACGTTGGCGGTGGCGGTCGACTGGAAGAAGCTCGGCTTCGACCGCGCCAAGTGCATCGCCCTGGACGTGGAGACCGGCGAGGAGGTGGCGCTGAGTGCCCCGGGGTTCGCGCTGCCGGTCCTGCAGCGCGATTTCAAGGCCGTTTATATCATCGAGCGGCAGAAGATGGAGCCGGGCCAGACGTTCCTCGCGACCTTCGAGGACGGCGTCGACGCCGACGAGGCGTTCGGTAACGAGGTGATCGTAACCCGGTATTCGAAAAAGGGCGACAACACCAAGGCCCAGATCGACGGCAGGGACGGAAAGGCGCTCAAATTGCCCGACGGCGGGGTGGAGCTCTGGCTGCACCAACACGTCGGGGCCACCGAGGGACGGATCGCGTTCTCCGCCAAGGTCGGCGGCAAGGACGGCGGCGTCTGCCATATCGCCGTGCCGCGGACGCGGGATCCGGTGCTGCCCAAGGCCGACGGGATTGTTGTTGCTTTGCAGAAGAAACAGGTCGTCTTCGGCCTCGCGGACAAGAACGGACGCGTCGACAAGGACAAGCGCGTCGCCGCCGATCGTCCGGGCGCGGGCTGGCACGACTTCGTCCTCGCCTGGAAGGACGGCAAGACCTGGTTGGAGGTCGACGGCAAGAAGATGGGCGAGGTGCCCATCCAGCGCATGCCCGTCTGCGACGCGCGCGGCCCGGCGCTGCAGGAGAGCGGCATGTTCGTCCTCGGCGGCTCCAACGCCGTCGAGGCGGTCGACACCATCCGCTGTTTCTCCAAGGCGGAGTAGAGGTACCGATACGGCCCCGGTATCCCCGCGATGCCGGGGCCGTTTTTCTTCCCTGCCGGGACTTGCCGCCACGACTTCGCTGTTCTTCCGACGGAGAGGAAAAAAACGGCGTTTGTCCTCAACTTTCCTTCCAAACGGCCGTCAATCCAGGCATAGCCCCAGGTAGTGTATTGACTGGGTGACGGTTTCTTTTCGTTCTTTTCGCTGGGAAAGGACAGAAATCATGATCCAGAGCGCACAGCAGGAGCCCGTCGCCGGGGACTGGAGCCGCCTGCGGGATCATCTCGCCGAGGACGGCGCCGACGTCATCGCCCGCCACGACAATGCCATCCAGGCGATCATCGGCTCCAGCGACACGCGCCGGCCCTATCCGCCGGACGATCCGGGCTTGCAGCGCAGTGCCGCCGAGGCCGGCTACGAAGTCGTCTGCGGGATCGAGAAGGCCGCCAAGATATTCCTGCGTCGAGCGGAGCAGCGGACCAAACCGTCGTGGATGCGATGAAAAACGGCCCGGTGTCCGCCGGGCCGTCCCGTTCTCGGTCTTCGCGCCGCGATTACAGGTAGTTGGTCGAACGTATCTGCCGCAGATTGTCGGGGTGGATCTTGCCGTCGCGGTTGATGACGCGCTTGTAGCGCTCGATCGTCTGGTCGCTCTCGGGTGCCTGCGCGACCAGCACCGTCGCCGGGCGCGTGGTGGTGACCAGCCAGTCGAAAAGGTCGATCTTCATCTCGCGCACCTTCTCCTGCCAGTCCGGCTCGAAGAACAGGTTCGTCATCTCCCACGGATCGTCCGCGAGGTTATACAGCTCGCCGAAGCCGTCGGGGTAGTCCGCGGCGAACATCTCGCGCGGGTAGTAGACGTAGCGGAAGTCGCCCTTGCGGATGCTCTTGCTCCAGGCGAATTCGGTGACGCCGATCTCGCGCACCGCGCCGCTCTGTCCCTGCAGCAGGTGCGAGATGTCCTTGCCGTCGCTCGTCTCCATCGCCGGCAGTCCGCAGAGCGCGCAAGCCGTCTGCGTCACGTCTACCGTCTCGACGATCTCCTCGCGGACCGTGCCGGCGGGGAACGTTTTCGGCAGGCGCCAGATATACGGAATGCGGGTGATGGCGTCGTGGCAGATACCGGGCGCCTTCTCCATGATGCCGTGTTCGCAGGCGTAATCGCCGTGATCGGCCGAGTAGACGATAATGGTGTTCTCCGCGAGGCCGCTCGTGTCGAGCCACTTCGCCATCTGCCCGACCGCGTGATCGACCTGGCTGATGTTGCCGAGGTAGCCGCGGAGCTTGCGCTTGCGGCCTTCCTCGAAGCCGTGCGGCTCGAACCGCGTCCACTCGCCCTTGCGCCAGTGCTCTGCCGCGCCCTTCAGATGCGGCGCCTTGTGCTTCATCTCGTAATCGGCGTTCGGGGGCAGGGTCAGCTTCTCCGGGTCGTACAGATCCCAGAACTCCTTCGCCGGCGCGTAGGTCTGGTGGGGCTTGGGGAGGCTCGCGTGCAGGAAGAACGGCTTGCCTTCGGCGTGGCACTGCTGCATCCACCCGATCGACTGCGCCGCGATCCAGCCCTCCTGCGACTCCTCTAAAGTGACCATCGACGGCCGCGCGTCGCAGCACTGCCGGCCGCGCTTGCCGAGTTCGCGGAAGCCCTCGTGGTCCTCCAACTCCTCCTTGCCGCGCTCTTCGAGGAACTGCCTGTAGGCGGCGGAGCGTCCGCCGATGCTGCAGCCGGAGGTTTCGTGAAACCAGTCGCAGTCGTCCTCGACCCAGTACTCGGGGCAGTGGATCTTGCCGATGGCGCCGGTGCGGTAGCCGTGGCGGCGGAAGTGGCCGAAGACGGTGGGCAGTCCGCCGGGATTGGCGCCCGAGAGCGCGTAGTAACCGTGGTTGTGCGCGTACTGCCCGGAGATGTAGCACATGCGGCTCGGGGTGCAGATCGGGTTCTGCGTAATCGCGTTCTCGAAGCGCACGCCCTCGGCGGCGAGCTTGTCGAGGTTGGGCGTCTTGACGTCGGGGTGGCCCTTGTGGCCGAGGCACTTGGCGTTGTGCTGGTCCGAGAGAATAAAGAGCACGTTGAGCGGGGGCATGGTTTTCCTCCTATGCGTTTTCGTCTCTACCGGACCACCGGGTCCGGCCGGGGAACACTCGTGCGGCGTAGCGCTTGAGAGTCTCGCCGAGGGGGTGAATCTTCTTCTCGGGAATGGTGTAGGTCGTCCCGCCGATCACCAGCGCGGCGACCAGCTCTCCCGGGCGGTCCTGGACCGGAGCCGCGAGGCGTCGCACGCCGCGAAAAAAATCGGCGTCGTCGTAGGCGAAGCCGTGGGCCTCGATGAAGTTGACATGCCGCGCCAGCTTGCGCTGCGACAGCGGCAGCGGCGCGCAACGTGCGCGGGCCTGTGCGCGCGCGGGTTTGTCCAGGTGCGCGTAGGCCAGCCACCCCCACGGCGCATTGAACAGGTTCGTGTCGACGCTGCCGATTTCCTGCATCACGATCGACTCCGGATGCAGCACCTTCTCCAGCGACTGTGTCTGAGCCGGATGCAGATGAAACAGCAGCGCGGTGTTCTCCGTCTCCCGCGCCAGCTCCTCCAGTACCGGGCGCCCCGCCGTGCGCAGGCGCAGGCGGATGTCGCCGCCGGCGGCGAGGCGGTCGACCCGCCCCCCCGGACGGTAACCGGCGGGCGTCTTCTCGATGTGCCCGGTCGCGCGCAGCACCTTCAGGAGCCGCGCCAGCGTCGCCTTCGGCAGCGCCAGCTCCTCCAGCAGTACGGTGAACGGCACCGGCGCCCCGGCGTCGGCGAGGCGTTCGAGAATGGCGAGACCGCGTTCGAGTGCCGGCAGGGAGGCGGACATGCGTGCTCCTGTAGGTCTCATAAAAAAGACAAAGGTATCATAACGGAGACAATAAGGAAGTCAACGTGTTTTCGCCGGTTTTTCGCGGCGCCGGTTCGCGTCGGGATGCTGGCGGAAAGCCGGGCGGAAACGACAATTTACGCGGCTTTTCGCTTTTCATTCGCCGCCGTGGCGGTAGACTGCTCGGCATTCACCTGTGTATCAGACACAGCCGATTCGGCAGGAAGGAGAGGGCGAGATGGCCAAGGCGAAGAAGAAGGCGTTGATTTTCTGGGGCGGCTGGGACGGGCACACCCCGAAGGAGACCGCGGGCGTGCTGGCCGACGGACTGAAGGACGAGGGCTTCAGCGTTCGCGTGGTGGACAATCAGAAAGCGTTGCAGAGCGAGGCGGCGCTGAAGAAGCTGGACCTCATCGTTCCCATGTGGACGATGGGCGCGCTCGAGGGCAAGGCGTGGCCGAATATCAACGCCGCGGTCCGCAGCGGCGTCGGCATCGCCGGCGTGCACGGCGGGGCGGGGGATGCTTTCCGCGGCAACGTCAACTACCAGTGGATGATCGGCGGCCAGTTCACCGGCCATCCGCACGTGGGCAAGTATGCCGTCAAGCTGACCGGGAAGCGCAGCCCCATCACCAGGGGCATGCCCAAGTCCTTCCGCTACGAGTCGGAGCAGTATTACATGTTGATCGATCCGGCTATCGACGTC
The DNA here is from genome assembly GCA_964457365.1 of uncultured Planctomycetaceae bacterium. Lineage (GTDB taxonomy): Bacteria > Planctomycetota > SZUA-567 > SZUA-567 > SZUA-567 > CAYWFP01. Next base: position 15,789 of record CAYWFP010000023.1, read on the forward strand.
TTGGCCACGACCGTCTACACCAAGTACGAGGGCAAGCGCTGCGAGATGCCGGTGGTCTGGACCAAGAGCTGGGGCAAGGGCAAGGTCTTCTACTCCGCGCTCGGGCATCGCTTCGAGGAGTTCGAGAAATATCCGCACGTCTTCGAGATGACCATCCGCGGCTTCAAGTGGGCGGCGAAGTAAATGCAGTTCGGTCAAGAGGAACGAACGCGCGGGCGGCTTCGGTCGCCTGCGTTTTTCGGTTCTTCCCGCCGGCTTGTTCCCGTCATGTCCGCGGGTGTCCGATAATCGCGTAAATTAATTGCCGAAAAGACGTTGCAATCCCAATTACGCTGAAATCCCTGCCCCGCTTTACCGTAATAACAAGTAAGGTCTAGCTTGTACCGGCCTCCCGCGCGGGAGGCGCGGTGCGCTGAGATTCCGCGTAGGAAGCGCCCTGGGCGGCGTTTCGCAGGAAGGACGCTCGACAATGATGAAGAAGAAGAACGCCGGACGGTCGCCGCGTGGGAGGGAGGAAGCGCGCCTCTTGGGGCTCTTGGCGGTGGCGTGGCTGGCCGTGGCCGCTATCGGGCTGCACGGCTGCGACAATCCGCTCGCGCGCATGTCGCTCGAGGAGATGCGCGAGAAGAACGCCAAGGGAGACATGCAGGCGGCGCGGCCGCTGCGGATGAAACTGCGCAAGTCGCTGACGGTGCGCGACGCCATCGAATACGCGCTGAAGAACAGCTTCGAGGCGCGGCTGATGGCCAAGAAGAAGGAGATCGAGCGCGAACTCGTCACCGGCAGCAAGCTGCGCCTTCTGCCGACGCTGCAGGCCAATCTCGAGCGCAGCCGCCAGGACCGCCTGACGCCGAGCTACTCCAAGGACTACCGGACGGAGGAGAAAGCGGCCGAGCCGACCTATTCGCAGGGACGGCATACCAACACCTTCCAGATGAGCTTGATCTGGAACCTGCTCGATTTCGGCGCGACTTATCTCAAGTCGCGGCAGGCGCAGGACCGCTACCTCATGTCCGAGCAGAACCTGCGCCGCGTGCGGCAGAACCTGGTCCTCTCGGTCACCAAGGCCTACTGGCGCGCGGTGGTCGCCCAGGAGGCGCTCAAGGTCGCCGAGGATCTGGCCGTCAAGAGCGAGGTTCACGAGGACGAGATCGAGAAACTGATCGAGAAGGGCGCGATCTCGAAGTACCAGGGCCTGGAGATCCAGAGCCGGCTGTTGAGCTCGCGCATGAATCTCGAGGAGTTCGAGCAGGAATACGCCCGCGCCAAGGCCACCCTCTCGGGCCTGATGGGCATGGCCCCGGGCACCAAGTTCCGCCTCGATCGACCGGACTTCAAGACCGACCTGGTCATCGAGCCGCTGCCGATGCGGGAGCTGGAGAAGGAGACGCTGCGCCGCCGGCCGGAGCTCTTCAACGAGGACCTGAACGAGCGTATCTCCTACGACGAGGCGCGCATCGCGCTGATCAAGATGTTCCCCAGCCCCTCGCTCTTCCTGCGCTACGAGCACGACGCCAACAAACTGCTCTACGTCCACGACTGGTGGACGGTGGGGCTCAACGCCTCGATGCAGTTGCTGTCGCTGCCGGCGAAGTATTCCGACTACAAGGCCACCAAGCTCGAGAGCGGCATGATCGTCGAGCGGCGCCACGCGCTGGCGGTGGCGATCCTCTCGCAGCTCCACTTGGCCGCCATCGACTACAACGACGCGCAACGGCGTTACGGCTATACGCGCCAACTCATGGACTACCGCAACCAGCAGCTCGACTTCGTGCGCAAGCAGCGCAAGGCCGGCAAGGCCCATCACGGCGTCGAACTCGAGGCCGAGGAGAAGGCGCTCCGGGCGCGCATCGAGTTCGTCAAGGCGCACACCGACCTGCTGGTGGCCCAGCGGCAGCTCGACAACACCATCGGCCGCGACCCCGAGGACATGGTCAGCCTCGAGCGCCAGCGTCTCGCGGCGCGGGCGACGGGGCGCAAGGCCATCATGGAGGATCCCGAGACCAGCCCGTGGCTGCGCTTCGCGCTGCGCGATCCGGAGGGCAAGATCAGCTACGGCCCGCCGCGCCCGCCGCTTACGGGCGAGGTCGATGCCAACCGCGCGCAGCTTCTGGTCGATACCATCCGCTTCACCGCCGATATCGAGGAACGGCGCGACGCCATCTCCGAACTGATCGCCATGGGCGCCGGGGTGGCGCCGCACGTCATGGTGCTGCTCGACGACGAGGTGATGGAAAACCGCATCTACGGCATCATCATCCTGCGCGAGACACGTGCGCCGCAGGCGTATCCGGTCTTCTTCAACCTGCTCGGCGATAAGAACCAGCGCATCCGGTTCCACACCTCGCTGGCGCTCCGGAGCATGACCGGGGTGGATATGCATTATCTGGCCGATGCGACGGTACAGAGCCGCCGGGCGGCGATCCAGCGCTGGGATGATTATCTGAAACAGCATAACCTCTTTGAGGTTAAGGAAAAAGAAGCAGAGGTGGCCGAGACGCCACCGGTTGAGGAGGTGGCGCCGGAAATGCCGAAAGCGCCGCAACCGAGCGAGCCGAACGAGACGCCCGCACCGCCGGCGAACGATTCCCCGGCGGCTGAGATTGCCGTAAACGTCGAAGGCTAGGCAAGATCGGGATTTTTCGGCAAAATAGAACTTGACGATGCCCCGCGGCATGGTTTACAATTTATGCATGGCCTGCCTGCGCTTGGGAGGCGTATCGGGCTATTGTCGCCCCGCAGTTACCATGCCGGGAGTCGCATCGTTGTCGCTTCGCCGCTGTTTGCCGGGCGGGGCTTGTCGGAGGAAGTCCCCATGCAACTCGGATTGATGCGCCTGGAGGAGAGGATCGTCCTGGATGCGGCCGGCGCCGACGAGGGCGACAACCCCGACGGCGGCACGCCCGCTCCGGTCACGCCCGCGCCCGACGCGGCGGCCGACGCCGGCGACGGCGTGCACGTCCTGGTCGTCTCCGATCAGATCGACAACGCGGACGAGCTGGCCGACGCGGCGATGGACAACGTCCGCACCGTGCTCTACGACGCCGGTCAGGACAGCCCCGAGCAGCTTCTCTCCGAGATCGCCGAGACGCTCGCCGGCGACGAGGCCGCCAGCATCGGCTTTGCTACGCACGACCTGGGTCCCGGGCGTTTCCACCTCACCGGCCGGCAGATCGTCGACTTCGGCACGTTGCTGACCAACCCGCAGATGCAGGCGTTCTGGCAGGGCGTGGGCGAACTCGTCGCCGAGGGCGGCCGGGTCGACCTGCTGCCGTGCGACTTCGCCAGCGTCGACTCCGGCGAGAACGCCGTGGCCTTGATCGAGGGGTTCGCCGGCGTCAACGTCGCCGCCTCGAACGATGTCACCGGCAACGCCGAGGCCGGGGGCGACTGGATCCTGGAGACGGACAACGTCGACCTGACGCAGGTCTACTTCGACGCCGGGGCGCTGGCCTCGTTCGAGGGACGGCTCGGGATCTACAACGACCTCGATCCTTCCGCGGGCGATGTGCACGACGTGGCTATCGACGGCGATATCGCCGTGGTCGGCAGCTCCTACTTCGGCGGCGCGCACGCGACGGTATTCATCGGTACCGACACCATGGATTCCTTCGGCAATACCAGCGGCGACGCGGACTTCACCGCACTCGACGGCGTCTACGACACCTGGACCGAGACGATCGATCTGGCCTCGTTGATCATGACCGGTTCGCCGTCGCTGAACTTCGGCACGACCGTCGCGGTCGAGGACAACGTCGTCGTCGTCGCCGATACTACGGGGCAGATGCTGTATACCTTCGAGCGCTCGGGGGCTACCTGGACGTTCGAGGACGCGCTGGCCATGCCCGCGGTCGGCTTCACCGACTACGCCGTCGCGCTGGAGAACGTCGGCGGCAAGATATACATGGCGGTGGGTATCTCCGAGGCCAACTGGGTCGGCGTCTTCGATCAGTCGCCCACCCTGGGCGTCTACTGGGATTCGCTGGGCACCATGTCGGCCGATCAGGACGTCGGCAGCGGCGGCCTGGGGTTGAGCGCCAATTCCGACTACGGCTACGCCGTGGATATCGCCGGCTCCGCCGCCAACAGCGTATACGTCCTCGTCGGCGCGCCCGCGGTCAGCGGCGGCACGAATCCCGAGGCGTACCTGATGTGGCTGGACTCCGGCAACAGCGAACTCGACCTCGTCGGCGCGGTCGACGAGGGCGGCGAGGCCGGCTCCTGGTTCGGCTACGACGTCGCGCTGGACTACTTCCCCGGTTCGGAGTGGCTGGACGGCCCCGACGGCACCGATGTCGCCGGTCAATTCAACGCCCTCGTCGGCGCGCCCAAGGCGGACATCAACTACGGCAACGACGGCGACTGGTACTTCTATTCCGATATCGTCGGCGACGACCTGGTCGCCGACCAGCAGGGCACCGACAACTGGAACAACGGCTTTCACGACGACAACATGGGCTGGTCGGTCGCTCTCGACGACTGGCAGGCCATCGTCGGCGCGCGTGGGCAGGACAATTCGAACACCACCTACTACGGCGCGGTCCACTGCTTCTGGTACGACCCGGTCGACTTCGACGGTGACGGGCTACTGCTCGAGGCGGGGGTGGTGGCCGAGGCCGAATACGCCGGCACCCAGGTGCACCTCGGGGAGACGGTCGCCGTCGACGGCGAGTCCGGCAGCCGCTACGCCCTCTTCGCCGGCCAGGACACTCCCTTCGCCACCGTCTTCGATTCGCACGCGATGAACTACGCCAACCCGCGCGTCACCGCGCCCATGATCCAGAATACGGATATTTGGAACGTGGATTCCGATGCGGCAGCCAACCATATCGAGGCCACCATCGTCAACGGCGACATCGACGAGAACGGCGGTGCCGCGATCACGGTCGCGACATTCACGCTGGAGGACACCCTCCTAGACCAGAATTTCGACTACGCCGAGTGGATGGACGAGTACCAGTTCAAGCTGACCGACGACTTCGGCGGCAAGTTCGTCTTGAGCGTCGATACCAACGGCACGGAGACGCAGTGGGACGACGAGTGGACGATCAAGACCAACGGCACCTTCGATTACGAGACCCAGGACAGCTACAATATCGAGGTCGACATCGTCGACAGCGGCGATATCAACTTCCTCGACGCGTACTTCGAGGGCGACGCGGCCGAGCACTGGCGCGACCAGACCGACGCCGGCGACTGGTGGAACGACGCCTGGGAGGTCAGCGTCTCCGTCGTGCCGGCCTTCACCATCAACGACGTGAACGAAGCGCCGACGGTCACTTTGCCCGGCACGCAGACGACGACCGAAAACACCGCGCTCGTCCTGAGTACCGCCAACGGCAATCTCGTCACCGTCGGTGACGTGGACGCCGAGGCCGACGTCGACGGATCGGCCGACGACGAGGTCGAGGTGACCATTACCCTTCAGGATACCGAAGGAACGGCCGGCGGGGATATCGGCGCTCTCACGCTGGGCGGTGTCGCCGGTCTGGCCTTTACAGATGCCCAGGGTGACGAATCCATGACCTTCACGGGGTTGATCGCCGATGTCAACGCCGCGTTGGACGGCCTGACGTTCACGCCGACGGCGAATTATTACACCAACTCGAACCGGACCGCGCAGATCCAGATCACCATCGACGATCAGGACAGTTCCGGTGGCGGTCCCGCTGCGTTGCAGGACACCGAGACACTGAACGTCAACGTCACCTCGGACCAGGACGGCGCGGCGACGTTGGCGATGAACGGTGCCGAGGGCGCATCCTTCGCCGAGGGCGGCGCGGCCGTACTGATCGATTCCAACACGACCGTCAACGACGATGCCGACGAGTTCGGCGCCGGGAACGTCGTGGACTTCGGCGGCGGTTCGCTCACCGTCTCCTTCGGCGGCGGCACCGGCACGACCGACGACCGGTTGACCATCGCCGATACCGGGGCGGCGAATATCGACGTCGACGGCAGCAATGTCACCTACACGGTCACCGGCGACGTGATCGGCACCTGGTCCGGCGGCACCGACGGCGCCACCCCGCTGGTGATCTCCTTCAACGACGACGCCACCGAGGCCGCGGTCCAGGCCGTGGCGCGGTCGATCTACTTCAGCAACGTCTCCGAGGATCCGAATACGACGCAGCGGGAGATCACCTACACCGTCGTCGACCGCGACGGCGGCGGAAATTCGGACGCCGCTTTCCGCGTCGACGTCACGTCCACCAACGACGCGCCGGTGCTCGGCGGCTTCGGCGGCGCGGCGACCTTGACCGAGGACCAGGCGCCGGCGTACACGATCCTGAATCCCAACGCCACCGTGACCGATGTGGATACGACCGACTTCCAGGGCGGTACGCTGACGGTCTCGGGCAACGAAGTCGCCGATGGCGAGGATCTGAACGTCGTCGACGGCATCAACGGCATCACCGTCGCCGGGGTTGTCGTGAGCTACAGTGGAACGGCTATCGGCCAGATCACCACCGACGGCCAAGATGGCGATGACCTGGTCGTCACCTTCAACCAGGGCAATCCCGTCAGCGCCGCCGCGGCGCAGGCGCTGATGCGCAGCATCTCCTTCGACAACGACAACGACCAGAATCCGACCGCCGAAACGCAGGCGATCACCTTTGTCTTCAACGACGGAGACGATTCGCACGACGCCAACGACAACGCCGACAGCGCGCCGGGCACGGTGGACGTCACCGTCGTCGCCGTCAACGACGCGCCGGTGGTCGCCATGCCGGGCGGTGGATTCGCGGCCCAGGACGAGGACGCGGCCGCCTGGAACGTGCATGCCGGCGGATGGACGCTGACCGATGTCGATTCCGGCGGCAACGACATCACCGTCGTGCTCTCGGTTGGCAACGGCGTGTTGAACGTCGTCGACGGCCCCGGCACGCTGTCGGCGTTCACGACCGGCGCGGCCAGCGTACAGCTCGTCGGCACGGCCGCCGAGATCCAGGCCGTTCTCCAGGGCGGTGGCGGAAGCTCGATCACCTACGACAGCGACTTGAACTTCAACGGCACCGAAACCCTGCAGGTCACCGTCAACGACGGCGGCAACTCCGGCACCGGCGGCGCATTGACCGACTCCGAAAGCGCCACCATCACCATCGACCCTGTCAACGACGCCCCGACAGACATCAACAACGTGACCCTGGCCGAGGACGGCCTCGGCAGCGGCACGGTGCAGGGCGGCGGCGTCATCGCCCAGCTCGTCCCCGACGACGTGGACAACCGCGCGCCCAGCGCGAGCGCGAACTACCAGGGCCTGAACGGCTATGATTTCGATGTGACGAGCCTCGTCTTCGTCAGCAGCACCAACGACGAGATCACCGATACCGCTTCGCTGAACGCCTTCTTCACCGTGGCCGACAACGGCGAGCTGACCCTGGCGGCGGACAAGAGCCTGAACGTCGGCGACGAGATCGTGATGACTGTTGCGCTCGATACGGACAACTGGTTCGGCGACAATCTCGGTGCGCAAGGGCCGTTCCAGTTCACTCTCAATGTCGTCGCCCTCACCCCGCCGGCCGAGGCGCCGAACATCCCGCCGCCGCAGCCGGATCCGGGACTCGACATGAGCGACTTCAGCACCGGCGACGTGGCCAACAGCCCGACCGATGTCGTCGTTCCGGCCGGGACCGACCCGTCCGATTTCGTCATCACCGCCGGGCTGGTCGAGCAGGACACCGCCGCGGTCGATACCGCCTTCGAGAACGCCGCCGAAACCCCGGTCGTCACCGGCGCGGACCTGACGGCCTTCGGCAACCTCGGCACCACGCTCGAGCAGACCTTCACCCCGGAGGTGACCGGCTTCATCGAGGCGCTCACCGGCCCGGTCGAGGGCGAGGCGCCGGCGGAGAATGCCGACGCGGCCGCGCTCCTGGGGTTGAGCGGGGAGTATACGCAGACACCGCTGCCGGAGGTGCCCGACGCGTTCGACTTCTCCGCGATCGAGAACCTGCCGGCCCTTCTGGGCGGCGGCGCGGAGCTCTCGGTGACCGAGCTGACCCCGGTGGCCGACGCGTTGGTGACCGGCCTGGTCACGCCGGAGTTCCTGGAAGCCTCGGTGCGGAATTACGTCGCCGCCGAGATCGACACCGTCTACGACGACGCGCAGCAGATCCGGACGCTGCTGGACCTCAACGACGCGGGCCTGCTGGGCTTCGACCAGGCCCAGTCGCTGGAGAACGCCTACGTCTCGCTGACCGCGCGGCGCGAGGCGCTGCTGGAGATGGCGACCCAGCGCCTCGGCGATGTCGACTGGAACGCCCAGTTCGGCGCTGTCCGCGGCCTGCTGGTGCGCGACGCGTCCTCGTTCATCCAGGACCGGCTGGTCCTGACCGACCTGGACCTCGAGGAACTGCTCGAGGACGAGATCTTCCTTGCGGAACTGCAGCGTTTGCTGAGTCGGCGAATCTCGCAACTGCCGGTCTTCGGCGCCTACCGCGAGGCGGTGCTGGCGACGGCGTTCGAGGCCCGCGAGGCGCTCGAGGCGAGCCGCGGCGAGTTGATCGAGGCCGAGTAGCGCCGTTGCAATCGCGCCGGAATGTCCGTATCATGGGCGGCAGGTCTACTGCCGCCCGTTTTTAGTGGAGCCGTTCATGCGAAACCGTGCGGTCTGCGTCGCGCTGCTGCTCTTCGTTTCTACCGCTACCGCGGGCGAGGAGGCGACGGAGCTGACGGTGATCTTTACCCCCCGCCGGCGCGCGGTGCTCGCGGCCGAGGTGACCGCGCGGGCGGTGGCGCGGCACGTCGAGTTCGGCCAGGTCTTCGCCAAGGACGCGCCGCTTCTGGACCTGGACGACCGGCGCTACCGCCAGCACCTGCGCAAGGCCGAGGCGCTCGAGAGCGAGGCGCGCACCACCTTGAGCCTGACGGAGAAGCTGCACGCCTCCGGCGTCGAGGTCGAGCGCGCCCAGGCGCTTTTGACGGCGGCGGAGAAGACGCGCGCGCTGACGCGCGAGTTGGTCGAGAAGAAAGTGAGCGAGAATCGCGCCCGCGCCGTGCTGGCGGCGGCCGAGAAGAACCTGGAGGCGATGCGCGATCTGGCCGCCGGCGACGCGGCGACGGAGCTGGAGCTGGCCAACGCCGAGCGCGACGTGCAGGTGGCTCGTGCGGAACTGGCCCAGGCCGAGGCCGCCGCGCGCATGAGCCTCGTCCGCGCCGAGAAGGACTACGCCGTCGCCGACGCCGAACGGCGCCGTATCGAGATGACCGCCGAGCTGGAGCTGCAGGAGGCCAGAAAGACCCTGGCGGTGGCCGAGTCCAACACCGCCTTCGCCCGGCTGGAGCTCGAGGGCTGCGCCATCAGCGCCCCGTACGACGGACGGGTGGTGGAGGTGCTCGTCCAGGCGCAGGAATGGGTCCAGCGCGGCCAACCGCTGATCGAGATCGTCGACGACAAGGTGCTGCGCGCGGAAGTGCTGGTGCCCTCGAAGGTCTACAGCCGCGTCAAGCTCGGTCTGCGCGTGCCCATCCGCGTGATCGAGCTCGACCGCGAGGTTACCGGGACGGTCAGCAACATCGCCGCGAACCTCGACCCGGCGAGTAAGACTTTCCGCATCTACGCCGAGGTGGACAACGCCGCGCGCGAGTTGAAAGGCGGCATGAACGGGGTGATCCGCCTGCGGGATCTGGTGAACCAGCCATGACGGCTTCGACGCAAATCGCCGACGATTCGCTACGCCTGATTACCACGCTGTACGAGTTGACCCTCGAGGCCAACCTCGCCGCCACTCGCGCGCAACTGGTCTTTCATTGCATCAACAGCACGATCAAGCTCTTCCCCTATTCGCGCGCCGTGCTGTGGAGCTTCGAATACGGCGCGCCGCAGCTGGAAGGCGTCAGCGGTCGCGCCGACGCCGAGGCGCAAACGCCGCTGGCGCGGAGCTGGCGCAAGCTGGTCAAGACACTGGCGAACCGGGAAGAGGCGGCGATCCTCGCGGACGAGTCTTTCGCGGGCGAAGCAGGAGAGACCTGGACGGCGCTGGCGGGAAAGACCGACGGCCTCTCGGTGCTCTGGGTGCCGGTGCGGACGGGCGGGAAGGTGGTCGCCGCGATCTGGCTCGAGCGTTGGGGCGGCGAGCGCTGGGGCGAGCGCGAGCAGAAGCTCCTCTCGTCGCTGGCGGTCGGATACGGCGCGGCTTGGTCGCGTTTCGAGCCGCGCGTGCCGTGGGGCGCGCTGGCGCGCCGCTGGCTCTGGCGGCGCTCCGCGGCGCTCCTGGCGTTGGCCGCGGTGGTCGTGGTGGCGCTCCTGCCGGTGCGGCTGCGCGTGGTCGCGCCCTGCGAGGTGGTGCCGGAGGAGCCGCGGGTGGTGGCCGCGCCGCTGAAGGGGGTGATCGACCGCGTGGCGGTGAAACCGGGCGACGCGGTCGCGGCGGGGGATCTGGTCTTCGTCTACGACAAGCGCGAGGTGCTGCAGGAGATGAAGATCGCCGAGCGCAAGGTCGAGGAGCTGCGCAGCACGCTCGCCCGGGCCAAGGTGCAGGCTTTCGAGGATCCCAAGATGCGCGCGCAGGTGGCGATCCTGGAGTACCGGCTCGCGCAGCAGCGCGAACGGTTCGATCTGGCCAAGCACCAGGCCGACCGGCTCGAGGTGGAGGCCGATACCCGCGGCGTGGTCCTCATCGACGCGCCGCACGAATGGTCCGGCCGCGCCGTCGTCGTCGGCGAGCGGGTGCTGCGTATCGTCGACCCGGCGGAATCGCGTCTGCGTCTCTGGCTGCCGGAGGACGACAACATCGCTTTCGGCGAGGACGAGCCGGTCGAGGTGCTACTCGATGCCGATCCCGGCCGTCGCCGCCGCGCCAGGCTCGACTTCGTCGCCATGCACGCCGGGGTCAGCCCGGGCGGGGTCTCCAGCTTCATGGCCGAGGCCGAGTGGGTGGCGGAGGAGACGGATCTGCGCATCGGGCTCACGGGCAGCGCCGTCCTCTACGGTGAGCGCGTGATCTTCGCCTACTGGCTGCTGCGCAAACCGCTGAAGTCGATCCGCCGCTATCTGGGGTGGTAGCATGACCACGCAGGACGATCCGCTGCTGGCGCCGCTTCGCCGCGACCTGGAGTTCTACCCCGGTCCGCCCGAACTCGACGGCGCGCCGACGTGCGCGATTCACGATCCGCTCGGCGGCACCTACGACAAGATGGGCTGGGCCGAGGCGCAGGTGCTGTTGCGCTTGCGCGTGCCGCGGCGGCTCTCGTCGCTCCTGGCGGAGTTGCGCCGGTTCACGCCGCTGGCGTTCGGCGCTGAGGACGTTCTGGCGCTGCATCGCGAAGCGACCGCGCGCGGGCTGACGCTGGCGGGGGTGGTGGCGCCGGTCGACCGCTTGCTGCAGCTCCAGGCCCAGCGACGGGTCCGGCCGCTGTGGTGGATGCTGCAGCATTACCTCTACATCCGCGTGCCGCTCCTGCGCCCAGATCGCTTCCTCGCGCGCACCGTCGAGCGGGTCGGGCTCCTGGGGGGGCGCACGGCGCGCTGGCTGTATTTGCTGCTGGGGCTGGCGGGGCTGTTCTTCCTGCTGCAGCGACCCGGCGAATACTTCGCCACCTTCCCCGATTTCTTCAGCTGGCAAGGCGCGTTCTACTACGGGTTGACCGTACTGGCGTTGAAGCTGCTGCACGAGTTCTCGCATGCCTATGTGGCCAAGAGCTTCGGCGTGCGCGTCCGCTCGATGGGGGTGGTCTTCATGGTATTGATGCCGATTCCCTTCAGCGACGTCACCGACGCCTGGCAACTGCCCGACCGCAAGCGGCGCCTGCTCATCGCGCTGGCGGGGATCCTGAGCGAGCTCGTTCTCGCGGGCGTGGCGCTCTTCTTCTGGGGCATCAGCCCGTCGGGGGTCTGGCGCGACCTGTGCTTTATCGTCTCCTCGGTGACGCTGGCCTCGACGCTGCTGGTCAACCTCAATCCGGCGATGCGTTTCGACGGGTACTATATTCTTGCCGACATCTGGGGGATCGACAATCTCCAGCCGCGCGCCTTCGCCCTGAGCAAGTGGGCCTTGCGCAAGGCGCTCTTGGGGCTGGACCTGCCGCCGCCGGAGGAGGGTGTTTCGCGTCGCCGGCTCATCGGCTTGATGTTCTACGCCGTCTACGCCTGGATCTACCGCATCGGCCTGTACTTCGGCATCGCGTTGCTGGTCTACGCCAAGTTCACCAAGGTCGTCGGCGTCGCGCTCTTCTTCGCCGAGATCGGCTTCTTCTTCGTCCGCCCGGTCGTCAACGAGACGGCGACGCTGATCGGCTACCGGCGGCATCTGCGTTTCAACCTGCGCCTGCTGGCGACGCTGCTGGCGCTGGCGGCGCTGCTGGCATGGCTGGCGCTGCCGCTGCCGCGGTGGGTCGGCGCGCCGGCCATCGCCGTACCGCAGGCGAGTCAGACGCTCTACGCCGCGCACGCGGGACGGGTGGTCGAGATGACGGCGGAGCGCGGCGATCCTGTGGAGAAGGGCCGGGCGCTGCTGCGAATCGAATCGATCGAGCTTGAGAGCGCGTTCCGCCAGCAGCAGACGGAACTGGCGATTCTGCAACGCGAGCGCGAGGTCCTGGTCCGCAGCGAGGAGGGCCGGGCGTTTCTGGAGGAAAAGGTCGAGCAGATCGCCCAGGTGCGCGCGGAGCTGCAACGCCTGCGGGAACTGCGCCGCGGCAGCGTCGTCCGCGCCGGTATCGACGGTGTGCTGATCGAGTGGGACGAGGCCTTGCGCCCGGGCGCCTTCGTCCGGGACCAGGCCGTGCTCGGCCGCATCGCCGAGGCGCGCGGCCTGCAGCTTCAGGCCTATGTCGCCGAGGCCGACGCGAAGTATATCGACACCGAGGCCGAAGCCGTCTTCATTCCCGCCGGCGGCGGGGCGGAGTGGCGTTGCCGGGTGGTCGACTTCGGCACGGTCCGCGCCGAGACGTTGCCGTACCTTCCGCTCTCCTCGCTGCTGCGCGGCGAGATCGCGGTGACCGAGCGCCGCGACGGCACGCTGGCCATGCGAGAGAGCCGTTTCGAGATGACACTGGCGTTGCGTGATGTCCAACCGCCGCCTCGCATAAAACGCACCGGCCGCCTCTGGCTGCGCACCACGCCGCGCTCGCGCCTGTGGGACGGCTTGCTCTACGTCTATGCCGTGCTGGTACGCGAAAGCGGGTTTTAAAGACTCGTCCTTTATTTCATTGCCGCCGATTCGTGCAGGACAACCGGGGAACTCGCCCCACGCCGCCGAAACGTCTTTATCGCCACTTGCGGTCGAGTCGTACCGTTTTCGACTCAATAGTCGCATAAACGCGAAGAATCGCTGTCGATTCCGCGCTGTGCGTTTGACTAGTTCTGAACCAAGCGTATGCTGTGTACAAGAACGTACTTGAAACGAGGGGGGAGCACATGACGGGATTGTATCATGAACGACTCTGCTGCCGCTTCTTCGAAGTCCTCGTCTGAGCCGTCTGCATCGAAAACGGCTCTCTCCGAAGCCGATGTCTTCAAGTTGATCGTCGAGAGTAGCTTCGATCTCATCGTGGTCCTGGATGGCAGTAAACGTTTCCGGTACGTCAATTCGCGTCATGAAGAAACCCTTGGTTACGCATCGGCGGAAATGGTCGGCAGGCCGGTCCGCTAGTTTATTCATCCCGCCGATATGGATACGGTGGACGGTGTCTTCGCCGCTTGTTTTGAGCGCCCGGAGACGGAGCAGCGCGTCGACTTTCGCATCCGCCGCGCCGACGGCCGGGATACCTTCGTCGCGCTGCGCCGGATCAATCCGTTCGTGAAGGCCGTGCTCGTCTCCGGGTACGATCTCAACGGCCAGACCCGCACGGTCCTCGACGAGGGCCTGCGCGGCTTTCTCAAGAAACCGTTCGACGAAGCGGAGCTGATCCGGCGTGTCGAGGACGTCCTGGGCGAGCCGTGAATTCTTACTCCGCCGTCTCGCCGCCGAAACGCTCTTTCAACTCGGTATAGGACTTGTCGTTCTGCAGAGCCAGGCGTTGACGGCGTTGCAGCGCCTTCTTTTCTTCGCTCAGCTTCTGCCGCAGCGCCTCCTTGACCGACGGCGCGCCTTCTCCCGCGTACGCCTTCAGGCTCTCGGCGACCAGCGGATCGTCGCGGTCGATGGCGTCCTCGGGCTGGCCGGCGAGGTTTTCGAGTTTGTCGATCCGGGCGACCGTCGGCGCCAGGAGCGTTCGCTTCAATTCCGTCACCTGCTCTTTCTTGATGGCGAGCATCGCCTCGACGAACAGCGCGCGGTTCATCCCGGGGGGCAGCGACCGGGCGTGCTTCTCGACCGTTTCCTGGTTCTTGTTCTCCGTCTTCCATGCGTCCAGAAGCTGTTGCTGCTCGTCTGTCAGCGAGTCGTCCGCCGCGGGCTGCTTCGCTTCTTCGGTGCGTTCCAGTTCGTTCGCTTCCTCCTTCTGTTCCAGCGTCTTCGCCAGTGCCGCGCTGTCGCGGCGCAGCATCGCCCGCAGCGTCTCGGCGGGGACCGAATCGTCGGTGGCGGTGACCCATTGCAGCGGCACCGGCTGCTGCACGCTGGTCCACTGCAGCGCGCAGCCCGCGGCCTGCCGGCTGAACGTCTGCGACTCCCTGCCGATGCCCGGGCGCGGTTCGGCGCCGGTGCGGGTCTTCCAGAATTGCCGCAGGAATTTGTGTACGCCGGACCAGTGCAGCGCCGTGGCCGTCTCCGGCGGAGTGTAGAAAAAGCCGCCGAGGGCGCGAATCTTGCCGCCGGCATCGTTGACGAGGACCACCACGTCTTTGGCCTGCGGGTTATCGGTCGGGACGTAGGCGTAGCGGACGATCTGGTAGTTCTCGTCGACGTCGAATTCCTGCGTCGCGATGCGCTGGTGGTTCTGGGTCACCTCTTCCAGTTCGTGCTTGAGAATGGTCGCGGTGCCCAGCGGCGTCTTCTCGGTGATGCCGAAGGGCTTGACGTTCAGGATATAGCGATAGCTGAGGTAGCCGCCGCCGCCGATCAGGGCCAGCAGCAGCAGGATCCCCAGCTTCCCCAGATAGCTCGCCAGGCGCGGCGTGAGTTTGATTTCCAGCGGTTGCTTCTCCCGTGTCTGCAACCGCGTGTTGGTCTCGAAATTGAAGCCGCATTGCATGCAGATGATATCGCTCTCGGGAACGACGTTGTTGCAGATCGGACACTTTTTCATCTTCTGTTTGTGTTTGGTCGTCGATTTGCGTTTCTTGTCCGGGGCCGCTGGCACGGCCTTGGACGCGCGGGTGGTCGACTTCTTGCGCGAAGCGGAAGCGCCGGCCCTGGACTTGGACGTGGTCGATTTCTTGCGCGAGGCGCGATGCTGGGAGGAGCGCCGGATGCCGTCGACGTGAAACGTCTCTCCGCACGGACAGGTGACGCTGTGTCCGACAAGGGTATCGTCCACGCGGAACGATTTTCCGCAGTTGGGGCATTTCATGACAACCGACATCGCTGACGGAAACCTCCGCGAACCGGGGTGCGCATCGGGGCAGAGCAGTGGGGCGCGGCAAAAGGCATGTCGGGCGCCGCTACTCTATTCCTACACGCTGAACGGGGATTGAGCAAGCGAAATTTTCGGGACGAGTGCGCCATTCCCGCCTTCGCGGCAATTATTGCGCCGACTGCATGTCTGCGGGCAGCATCTCGCTCAAATCCTCGCCCGGGACATGGCGGGAATAGATTTCCTCGAAAAGTCCCTCGCGCTTGATCGTATCGAGGGTCTCCTGCCATTTGCGGACCGTCTCGTCGGGAGTTTTCAGGGAGAAAGCGATGTACAGGAATGCCTTCTTGATGGTGAAGACCGGCTTGATCCGGTTCGGGTCGATGCGGTGCTGTTTGCAGAGCATCAGCGCCGAGGTCGTGCTCGCTGCCCAGAGGTCGATGCGATTTCCCAGTAACTTCTTGATGTTGCTGCCGTTGTCGCTGGCGCTCTCGATGTTCGGAAACGCCAGTTTACGCAGGTATTCGTCGCGCGCGTCGGCGCGATAGGTGCCGATCCGTTCGACTTTGCGCGCATCGTCGAGAGTCTCGATCCTGATCGGCGAGTCGGCGCGGGCGTAGAAAACCCAGCGCGTGACCACGATCGGTCCGACCCACTTGAACAGCTTCTCCCGCGCGGGCGTGCGCGTAGTCGAGAAGAGCGCGACATCGGCCTGTGTCTGGGCCATTATGTAGGCGCGTTTCCACGGGAGGATCTGGATGCTGCGCGGATGATCCAGGCGTGCGCAGATCTCGCGCACGATATCGACGGCGGTGCCCGCGGGTTGGCCGGTGTCGTCGACGTAGTTCGCCGGCGGCGCTTCTTCGCTCAACAGCTTCAGGCGCTCGCCTCCCTCGACGACGGAGACGGCGAGCAGACTCAGTAAGAGGCAGCAGATCGCGCGCATCCCGGGCTCCCGGCGCTGGTCGAATCCGTTCGCCTATCCTATCAGAATTCGTGATTCGCGGGGATTAATCTTCGATTAAAGACGCTCGGCGGCATGGGGGGACGCGGTATGCTCAGGCGCGCAACGCTCGCGTCCGTTCGAGCGCGGCCAGCAGTTCCTCGGAGGAGAACGGCTTCTTCAGTACCTCGGAGACCGGGCCGGGAAGGGCTGCGTTATCGTCGAGGCGGCCGGTGATGACCACGCACGGCGGCTGTCTCTCGGGCGGCATCTGCGCCAGCTGTTGCAGAAAGTCCGTCCCCGGCATCGCCGGCAGCAGCAGGTCGACGAAGGCCATGTCGAATCGGCTCTCCTCGATCCTGGCCAGCGCCGTGGCGCCGTTCTCGGTGGCGAAAACCTCGTGCCCGGCGCGTTCGAGGCACTCGGTGACGAAGGAGCGCACCAGTTCGTCGTCCTCCAGGACCAGAGCGCGCACCGCCCCCGCCGTGCCGGGCGTCGTCTCGACGGGCGCTGCGGTCGTCTCCCTTTCCTCCGGCGAGAGGGGCAGGCGGACGGTGACGGTCGTGCCGATGCCGGGCGTGCTCTCGAAGAACATCTCCCCCTCGTGATTCTGCACGATGCGTTCGCTCACGCTCAGCCCCAGTCCCGCGCCGGCCACCTTGGCCAGCGAGGAGTCCTGCTCGGCGTGCTCGCCCTTTTTGCTGAAGAACGGCAGCGTCAGCCGCCCCAGGTCCGCCGGCGGAATGCCGCAGCCGGTGTCGCGTACCTCCAGGAAGGCGCGCCCCGCTTCGACGCCGGTGCGGATGGTGATGCGCTTCTCGGCGCGGTCGGTCAAGGCGTGAATGGCGTTGATGAGCAGGTGCACGATCACCTGGCCCATCTCGTGCGGATCCAGCAGCAGCCGCGGCACCTCGCCGGCGTTGCGGACCAGTTCGATGCGCTCGGTCTCGAGCTTGTTCCGCACCAGCATGCTCGCGTCGTCGACCACGACGTTGAGGTCGTAATGCACGCGGTTGGCCGGTTCGAGGCGGGTGAACGCCAGCAGGTTGCGCGTGGTGCGCACGACCCGTTCGGTCGCCTGGCGCATGATCTGCAGGCGGCGGCGGGCTTTCTCGTCCAGCGTCTGCGAACTCCCCAGCAGGTTCATGTAGCCGACCACCGCGGTCATCGCGTTGTTGAACTCGTGCGCCACGCCAGCGGCGAGGGTGCTGACCGCGCTCATGCGCTCGGTGCGGATCAGCATGCGCTGCATCCGTTCGCGCTCGGCCATCTCGGCGCGCAGAAGTTCGTTGGTCCGTTCGAGCTCGGCGGTGCGTTCGGCCACCCGCTGTTCGAGCTCCGCGCGGTAGGCCGCCAGTTCCTTCTCCAGGCGGATCAGGTCGTCGATGTCCTGTACCACCCCGCAGAGTCGCCTGGGATTGCCCTCCTCGTCGCGTTCGACGATCTTGCCCCGGTCCCAGAGCCACTTCCAGCCGCCGTCCTTGCGTCTGAGGCGGTAGCGGATGTCGTACGTCGGCTTCTCGCCGCGCAGGTGCTGGCGCATCGTCTCCATCGTCCGCTCGTAGTCCTCGGGGTGGATCAAGCCGATGAACGCCTCCACCCGCGGCGGGATCTCGTCGGCGTCGTAGCCGAGTATGCCGGTCTTGAGCGGATTGTACAGCAAGTCGCCGGTCTCGACGTTCCAGTCCCACCACGCCAGGTCGCCCCCCCAGAGGGCCAGCGCCAGGCGGCGCTCCTGCAGGTTGGCCGGCCGTGCCTGCAGCGCGGCCAGTTCCTGTTTCAGGCGCCGGTTCTCCTCGGCGAGGGCGTTCTCGTTCTCGGCCATGCGCATGTTCCCAAAAGGCGTACCGTATTTCACGTTATTCTGAACGATCGGCGAGTGGTTGTAAAGAGATGAACAGGCGTCGATTTCCCGGGCACAAAAAAAACACCCCCGCCGGGGGTGTCGACGATGCGTGCCCGGTGGCATCGCGGTCCGGTTCAGCCGGCCTTGATCGCCTCGACCGGACACTCCCCGGCGCAGGCGCCGCAGTCGGTGCAGGCATCGGCGTCGATGACGTATTTCGGGTCGCCCTCGCTGATCGCCTCGACCGGGCAGGCTTCGACGCAGATGCCGCAGCAGGTGCATTCATCGGTAATGACGTGGGCCATGGTTCCTCCTCCTGGACATTCGGATCCGATGCGCGCATGGCGCCATGCGCTCCACGGCCATCATACCGCCGGGAACGCGGCGGAAATCGTCAGAAAACGGTTAATTCAGCCGCCGAGCGCGGCGCCGAGCTGGAAGACCAGCACCGCCATGGCGTAGGAGAGGACCAGCGGGTAGACCGAGGCGAAGACGGTCCAGCGCCAGGAGCGCGTCTCGGCCTTGAGCAGCGCCACCGTCGGCAAGCACGGCGGCAGCAGCGCCACGAAGACCAGCAGCGCCAGCGCGTGCGGTGCCGGCCAGCGCGTGTAGGCCCGCGGCGCCGGGGCGGGGGGCGTATCGGCCGGCTTCCGGGCTTGAAAGATCAGCTCCAGCGTGGCCACCAGGTTCTCGCGCGCGGGGAGCGAGGTGATGACCGCGAGGTTGATGCGCCAGTCGAAACCGGCCAGGCGGCTCACCGGTTCCAACGCCTTCCCCGCGCGGCCGGCCAGGCTCGTCTCGGTCAACTCATGCTGGCGCTGCGTCCGCAGCGTCTGCAAGGTCCGCGCGTAGCGGGCGAAGGCTTGCCGCGCGCGCGCGGCCTCGGTGTCGTCGGGGCTGTCGCCGGGGCGGTTGAGACGGTGGAACTCGCGATTCTCCGCGCGAAAACGCTCGGCGATCCGTTCGCGTTCGTTCTCGTCCCCGGCCTGCTCCAGCGCGTGCGTCAGGCGCGCGCGGTAGTCCAGCAGCGCCCGCAGCGAAGGCCCGTCCAGCAGCGGGCGATAGTGGTTCTGCGCGCCCGCGTCCGCGTGCATCCGCCGCAGCGCCGCGTCCAGGCGTGACTGAAAGTCCAACTCGCGCTCCAGGCCCAGCCCCGGCAGGTGCAGCGTGCAGAAGAAGATCACCTGGAACGCCGCGACCACGGTGACGACTTTGCGCACGAACGACCAGAGCCGCACGCCGGTCTGGCGCAGCACGCCGCGCGCGGTCGGCAGGCGATAGGGCGGCAGTTCGAGCATGAACGGCTCCTCTTGCCCGCGCACCAGCGTCAGGCTGAGCGCCTTCGCCGCCAGCAGCGCCATGGCGATGGTGAAGAGCGACATCCCCAGCAGCACCAGCGGCCGGTAGGCGGCGAAGAAGAGTTCGACGATGAAGATGTAGATGGCGATCTTGCCGCCGCAGTTCAGCAGCGGCAGCACCAGGATCGTCAACAGTCGCGAGCGCTGGTCCTTCATCGTGCGCGTGGCCAGGATCCCCGGCACGGTGCAGCCGCCGGCGAGCGCCCCGCTCAGCAGCAGCGGCAGCGTCGATTGTCCCTGCAGCCCGAAGCGACGGAGAAAGCGGTCCATGACGAAGGCGATGCGGGCCATGTAGCCGCTGTCCTCGACGACGGCGATGAGCGCGAAGAGCAGAAAGAAGATCGGCACGAAGTACAAGAGCGAGAGCACCCCCTCGGCCAGCCCGTCGACCACCAGGCCCTCCAGCCACGGCGTGCGCAGCATCTGCGGGTGCGGCGGGAAGAGCGCGCCCACCCCCTGCTGCACCGCGTTCAGCAGCGGCGCGCAACGCTCCGCGAGGTACTCGCCCAGCCCCATGGCGATGAGGTAGAAGAGCAGCAGGAAGAGGATCAGCAGCGGCACCTCCAGCCACGGGTGCAGCAACACCGCGTCGATGCGGTCGCTGAGCGTGCGTTCGGCGACGCGGCTGCGGTCGACGCAGAGCTCGGTGATCCGCTCGGCCTCGGCGTAGCGCGTGTCGGCGACGACCTTGATCGCCGTCCGGCCGTGAACTTCGGCGAAGCGCTGCCGTGACAGGTCGGCGTGGGCCAGGAACGTCCGCGCGGTCTCCTCGTCCTCGTGGATGTGGTGCTGGATGATACGCCGCGCCTCGGTGTCTCCCTCCATCAGCTTCACCGCCAGCCAGCGCGCGGAAAAGTCCTCCATCAGGTGCGGAAATGCCTCCAGCCGCGCGGTCAGCTCCCGCAGCTCCGGCGCCAGCTCCGCGCCGTAGTCGAGCGCCCACGGCGGCGCGGCGTGCTCGCGGGTCGAGGCTACTTCGTGGATCGCCGCCCGCAACGCCTCGCGCCCGCGGCCGTGCTTGGCCACTACCGGCACCACCGGCACCGCCAGCGTCTCGCCGAGACGCGCCGTGTCGATCTGGAATTCGCGCTGCTCGGCGACGTCCATCATGTTCAGGCAGACCACCAGCGGCACGCCCATCTCC
This sequence comes from uncultured Planctomycetaceae bacterium, assembly GCA_964457365.1. Classification (GTDB taxonomy): domain Bacteria; phylum Planctomycetota; class SZUA-567; order SZUA-567; family SZUA-567; genus CAYWFP01. The sequence goes on from CAYWFP010000023.1 coordinate 36,479, forward strand.
CGGAGCTGGATCACCAGCAGCAGGTTGCGCATCAGGTTCGCCGCGTCGACCACCGCCACCACCACCTCCGGCCTCTCCAGCAGGATGAAGTCGCGCGTGACGCGCTCCTCCTGCGAGTACGAGGTCAGGCTGTAGGTGCCCGGCAGGTCGACGATCTCGTGCCGCCGGTTCTCGTGCGCGTAGACGCCTTCCTTCTTCTCCACCGTCAGGCCGGGGAAGTTGGCGATGTGCTGCTGCGCGCCGGTGAGCATGTTGAAGACGGTGGACTTGCCGACGTTGGGCTGCCCCGCGAGGGCGACGAGGATGTTGTCGTGCTGATGCTTGCTGGCCATGGCAATCCCGCAGCGGTAGTGGTGTCGGGCGTCTTATTGAGACCGAGTCTACATAAGAGCCAATTCTATTCATACTTCCGTCCGGGGAATTGTCAAGGTTCAAATGAGAAAGATTTGCCCGGCTCAGTAGATTTCGATCCAGTCGACGAGCAGGAGGTGTTCGTGCTCGCCTTGTTTGTTGATCCTGGTTTTGTAGACGCGGACGCGGATCGTGTCCTGGGCCGAGCCGCCCTTGTAATGCGGCTTTCGTCCGCGACGCTTCTTTCGCCTGGCGCGGCGTGGAAATCGGGCAGACCTCGTTCCGCTTCGACGGGCGTGCCGCGGTCGATGCGACGGGCGCCCCGGTTCTGGTCGGCCGCGTCCGTCTCGTCGACGGCTCGCTGCGCCTGCCGGCGCTGGAGCTGGCGCTGGGAAACCTCCGCGGCTTCGTTCCTGTCGCGATCAACGCCCCGGCCGGGATGAACGAGTTGGACAGTCCGCCGGTCTTTACCATCGGCAAGGCCTCGCTCGGCGCGCACGAACTGCCCCCCGCCTCGGGGCTGCCGCAACTGGTGGACGAGAAGCTGCTGCTGGACGCGGCCTGGCCCTTCGGCGACGACGCCACGCTGCGCCTGACCGCCTGAACGCCCGGAGCGGGACGCATTACCGCACCGAAGATGGCAATTGGATCAAGATCCCCTGAACGGCGGTTCCGCTCGTCCGCGCCTGCTCCTGTCGCGCCCCTTTTTTTCCGATTTCGTCTCTTTTACTTGACGAAGCCCGTTGTGCGCGTATTAATAGAGTAGCTTGTTGTTGAGAAGGCGTCTAAATATTGCCGGATTCCGGTCAAGGCGCGTATGATGCAGTACCTCGTTCTGGGCGCGATTCTGCTCGCCGCGGCGGTGATCATCGTTCGCCACCTCTATCGGCTCTTCCAGGGCCGTTCCGGCTGCGCCTGCCACGAGCAGTGCGGGCGCGAGTCCTCGGCGTGCGATGCGTGTCCGGATCTTACCCCTGGCGAGAGAGGCATCGATGAGCACGGCTGAGGCGAACCCGACGAATTCCAATCTGGTCGAACCGCTCTGCAACCTGCCCGCGGGGACGAAGGCTACTGTGGTGGCGCTCGCCGGCGGGCACGGTTTCCAGAACCGCATCGTCAGCATGGGCATCAACGTCGGCTCGCGCATCGAGGTGCTCAACAACGCCGGCAACTGCAACCGCCCGACGCTGGTCGCCTGCGGCGATACCCGCCTCGCCGTCGGCCGCGGCATGGCCGAGAAAGTCCTGGTCGAGCGCGAGCGGTAAGCCGTTCACGGCTTGGCGTGACATCCGTTGCCGGTCGCGGCGTTCGAATTCGAAAAAAACTTAGCGCGATTTGCGAAAAAGTTCCGGCCGCCTATCTCGTTGATACGTCATGACGATGCGCGCGTGCCTCGATTTTCGTCGTACGCGTACGGTACGGGACTGTACCAAAGCCTCTTGATTTCGCGCCAGTCGTGCCGCAAATGTGAACACGGGCACGAGGCGGGCTCTGTTCCCGCGACTGCCCGACGCCGGACCGGAAGCGGAGCTCTGTTGACGAGCCCGCAAGCGAAGCCGGCGCAAGGCGGGCTCCGTTCCCGCGATGGCTCTTTGACAATCGAGTCGAGTGAAAACGGCGCGTCGTGTCGGGGACGTGCGTTTCGCCGGCGCGTGGCGGCACGCCACCCGGCATTGACCGTCAGCCCCGCTTCGGGGCCGGCGTGAACGTTACGTGCACCTTGCGCGTCCTCGGCCCGTCGAATTCGCAGAAATAGAGGCTCTGCCAGGTGCCGAGCGCCATTCTTCCGTTCTCGACGATGACCTGCTCGCTGCAGCCGACGAGGCTCGACTTGAGATGGCTGTCGCTATTGCCCTCGCCGTGGGTGAAGTGCGGCTGGTCGGCCGGGACGAGCTCCTGCAATGTTGCCACCAGGTCGCGGCAGACGCCGGGGTCGGCGTTCTCGTTGATGGTGATCGCGGCGGTGGTGTGCGGGGTGAAGACCGTGGCCACGCCGTCGCCGGCGCCAAGTTCCTGCAGCGCCTGTCGCGCCTGCCGGTCGATGTCGATCAGTTCGCTGCGCTTGCCGCTCTTGACGTTGAAGGTGATCATGCGGATCTCCGCGGGCTCAGGCGTCGAGTTGGTCCTCGCGCACGAAGGTGTCTTTCGGCGCGCCGCACCACGGGCAGCACCAGTCCTCGTCCAGTTCCTCGAAGAGGGTGCCGGCGGGGTACCCGTGCTCCGGGTCGCCCAGCTTCGGTTCGTAGGCGTAGCTGCAGTAGCTGCACGCCCAGCGCAGGTGCGGCGGCGACAGATCGACCATGGCGTCTCCTGCCGGCATTGTAATCCTCCCGGCTGCGCCGCCAAGCGAAAACCGCTATAATGCCGCGATGGCGAAAGAGGGCGGTTACGCGCTTCTGGATTGCGGCGAGGGCGAGCGGCTCGAGCGTTTCGGCCCGGTGACGGTGGCGCGCCCGGCCCCGGCAGCGACGTGGCCGCGCGGGCTGGACGCGGCGTGGGCGGCGGCGACGCTGGCCTGGGTGCGCGAGGGGCGGGGCGGGCGGTGGATCGAGCGCGCGCCGCTGCCGACGCCGTGGATCGTCGACCTCGACCCGGTGAAGCTGTATCTGCACCCTCTGGCGCACGGCCGGCTCGGCGTCTTTCCCGAGCAGATCCCCAACTGGCGTTGGCTGCGTGAGAACGTCGACGCGGCCGCCGGGCCGCTGCGGGTGTTGAATCTATTCGCCTACACCGGCGCGGCGACGCTGGCCTGCAGCCGCCCGCAGACCGAGGTGGTCCACCTCGACGCGGCGAAGCCGGCGGTGAGCCGGGCGCGGGAGAACGCCGCGCCGAGCGGGTGCGACCGCAACCCGATCCGCTGGCTCGTCGACGACGCGCTGACGTTCATGCGGCGCGAGGCCAGGCGCGGACGCCGGTACGAGGGGATGATTCTCGATCCGCCGGCCTTCGGCCGCGGCAAGGGCAAGACCTGGAAGCTCGAGCGCGACCTGGACGAACTGCTGGCGCTGGCCGCGCGGCTGCTGGCGGACCGGCCGCGTTTTCTCCTTCTGAGCTGCCATCACCCGCGCTACACCGCCGCGGATCTCGCCGCGGGGTTGCGTCGTCTTCCCGGGAATCCGCGGCTCGAGCCGTTGCCGCTGACCGTCGCCGCCGCCGGGGCAGGGCGGGACCTGCCGCTGGGCGTCTGCTGCCGGGCGTCGTGGCCGGTGTCGAAGAAATGAGACTGGCGCGCGCATTCCCGGCTCGCGGCCGGCCGTTTTCGTGTGATAATCCGGTTGGCATCTCCCCGAAAACCGCGGCAGCGGGTATAATGGTCCGGCGCGAGGAGACGCCGCGGCGCGCGGGCACGCCGTCTGCCGCGCGTTCCTCGACGCGAAATTGGCCGACAAGACAAGGAAACCCCCATGGGCAAGTATGCCGAGATTCTTTCGTTCGAGGAGTTCGACAAGATCCGCGACCGGTGCGGCACCATCGTCTGCACCTCCGGCGGGTTCGATCCGATCCATCCCGGCCACGCCAGTTGCATCATCGAGTCCAAGCAGCACGGCGACACGCTGGTGGTGGTGGTCAACGGCGACGCGTTCCTGCGCGCCAAGAAGGGCAGGAACTTCCAGGATATCGACACCCGCTGCATGCTCGTCTCCTGCATCCGCGAGGTCGACTGCGTCATCCCCTTCGAGATCGAGAACGACCAGACCGTCTGCGAGGCCTTGCGCAGGCTCCGCCCGCACGTCTTCACCAAGGGCGGCGACCGGACCGACTACAGCAACATCCCCGAATGGCAGGTCTGCCAGGAGTTCGATATCGAGCTCGTGCCGCAGGTGGGGCTGGACAAGCAGTGGTCGAGCTCGGACTTCCTGCGCGAGTGGGGCGAGTGGTGGAAGGCGAACAAGTAGCGCCGCCGAAATACTGAAACAATTGTCGGACGGGTCCCAAGTTCGTGTTCGGGAATCTCGAGGAGAACGAAGATGCGTAGACTGGGCGGAATGCTGGTGGTATTGCTGTGCGTCAGCGGATGGCTCTCAGCGGCCGAGACGGACGGGACGGCCGCGGAATTGGCCGAGGCGGAGCAGGAGTTCGTCCAAGAGATCGAGGCGGGCAAGCGCATGCTCGTGCACGCGGGGATGCACGCGAAGAAGCTGAACGCGGATAAGCGCAAGCCGTTCCTGCAGGCGGCGCTGCAGGCGCACGAGAAACGCATGGCCGCGCTGCAGGACGGGGACATCGCGCAGACCAGGGCGGCGATCGCGGAGGTGGAGACGCAACTCGCCTGGGACGACGAGAAGCTGCAGGAACTCGTGGAGGAGAAGACCCCCGCGGAGATCCGCGCCGCGCTCAAGGCCAAGCTCGGCGCCGAGAAGATGAAATTGAAGTCCTTGCACAGCCAGTACACTGTGCTCGGCATGCAGCGCGACACCTTCAGGAAGCGCCATGGGATGAAGGAATAATCCGCTACCCGATCAGCCCCAGTTGGCGCAGCATCTTCTGGATCGCGTCGCGGTCGATAGGCTTGGAGACGAAGCCGTCGCAGTTTCGGCGGAAGCTGTCGAGGATGGTGTCGGTGTCGTCGTGGCTGGTGATGACCACCACCTTCGCCAGGTTCTTCACCTCCTCCTCGAACTCCAGCTCGCGGATTTCCCGCAGCGCCTGCAGCCCGTTCTTTCTGGGCATCTCCACGTCCATGCAGACCAGGTCGTACGGCGACTGCAGCTTGAAGGCCATGCGGTAGGCCGCCACCCCGAGTTCCCCGTCGATGGCCAGATCGCAGGTGCCGTACTGCTCGAGGATATGCTTCAGCAACTCCCGGACGATCGGGTCGTCCTCCACGACGAGGCTTTTCACGGGCAGTCCTCCGACAGACGAACAGGGGCATTATACGCCTCACGGGCGGAACGCGGCAAGGGCGAAAGTTCCGGAGGTGCTCGGAAACCTCAGGCGCGCCAGCCCGCGAGGATCTCCACCGCCTCGGCGTTGAGTTGACGCGCGCGCTCCTCGTTCTCGGCCTCGGTGTAGCAGCGCAGTTCCGGCGCGTTGCCGGAGGGGCGCAGGTGCACGATCTCGCCGGAGTCGAAGGTGACGCGCAGCCCGTCGGTGGTGTCGAGGGAATCGACCGTGCCGAAGGCGCCGAAGACCTTCTCCACCGCCGGGGCGCCGCCGTCGACGAGTTCCCGGATGCGCTGCGCGCTCGTCTTGGCGGGAAACTCCTCGAGGCGGTCGCTGGCGGTGACGCGCGGCGGCAGGGTGGTGACGAGTTCGCTCATGCGCCGGCCGCGCTGACGCGCCAGCAGCAGGATCCCCAGGTGCACCAGCACGCAGTCGCGCGTGGGCAGTGCCTCGAGGGTGTCGCCGCCGGGGATCGGGATCGGGCTGGCGGTGAGGAAGCCGCCGTTGGCCTCGTAGCCGACGACGCGCCGGGCGCCGGCCTTGGCGGCCTCCTGCATGCCGGCGACGACGAACGGCGAGCCGATGCGCGTGCGGATCACCTGCTTGAAGGCGCCGCACTTCTCCGCGGCGGTGTTGCAGCTCACCGGCGTCACCACCGCGTCGGCGCCGAGAAACTGCGCCACGAGGATTCCGGCGACGTCGCCGCGCAGCCACTTGCCGGTTTCGTCGGCCAGCAGCGGCCGGTCGCTGTCGCCGTCGGTGCTGACGACCGCGTCGAAGCTCCGTTCCTGCGCCCACCGGCGGGCGAGTTCGACGTCCTCGGGGCGGATCGCCTCGGTGTCGACCGGGATGAAACGCTCGCTGCGGCCGAGGCGGACCACGTCCGCGCCGAGGCTGGTGTAGATCTCGTACAGCAGGTCGCGCCCCACCGCCGAATGCTCGTACAGCCCCAGCTTGAGGCCTTCCAAGGCGCTTTCCGGGAAGGTGTCGAGGTAGCGGCCGACATAGCTCGCCGCCGCGTCGGGAAGCGGCGGCCCCCAGTCGGGCTTGGCGCGGAGCATGCCCTGCTCGTCGAAGACGTCCGGGAGGTCGACCGTCTGCGCCTTGATGCCGGCCTCGTCGTCCTTGAGGATCTCGCCGGCGGGCTTGTTGTACTTGATGC